>CAZGXM010000014.1:0-41018 GCA_964529795.1 uncultured Thermoanaerobacteraceae bacterium
CGGTTCTCTAATTTTTGCATCTCTGTACACAGCAGGATTTTCTGACATTGATGGACTGGAAACAATCGAAACCTGTGTTGAACAGTTAAAAAAAACACTGAGAGCAGCGCATGACCTGAATGAAGATAATTACCGGATGCTGCAGGAAAAAGTTAACCAGACCAAGGCGCTGCTTGCTGAGGTGGAAAAAGGGAAGCAGACGCTGAAGGCGTACAAGAGCAAGCGGCAGTTTGTGCCGCGTTTTTTGGATGAGAAGGCATGAACCCTATTGTGGGTTTGTTTTTTTGTTTGGGGACAGGCAAAAATGTCTCAAAAAAAAGTAGTAAAATGCAGGAATTGGCTGCTTTTTGTTGAAATATCTTCCTGAAGATGAAAAATGTCTTAATAGAGGAAAAAGGATTGTTATTAATGTCACAAACCGGGTTTGGGAGGGGTTTGATGCGAGGGATAGTAAATGATGTTACTTCTCAACTGCTGGTGAAGGTATTGAATGCGGCATCATTGAGACAGCGGGTAATAAGCAATAACATTGCCAACATCAACACACCGGGTTTCAAGCGGTCTTATGTCACCTTTGAAGAGCAGTTGCAGCAGGTGCTGGCGGCAGGTGACGGTAAAAACTTGGAGACAGAGTTGGATAAAGTAGAACCGGGAATACGCCGGGATACCGGCAGTTCCATGCGAAAAGACGGTAACAATGTGGATATGGATCAGGAGATGACAAATTTGGCGATGAACTCGATCAATTTTAATACCGCGGTGCAGCAGTTGAACAAAAAATTTGCCATGTTGCGTTATGTCATCAATGAGGGGAGGAGATAGGCTGTGAAGGTGTTTCAGTCTATGGCCATCAGCGCCAGCGCTTTGACGGCGGAACGACTGCGCATGGATCTTATTTCCAGCAATATTGCCAACATTAACACCACCCGCACGGAAAAAGGAGGTCCTTACCGGCGCAAGGTCCCTGTGTTTCAGGAGGTATTACGGCGGAATATGGAAGGGAACCTGGTGGGAAGCGGGGTCGGGATAACGGCCATTAAGGAAGATAATGCGCCGCCGAAAATGATTTATGACCCAAGCCATCCCGATGCCAACGCGGATGGGTACGTGGCAATGCCCAATATCAACATAATTAACGAAATGGTGGATTTGATAACTGCCACCAGAACCTATGAAGCAAACGTTACGGTAATTGATGCTGCCAAAAATATGGCGCTAAAAGCGTTGACGATCGGCAGATAGGAGGGTGACCAGTGAAAGTGGACCTGTTAGCAATTACTCCTCCCGGCGTCGGCGGCATCCAATCAAAAACCAGGACCGCTAAGGCGCAGCAAGGACCTTCCTTTGCTGATTACTTGCGGGAGGCATTTAATGAGGTCAATGACCTGCAATTGAAAGCGGACAGGATTACCAGGCAGTTTTTTGCCGGTGAAGTAGAGGACCTGCACCAGGTAATGATAGCTACGGAACAGGCTAACCTGGCATTGCAGCTGACAGTGCAAATCCGCAACAAAATTATTGAAGCATACCAGGAAATATCCCGCATGCAGGTTTAAATTTTTTGGCTTGCCGGGGGGAGTGGGAACATGAACTTCAGTGATTTAAAGGAGCAGCTACCGGAAAAATGGTCGGCGTTATCAACAGCCAAGAAGTCAGCGGGAATTATCATGGGGTTGGCCCTTATTTTTGCCATTATATTGTTTGTCCAAAGTAGCGGTGAGACACAATTTACTCCACTGTTCAGTCAGTTGGACCCCAAAGATGCTTCGGCTGTAGTGGACAAACTAAAGGAAACAGGGGTTAATTATAAGTTGAGTGACCAGGGCAGTACGATTTTGGTCCCCGAGAAACGGGTATATGAACTGCGGCTGCAGTTGGCCAGTGACGGGATTTTGCCCAGTGAGGGCATTGGTTTTGAATTGTTTGACCAGAACAAACTGGGCATGACTGAGTTCGAGCGCCGGCTAAATTACCAGCGGGCGCTGCAGGAAGAATTGCGGCGTACTATTGTGTCCATGCAAGAGGTTGAGCAGGCCAGGGTGCACTTGGTGATTCCCGAACCCAGTGTTTTTGTGGAGGAAAAAGAAGAAGCTTCGGCTTCAGTAGTAATCAAGTTACGCCCCCTGACGAAAATGAAACCGGAACAGGTTAAAGGAATTGTCCTGTTGGTAGCCAACAGTGTAGAAAATCTCAAGCCGGAAAATGTCACTGTCATTGACATGAGTGGTAGAATCCTTTCCAATGAATTAGCTTTTGGGCAGGACAGGTCCCTGGCGGCCAGCCAACTGGAACAGCAGGAGATGAAGCGCCGGTTTGAAGATAATTTGGAAGACAGAGTGGAAGAAATGCTGGGAAGAATTTTTGGACCCGGCAAGGCAATAGCCATGATAACCGCTGATTTGGATTTCAACCAGCGGCAGGTTACCCGTATCGATTATGGCCGGGACGGTGTGGTGAGGAGCGAGCAGGTTGTCAGGGAGGAAACCACATCCAGCACAAGTTCCACCGGCGGTGTGCCCGGGACGGAGTCCAACATGAACACCTACCCGGGGCTGGAAACCGGCGGCAACAGTACGGACCAATCAAAAGAAGATATTACCCGTAAATACGAAATTGACCAGGAGCAGGAAACTGTGGTTTATGCACCGGGGACGGTAAAACGGCTCTCCACGGCGGTTACTGTTGACGGGCCTTTAAGTGAGGAACAAATAGCCCAAATCAAGGAACTGGTCACTGCGGCGATCGGGTATTACCCGGACAGGGGTGACCGGATTACCGTGACGAGTATGGCCTTTGACAACAGTTTTACGGAAAAAGTTCAGGCAGCAATGGAAAAACAGGCGGTAAAAGAAGCGAAGGAAAAGCAGCTGCGCCAATATATTAGCGCCGGTTTGGCGGCGCTTGCGCTGGTATTGACTTTTATTATTATTTTAGTGGCATTGCGCCGCCGCAGGTCAGGAGAGCTGGACGCCACCATAGAGGGCGTGGTGCCTATCCAGGATATCAGTAAAGAACCCATTGGCGATGCCGGTGAAGTGGAAAAGAAAGACAAGAAGCGCCAGTTGCGTCGGATGGTGGAACAAAAACCTGAAGAGGCGGTGGAACTGGTAAAAGCGTGGCTGGAAGAGAGTTAAGGGGAGTGGGTTGGCTTGCGGCAGCAAAATACATATTCCGGACTGCAAAAGGCGGCTATTTTCATGATTGCCATCGGCCCCGAACTTTCCTCGCGGATTTTAAAACATTTACCAGATGAAGATATTGAGCGGATAACCTATGAAGTAGCCAATCTGGGCAAGGTTGATATCAACGCGCAGCGGGAAGTAATGGACGAGTTTTTTCAAATGTATGAAGCCAGGGAATATCTCATACACGGTGGTATAAAATACGCGCGGGAAATCTTGGAAAGAACCTTGGGACCGCAAAAAGCCAGCGATATCATTAAAAAACTTGTAGCGGCCTCCAAAATCCGTCCTTTTTCCATGATACGCAAGACGGACCCCAAACAGCTGGTCAGCTTTATCAGCAATGAACACCCGCAGACTATTGCGCTTATCCTTTCCCACCTTGAGCCGCAGCAGGCATCTATCGTGCTGAGCGGGCTGCCGGAGGAAATTCAAAGTGAAATTGCCCGGAGAGTTGCTTTGATGGAAAGAACTTCTCCGGAAGTAATCAAGGAAATTGAAAGTGTCCTGGAGAAAAAAATGTCTTCGCTGGTAGAACAAGATTTTACCGCGGTAGGAGGGATATCCACCCTGGTGGATATTTTAAACCGGGTAGACAGGAGTACGGAAAAGGTAATATTGGAAGATTTGGAGGCTCAGGACCAGGAACTGGCTGACGAGATTCGCAAACGCATGTTTGTCTTTGAAGATATTATTACCCTGGATGATGCATCCATTCGCCGCGTGCTGCGGGAAATTGACACCAAAGACCTCACCATGGCTCTTAAGGGTTCCAGTGACGAGGTGGCTGACCGGATCTACCGCAACTTGTCAAAGCGGGCCGGTGAAATGCTGAAAGAGGATATTGAATTTATGGGCCCCGTACGCTTGCGCGATGTGGAGGAAGCGCAGCAGCGTATTGTCAAGGTTATCCGTCAACTTGATGAAGCAGGCGAAATTATTATCTCCAGAGGCGGGGAGGATGCCATAGTTGTCTAAGATTTTAAGGAAGTCGGTATTAGACGAGCAAGGGCAGGAGATAAATGTCCGCCGGGATTTCCGCCTGGATGAGGCGAACGGAGAAAAAGGCGCCGGTTCGGAGCGAGTTAAAGCTGGTCCGGCTGTGGAGATGGAAAACCTGAAGGAAGAGGCGGAAAAACAGGCGCGGCAAATAATTGCCGCTGCCCGTGCCGAAAAAGATAAAGTGTTTCGCGAAGCAGAGAAGGCAGGATTTGAGCAGGGTTTTCAAAAAGGCCTGGCTGCCGGCAAAGATGAAGCGCAGAAATTACGCCGGCAGGCCGAGGAATTATTAAACCGGGCCAGAAACTGGCACAGTGAACTTGTCAGGGAAAGTGAAAAGAATATTATTGATCTGGCGGTTGCCATAGCCGCCAAGTTGGTGAGAAAAGAGCTGGGAATCTTTCCTGAACACATCGTAGCGGTTGCTCAGGAAGCGTTGCAGAAGGTTAAGGAGAGTGAAACTTACATCATCTATGCCCATCCTGAGGATGCAGAGATATTGAAATCCAAGCGAGATTTATTGCTGCAGGACTTACCGGTCAATATATCGTTACGCATTCTGGCTGATGCGGCAATTGACCGGGGAGGGTGCCTGGTGGACACCAATACCGGCCAGGTTGAAGTTACCATAGAGGGACAGCTGGAAAGGTTGAAGAGGGTGTTGACGGGAAGGGAAGATATTGAAAGATAACATTTCTTGGGACAGTCTTCTTTGTAAAGTGAAAAAGGCCGACCTAAGCCAAATCAGGGGCAAGGTGACCAGGGTCATCGGTTTGACCGTAGAGGTCAAGGGTCTAAACGCTTCCATAGGCGAGGTATGTAATATTTATCCCCCGGGCAATGGCCCGGTCTGTGCAGAAGTGGTGGGATTTAAGGAAAAGGCAACACTGATGATGCCGTTGGGCCAATTGGGAGGGGTTGCGCCGGGTTGTCTGGTGGTACCTACGGGGCACTCGTTAAGGGTCGCTGTGGGCCCGCAGCTTTTGGGCAATGTGCTGGATGGTTTGGGCCGTCCGATGAAAAAGGGTAGTGATTTCTCCGGAAATGAGAGAATTACTTACCCGGTGGACAACAACCCTCCCGACCCGCTGACCAGAAGGAGAATTACCCGGCAATTGGAAACCGGCATCAAAGCCATCGACGGTTTATTGACCTGCGGTATGGGGCAAAGAATTGGTATTTTTTCCGGCAGCGGCGTGGGGAAAAGTACGCTGCTGGGAATGATTGCTCGGAAAAGCAGTGCTGATATCAACGTGATTGCCCTCATCGGCGAACGGGGCCGTGAAGTGCTGGACTTCCTGGAAAAAGACCTGGGTGAAGCGGGGCTGAAACGGTCGGTTGTAGTGGTGGCTACTTCCGACCAGCCGGCGTTAATCAGGATAAAAGGAGCCATGGTGGCCACGGCAATTGCAGAATTTTTTCGGGACCAGGGCAAACAGGTGATGCTGATGATGGATTCTATTACCCGTTTTGCCATGGCCCAGCGGGAAGTGGGCCTGGCTATCGGGGAGCCGCCGGCCACGCGGGGGTATCCCCCTTCGGTTTTTGCGCTGTTACCCCGTTTGCTGGAGCGTTCCGGCAATGCTGCTGTTGGTTCCATAACCGGCCTGTACACCGTACTGGTCGATGCTGATGATATGAACGAACCGATTGCCGATGCGGTACGGGGAATTTTAGACGGGCACATTGTTCTTTCCCGGAAATTGGCGGCAAAGAATCATTTTCCCGCCGTGGATGTACTGGAAAGTATCAGCCGGCTGATGATAGAAATTACGGGTAAGGAACACCAGCAACTGGCGGGGAGACTGAAGGACTTGCTGGCTACATATAGACAGTCTGAGGATTTAATCAGCGTGGGGGCGTATGCAGCCGGTTCCAGTGCCAGGATTGATGAAGCGATCAAGTACTATGACCGCATTAACAGTTTTTTGCGCCAGGGAATTGAGGAAAGTTTCTCCATGGAGGAAACTTTAAGATTGCTGCAAGAATCCGTTGTTTAGGTGGTGGAGAAATGTTTCAGTTTAAACTGCAAAAAATATTGGACTTCAAGCAGGCAGTGGAAAACGACAAAAAACTCCAGCTTGGGGAAGCTTACCGGGCCAGAGAGCAGGAAAAGAGGAAACTTTTTCAGTACCAGCAGCAAAAAGAGAGACAGCAGCTCTTTATCAAAGGCGAGGTTGATGTAATTTTCATGTTACAGCGGCAGCAATTTTTGACTGCCATGGATGAAAAAATTATGCTGCAGCGGGAAAATCTTGCCCGGGCGGAAAAAATGATCAAGAAAAAGCGAGCCGAGCTTACCGACGCGATACAGGAGCGAAAAGTGTTTGCTAGGATTAAGGAACGGCAGCGGGAGCAGTACAATTACCAGGCTGGTGTCAAGGAACAGAAGATATTGGACGAGACGGCAACTATTTCTTTCATCAGAAAGAAGAGTTGATAAAAATACCATTTGCGGAAAGGGGGTGAGCAGGTGAACGTGGGCCTCGTTATGGGGCAGGTAAAAGGAAATACGGGTGCAGTGTTGCAGGGAAAAGGTGTGCCTAAACGGCAGCAGTCGTTTTCAGGGTCATCGGTTTTCAAGGAACTTCTAACCTTGTTGAGTGGTGGCAAAACTGCAAATGACTCCAAGACTGGTATTGTAAGTATACCGTTGCAGCTAAAAGGGGCAAATTCTCTTTTGGAACGACTGACGCTCCTGGTCAGACACGTGGTTGATTTAGACAAGCTCAACCAGCATCCTGAAGCGGCGGAACTGCTTAGAGACACAGCTTTCTTATTAAATGCTTTAGCGGCAATGATTGCCAACACGTCCGGCCCGCCCGGTGGTCTGAAAGCGGCCTTTCCCCGGCTGGCGGCGGGGACGTTGCAGGCAAATTCGCTGTTGCCGGAAATGTTTGCAGGAAACGAAGCAATCCTTAACAACTTGTTTGCTGGAAACGCTGTCAAAGGGGACAACCCAGCCGGCTTCGAGACTCTGGCACCGGCGTTGGCGCAGGCTGTCTCATCACTCGGACTTACTGAGCAGCAAAGCAAGGAATTTTACGCTTTAATACAGCAACTCCAACAAGGCAGCGTACCGGAAAAACAAATTTCCGGTGCTGTCAAGACCCTGGTTGCCCGGGCCAACAGCAGGCTGAAAGAATTAAAAGCTCAGGCAAAAGGGGAAAAACCCGGGCCGGGTCAAACAGGTTATCCTCTCAAATCCGGGGAAAAGACCAGGGGAGAAGAGACCGCTGCTGACCGGGACACCAAGTTTTGGTTGCCGCTTCAGGAAGATAACAGGGATACGAAAGCCGCGCATAATAAATTGCCGCACCCGTCAAGTCAAAGACAGGATGGCTTGCTTGCTTACGGGGGCAAGGGTACGGCCCGGGCAGCCGCACCGGCGGGAAGGGCGGACTTGTCACTGCTCTCGCAAACCAGCCGGCAGGTTCCGGTTGGCAGCCGTGAGGAGATTTTTCAGCAGTTGGTACAGAAACTGCAGGCGATCCGCGGCGCCGGGAAACACGAGCTGCAGGTACAGTTGAAACCTGATTACCTGGGCAAGCTGACGCTTAAAGTGGAACAATCAGACGGCGGCATCACTGCGAAAATCATGGTGGAAAACCAGGCGGTAAAAGAAGTTATTCAACAGCACCTGCCCCACTTGAAACAAGTGCTGCAACAGCAGGGGATCAAGGTAGACCAGGCTGCGGTTTTCATGCAGGAACGTCATGGACAGGGTTCCCGGTTTCAGTTTGGCGGGCAGCAGCATTTTCAACAGCACGAGCAGGGTACTTACGGGCCTATTTTAGACAGGTTTGAGGAAGAAGAGAAAAGCGAACTGACACTGTACCCAAAAACCAACGGCTTGGTAGATTATCTCGCGTGAAAGGGGTGAGAGAATGGAAGTCAGTAATACTGCTGCCAGTCGGAGTAGCGGGGCGCAGAATAACATCCCGAAAAAGAAAAATGACGTCTTGGGAAAGGATGACTTTTTAAAATTACTGGTAACGCAGTTGCAGATGCAGGACCCCATGGAACCCTTGAAGGATAAGGAATTTATTGCCCAGATGGCACAGTTCAGCACTCTGGAACAGCTGAAAAATATTGCCGGGGGCTTTGAGGAGTTAAATGCCGCTTTCAACAAGTTCATGGAGAAAGAAGCCGGCGACTACAGTACCCGGTACCTTGGTGCCATCAGCCTGCTGGATAAGGAAATTGCCGGCATGGACTCCGCGGGTGAGATGGTGACGGGAATTGTCACCGGGGTGTCTGTCAATGACGGTAGCCCGAAAGTATTTATAGGTGATGTGAAGATAGATTGGCAGGATATTGTTGAAGTAAAGGTTCCCCCGAAACCGGAGCCAATTCCTCCCGAGAATACAGCCGGAGGTGATACTGTTGACGGGCAAGATCAATCTACAGCAACCGCTGACAACACCGGTACAGCGGGAGAAACAGCAACAACCGGCCAGTAAGCCGCAGCCACCTAAAGGGCCATCTTTTGCGGAAGTTTTAGAGCGGAACATTCAGGGCCAGGGAATACGGTTTTCCCAGCATGCCCGGCAGCGCCTGATGCGGCGAAACATAGGGCTGGAGCCGCAGCAGCTGGCAAAGCTCAACCAGGCGGTGGAAAAAGCGGCACAAAAGGGCGCCAGGGAATCGCTGGTGTTGATGAACGACGTGGCGTTTATTGTCAGCATCAAGAACCGTACCGTTGTTACTGCGGTAGACGGGCAAAACCTCAAGGAAAATGTTTTTACCAATATTGACAGTGCAGTGATAGTGTAAATCGGGCTGGACCTCGATGAGGAAGCCCCGGGTTGCTGACCGACCGATGCAACCTATAATTTTAATTTTAATGATTTCGGGCGAAAAAGGAGGTCAATTTTTATGTTAAGGTCATTGTATTCCGGAGTATCCGGGTTAAAAGCGCACCAGGTGCGCATGGATGTGATCGGCAACAATATTGCCAATGTCAACACCTTGGGCTTTAAAAAAAGCAGGGTGACTTTTCAGGATACTTTCAGCCAGATGCTCAGAGGCGCAAATCGTTCAGAAGGCGACCAGGGGGGTGTCAATCCGTCCCAGGTGGGCCTGGGTGTTACCATCGGCAGCGTGGAAACCTTACACACCCAGGGCAATCTGCAAAATACGGGGAAGACCACAGACCTGGCAATTGACGGGCAAGGGTATTTTATTCTCAAAGACCCCGAGGGTGGTAATGTGTATACCCGGGTAGGGGGATTTGATTTTGATGCCAAAGGTTTTTTGGTAAACCCCCAGGGTTTTAAGGTGCAGGGATATATGGCTGACCCTTTAACCGGAACCATAGGTACTACTTTAGAGGATTTAACAGCGATTAATTATCTTCAGTCCAGGTCAACCGATGAGGTTAACTTTATTAATAACCTGGATGCCTCCAGTCCTATAGGCACCACTGTTACAGTATCAAAAGAGGTTTTTGATTCGTTGGGGATCGGGCATGTGGTGGATTTTGAACTGCAAAAAACTGCTGACAATGAATGGACCTACACGGTTTCTCTTCCCCAGGAATCAGCAGCGGTACAGGCCACCTTGGCCAATAATACGGGTCAGATAATTTTTGACACAAACGGCAGGGTTGATACTACAGCTACCAGTACCGCAAACGCAACAGCATTACCGGTGTTGTTTAATAATTTTACATTTACTCCCGACAATCCCGATGCCAACCCGATGAGTGTTTATCCCGATTTCAGTGAATTAACCCAATTTGGTTCCAAAACCACTGTTATTGCGCAGGCTCAGAGCGGCAACCCCGCAGGAACTATCAAAGAACTAACCATTCAAACGGATGGGACCATCATTGGCGATTTTGAAGGGGGTTATCGTCGTGTTTTGGGAAAGGTGGCACTGGCTTCATTTACAAACCCGGCAGGATTGCTCAAGGCCGGGGGGAACCTCTACCGGTCCAGCGGAAACTCGGGTGACGGGGTACCCGGCTCGCCGCAGACCTTGGGCCGGGGGACCATTGTCTCCAACGCCCTGGAAATGTCCAACGTGGATTTGGCGGAAGAATTCACCAACATGATTACCACCCAGCGGGGCTTCCAGGCCAATTCCCGTATTATTACGACTTCTGATGAACTGCTTCAGGAACTGGTTAACCTCAAGCGGTAGAGCTTTTCATAAAGCGGTTTGAGTTTTGTCAGTACCAGAGCGGGAGAATGCGGGCAACCGGATTCTCCCCTTAACCCAAATAAGTACCGGAAGATGCGGCAGCATGACCTGCAGGAGGTGGGGGAAGAGATGCGGTTGGATTTGATGACAGTAATTGGTATCTTGGCCGGAGCGACCATTATTGTCCTGGGCATTGCCACCAGCGGCAGCCTGGCATTGTTTTGGAGCCTGCCGTCGGTGCTGATTACCGTTTTCGGTTCTTTTACGGCGCTGTTGATAAACTATAACTTTGACCAGATCAAAAAAGTCTTCTTGACAACCAGACGGGCGTTTACCACCACGCCTTCAGACCCCATGCAGCTGGTGGAAAGATTTTCCGAACTGGCCAAAAAAGCGCGGCGGGAGGGCCTCCTGGCACTGGAAAATGAAATTGACGAGGAAACGGACCCGTTTTTCGCAAAAGGGGTGCAGATGATGGTGGACGCCTTGGACCCGGAGTTGATCCGGGAGATTATGGAGACGGATATCAACTATACCCAAAAAAGACATGAGTTGGGCCAGGGCGTGTTTAATTCCTGGGCGCAGCTGGCGCCGGCCTTTGGTATGATCGGTACTCTAATCGGGTTAATCCAGATGCTGTCCAATCTGGATGACCCCAGCGCGTTGGGCCCCAGCATGGCTGTAGCACTGTTGACCACTTTTTACGGGGCGTTGATGGCCAACCTGATTTTTATTCCCATTGCCGGCAAGTTGGAGTTAAAGAGTAACGAAGAACTGCTGGAAAAGAAGATTGTCCTGGAAGGGATCATCGCCATTCAGTCGGGAATGAACCCGCGGATACTGGAGGAAAAACTGAAGGCCTTTCTGTCACCCGAAGCCAGGGAAAAGGAACAGGTCCGGGAAGGAGGACCGGCCGTAGATGTCCCGGGATAAGAAGAAAGACGACGGTGCCCCGGCATGGATGGTCACCTATTCCGATCTGATGACTTTATTGCTGGTTTTTTTTGTGCTGATATATTCCTTTTCCATTCTTGACATCCAGAAGTTTCAAGCGTTTATTGCTTCCTTTCAGGGTACGGGCATCCTGGACCGGGGGGCGCAGCCGCTGGAAAATATCAGCTCAGCTAAAAGGCAGTCGGCCAAGCTGGAACATGAAATTGGTGACATCGGTGAGGGGGCGAAACTGCTGGAGGTATACACGGTCATTCAAACCTTTTTAAACCAGAATGACTTGGGAGATTCCCTCTCAGTCAGGTACGAGCAGCGGGGCGTGACCCTGGATATCAAGGAAAAGGTATTGTTTGACTCGGGCAAGGCGGATTTGAAACCGCAAGCGAAAACAATCCTTACTCAATTGGCAAAGCTCTTTGCAAAACTGCCAAATCAGATTACCGTGGAAGGGCACACGGACAACCGGTCGATCAATACCGTGGAGTTCCCTTCCAACTGGGAATTGTCCGCGGCACGGTCGGCCCGGGTGGTGCGCTTTTTTGTGGAGAAAAACGACCTGGACCCGGAGCAATTTGTGGTGGTGGGCTTCGGGGAGTATCATCCCGTTGCCTCCAATAAAACCGCAGCGGGCCGGGCGAAGAACCGCCGGGTACTGATTGTGATTAATTCCCGGGATATTTACGCCAGTGGGGGTGTTACAGGTGAATCAGGAAACGAAGAAAGAACAAAATAGCAGCGAAAAACGGGGCCGGTGGAAAAAGATTGCCGCTGCCGCGGCAATAGTGGTGTTTCTTTTCATTGCCATGGCGGCGCAAACCTACTTCATAACTTCCCGGCAAAGTGCCGGGAAGGAGAAGGAAAAGGAGAAAGTTTCCACGGAAATAAATAAGTTTGAACTTGAACCGTTTACGGTTAATTTACAGGACCTGAACTTCCAACGTTATCTCAGGGTACAGATGACGCTGGAATTTGGCGACAAGGGAACCAGCAAGGAAATAGAGGAGAAGCGTCATCGCATCAGAGATAAAATAATTACAATATTGCAGAATAAAAACGTGGCTGACTTGAGTACCGCGGACAAAAAGGCGGCATTGCGGCAGGAACTTTTGGACGCTATTAACGGCATCCTGATTAAGGACATCAGAGGCATCTATTTTCAGGATTTTATTATTCAATAGATTTGTCGGAACACTATTTCCGAGTAAGGGGATGGACCATGTCTGCAAGCAATCTTACTGAGGAAGAAATCAGGGCAATACTGGCGGGGACGGGGGAGGATGATGCCGTTGTCAAGAAAGCGAAATTTCTCCCCTTGAAAGAAGTATCCCCGGCAAGTGAGCCACTGGCTATGGAGTTTTTGGGTGACATCAACGTGGAGTTATCCGTAGAACTGGGCCGGACAACCAAGACGGTAAGAGACATCTTGAATTTGAAAACCGGCGCTGCTTTATCCGTAAATCGTGTGGCCGGCGAGCATGTGGACGTATATGTCAATGACATTCACCTGGCATCCGGAGAAGTGGTAGTGATAAACGAGGTGCTGGGAGTGCGGATCAGCAAGCTAAGCGATGCGGGGACTCAGTCATGATTGATTTTTGGGGCGCTTTGCTGCGGCTGGCTATTTCACTGCCGCTGGTACTGTTTTTGATTTACATTTTCTTGAAGCTGGGGTTGGGAAAAAGAAGTGTCTCCGTATCCGGTTCCTTGCAAATTGTTGACCAAATCCTCCTGGGTGGCAGGTCATACCTGCTAGTCGTCAAGGTCAAGGATAGTTTTATGCTCCTGGCGGTAAACGAGCATGACATCAAGGTTTTAAAAGAGTTTGCAGAGTACCCTGACAATACTCGGGGCTTGCAGCAGTACCCCCTTTGGCTGCAAAATGTTTTAAACCGGTTCAATCCGCGTTTGGGGCGGGGAGAGGGTGGCCGGGATGAGAACTAAAGGGCTGCTTGTCTGTCTCATCACCTTGTTCATACTTTTTTTCTGGGCCGGCCCCGGCTTTGCGGAGCCTGTCCCCATTCCCAATGTTGATATAAGCATCAGCCAAAGCAGCCAACCACAGGAAGTGGTGGACAGCCTGCGTATTTTATTGCTGCTGACAGTACTGGCCCTGGCTCCGGCCATCCTGGTGATGATGACTTCTTTCACCCGGATAGTGGTGGTACTGGCGTTTATTCGTAACGCCCTGGCCACCCAGCAGACTCCGCCCAACCAGGTGTTAATCGGGCTGGCGCTTTTTCTCACTTTCTTCACCATGATGCCGGTTTACCAGGATATCAAGGTCAATGCCATTGACCCGTACCTGGCGGAGAAAATATCCCAGGAACAGGCGCTGGAAGCGGCCGGCCAACCGCTGCGGCAGTTTATGTTAAGACAGACCAGGGAAAAGGATTTGGCGTTGTTTTTAAATTTCTCCCGGGAAAAGCAGCCGCTTGATAAGGACAGTGTGCCGTTGTCGGTATTGATCCCGGCTTTTATGATCAGCGAGTTAAAAACTGCATTTCAAATGGGATTCATAATCTTTATTCCTTTTCTGATTATTGATATGGTGGTAGCTAGCATTTTGATGTCCATGGGAATGTTTATGGTGCCGCCGATAATGATTTCCTTACCCTTTAAGTTACTGCTGTTTGTAATGGTGGACGGTTGGTACCTGGTGGTCAAATCCTTACTTGAAAGTTTTTAGCCGGTTTTTGATTTAACTTCGGGATTGATTTGGAGGGGAGTTATTTGAGCCAGGAGTTTGTAATTTATTTAGCGCGGGAGGCTCTCACCACGGCACTATTATTGGCTGCGCCGGCACTGGGTCTGGGAATGCTGGTGGGTTTGGCTGTCAGTGTCTTGCAGGCCACGACACAGATTCAAGAACAGACACTGACTTTTGTCCCCAAAATTGTGGTGGTGTTGCTGTCGTTACTCATTTTTGGCTCCTGGATGCTCAATATTATTGTTACTTTTACTCAGGAACTGTTCGGCAACATGAGTACCATTGTACATTAGAGGTGTTGCGGCGTGCTGGATTTTCAGCAACTGGCGGTACTGCTGTTGGTTTTTGTACGTATTAGCGCTTTTACGGCAACTGCACCGTTTTTTTCCATCCAGGGCGTATCCGGCTTGGCGAAGGTGGGATTTGCCGTCGTCCTCACAATTACCGTGCTGCCTTTTGTCCCCGCGGAAATGGGACCGCCCGGCAGCTTGTGGTCTTTTATGATTTTTGTTGCCGCTGAAACTTTTATTGGTTTACTACTGGGTTTTACTGCCACGTTAATCTTTCAGGCGGTAAAAGTCGGTGGTGAACTGATAGATGTTCAGATGGGCTTCGCTATGGCCAGTGTCCTGGACCCCTTAAACGGCACCCGGGTCACTCTCATGGGCGAGTTCCTGTACATTTATGCCCTGCTGTTGTTTTTTACCTTCAATGGTCACCACAGTTTGATTATGGCTGTGGCGAAAAGTTTTCAACTGGTACCTTTGGGGGCCGGCGCCCTGTCCGGTGTGATGATGCAGCAGTTGGTCAACATTTTTGTGGGGATGTTTGCTGTCGCCTTTAAGATAGCGGCGCCGGTGATGGCGGTGCTGATAATCAGCGACATATCTTTGGGACTGGTTGCGCGTACGGTTCCCCAACTAAACGTGTTTATTTTGGGTTTTCCCTTGAAGGCAGGGTTGGGGATGCTGGTCGTTGCCCTGATTTTACCGCTTTTGGCAGGCATTGTTACTGACTTGATAACCCAGATGGAAAAAGACATTATTCTCATTATGGGGAGTTTCTCGTGACGGGTGCAGCTGGCGGCTTGAAGCAAAAACTGGATCTACAGCTTTTTAACCAGGAAAAGACAGAAGAGGCAACCCCCAAACGAAAGAGAGAAGCCAGGGAAAAAGGACAGGTTGCCAAAAGTACCGATGTCAACGCGGCATTTGTGATGTTGGTGCTCTTGCTGCTCTTATACTGGCTGAGGGATTATTACTTACATGAGACAAATAAGCTGCTGGTATTTTTCATGAGCGGCCGGGCCGGCTGGGAACTGTCACAGGAAAACTTTTCGGTACTTGTTCAGGAAACGTTATCCGGTTTTTTCCGACTGGTTGCTCCGGTGCTGGTAGCAGCGGTTATTGCCGCCAGTATCAGCAATTTTGCCCAGGTGGGATTTTTGGTGGCGCCGGAGGCGGTCAAGCCGAAATTGGAAAACATAGACCCTATCAAAGGGTTTAAAAGAATTTTTTCCGTAAAGGCTTTGGTGGAATTAGCGAAGTCAATCGTAAAAATCAGTATTGTGGGTATAATAACTTACTATTTGGTTAAAGACAGTTTTACTGACCTGCTGCTGGTAACCCAAACCGACGCTCGCGGTACTTATCAAATAATTTCCGCGGTAATTTTTAAGATTGCCGCCGGTGCTGTGGCTGTTTTCTCCATTGTGGCAGCTTTGGACTATGTTTTCCAACGCCGGCAGTTCAAGAAACAGCTGCGTATGACCAAACAGGAAGTGAAAGAGGAATTTAAACAGACCGAGGGCGACCCGCAGTTGCGGGCGAAATTGCGGGCACGCCAGCGAGAATTGGCTACCCGGCGAATGATGCAGGCAGTCCCCGAAAGTACCGTAATAATAACCAACCCAACCCATTTGGCCATTGCGCTCAAATATGAACCCGGTGAAATGGAAGCGCCTGTAGTAGTAGCCAAGGGAGCAGATTTGATTGCCGAAAAAATTCGCCAGGTGGCGGAAGAACATGGTGTTCCCATTGTCGAAAACAAAGAGGTTGCCTGGATGCTTTATGAAAATGTGGACATCGGCCAGGAAGTTCCTGCCGAGTTGTACCAGGCAGTAGCGGAAATTCTGGTGCTGCTGTACCGCTTAAAGGAGAAAAAGATGCTATAAGCGGAGGGAAAAAGATTAAGGGGTGGTTTGATGGCAACGAATCCCGGCTGGTTAAATCTAACCGTCAGACAAGTGATAAAGAACAATGATATTTTCATTGCCGCCCTGGTAATAGCGGTGGTAGTGATTATTGTGTTGCCCATACCGCCGGGCTTGCTTGATATTTTACTGGTTGTCAATTTAACTTTGAGCCTGATTATTTTACTGACTACCATGTTTACAACGCAGCCGCTGCAGTTTTCAGTATTTCCGTCTTTATTGTTGGTGGTTACTCTTTTTCGACTCTCTTTAAACATCAGTTCTACCAAACTGATTTTAAATTACGCCCGGGCGGGAGAGGTGATCAAAGCTTTTGGTGATTTTGTCGTGGGCGGGAATTATGTGGTTGGCTTTATTGTCTTTGTCATTATTACCGTCATTCAGTTCGTGGTTATTACCAACGGCGCCGGCCGGGTAGCGGAGGTTGCGGCCAGGTTTACGCTGGATGCCATGCCCGGCAAGCAAATGAGTATCGATGCGGACATTAACTCGGGCTTAATTACGGAAGAGGAAGCAAAAGAACGGCGTAAGAAGTTACAGCAGGAAGCAGATTTCTTTGGCGCCATGGACGGTGCCAGCAAGTTTGTTAAAGGTGATGCCATAGCAGGAATTGTCATTGCCCTGATAAATATTTTGGGCGGTTTTATCATTGGTGTATGGCAACTCAACTTGAGTTTAACCGAGTCGTTACAAACCTATACGATTTTGACGGTGGGTGACGGCCTGGTCTCCCAAATACCGGCTTTGCTGGTATCCACCGGTACCGGTATTTTAGTTACCAGGGCAGGCAGCAGCCAAAGTTTCGGCCGGGATTTGTCCGCACAGCTGACGAGCTTTCCCAAAGTAATTGCCCTGGCTGCGGTATTATTATTGATATTAGCCATTGTTCCCGGTTTACCCACGTTGCCATTTATTGTTTTGGCAGCCGGCGCCGGTTATGCTGCGTATTTACTGCTGAAAGAGGAAGGGCAACGAGAAAGCCGCAAACAGGAAAAGGAATTGCTGGCGGCAAAGAAAAGCGCGCGGCGGCCGGAAAATGTGTTGTCTTTACTGCAGGTTGACCCGCTGGAAGTGGAAATAGGTTATCAACTGATTCCCCTTACTGATGAACATCAGGGCGGAGACTTGTTGGACCGCCTGGCAGCGGTGAGGCGGCAGTGTGCCCTTGAGTTGGGAATTTTTGTCCGGCCTATTCGCATCAGGGACAATTTGCAGTTGTCACCTGACCAGTATATATTTAAAATCCGCGGCATTGAGGTTGCCGGGGGCGAGGTCTTACCCAATCATTACCTGGCCATGAACCCCGGAGGCGGTGAGTCGGAGATCAAGGGGATAGCTACTACCGAGCCGACCTTCGGCCTGCCGGCCTGGTGGATAAGTGAGGAAAACAAGGAAGAAGCAGAAATCAAAGGATTTACCGTGGTGGATGCCGAGACGGTGCTGATTACCCATTTAACCGAGTTTATCAGGACTCATGCTCATGAATTGATGGGCAGGCAGGAAGTTAAAGAACTTTTAGATATGGTGAAGGAGAACAATCCTGCATTGGTAGAAGACCTGGTTCCTGATTTGCTCAACCACGGAGAAATACAAAAAGTGCTGCAAAACTTGTTAAAAGAGCAGGTACCGGTGCGCGATATGGTCGGCATTTTGGAATGCCTGGCAGACCATGCGCACCGTAGCAAAGACATTGATTACCTGACTGAGGTTGTACGCCAGTCCATGGCTCGTACCATTTCCCGTCTTTATGCGGAAAACGGTAGATTAAACGTGTTGACATTACACCCAAAGTTGGAGGAATTGCTGGTCGAGTCCTTACAGCAGACCCAGGAGGGCACTTATCCGGTGCTGGACCCGGAAACTACCCAGCAAATCTTTGACAATCTATCCAAAAACTTACAGCAGGTAAATTTCGGTGACAACCCGCCGGTAGTGCTTTGTTCAGCGCGTACCCGGCTGGCTTTCAGGCGTTTGATAGAAAGGCACATGCCAAACTTGGCGGTACTATCCTTAAATGAACTGACGCCCGATTTGGATGTGGTTGCAGTGGGGGTGATTGGCAGCAATGAAGATTAAACGTTACGTTGTCCGGAACATGCATGAAGGATTTACAGTAATCCGCCGGGATTTGGGGCCCGAGGCAATTATTATCAGCAGCAAGAAGATTAGAGAAGGCGGTTTGTTGGGAATTTTTCTGCCGAAAAAATTGGAGGTTACTGCTGCTGTGGAAGATGGGCCCCGGGAAAATCAAGTCGCGGCTGTACCGGTAAAACAGGAAAAATTGGAAAAAGAAATAGCGGAAATGAAACAAATACTTTCCAAACTTGTCAATAACGGCGAAAATTTACCGCGGGCCTTGGAAAAGTGGCATGAGTTTCTACTTTCCCGGGAGATTGCACCGGAAATAGCTGCCCAATTGGTGCAAAATCTCGAGCATATTGATACAAGTAACACGGGGGAAGTGTTGGCGCAGCTGGAACAAACCATGATTCCACTACTGGATAAGGAACAGGATATAAACGGTGGAGTGACTGCCTTCATAGGTCCCACGGGGGTGGGCAAGACCACCACCATTGCCAAACTGGCTGCCCAGTATGTTTTGAATCAGGGCAAGAAAGTTGCCCTGGTTACCATTGATACATATCGTATCGGCGCCGTGGAACAGCTAAAGACTTACAGCGAAATAATCGGTATTCCCATCGAGGTGGTAATGACGCCCAAAGAGCTTAAAACGACCATTGAGAATCACCGGGACAAGGATGTGATTCTGGTGGATACCGCCGGCAGGCCTTCCAAGAATACCATGCAGATTTTGGAACTGCGCGGTTTTTTGGAACAGTTAAAACCTGCGGAAATATGCCTGGTTCTCAGTTGTACCACCCGGGCAAGAGATTTACTGCGCATTGCCGAGGACTTTAAGCAGGTAAATTATAACAGCCTGATATTTACCAAGGTGGACGAAACCGAAACCCTGGGACCAATTA
Source organism: uncultured Thermoanaerobacteraceae bacterium (assembly GCA_964529795.1). Taxonomy (GTDB): domain Bacteria; phylum Bacillota; class JADQBR01; order JADQBR01; family JADQBR01; genus CAZGXM01. The sequence continues at coordinate 19,183 of CAZGXM010000014.1, forward strand.
TCAATGTGGTTCAACATACCGACCTGCCGGTCAGGTATATAACAAATGGGCAAAACGTTCCTGATGACATTGAGGAAGCAGTACCGGAAAGATTGGTAAAATTAATCCTGGGGGCTGTGAACAATGCGTGATCAGGCATATAACCTGAGGAAACTGGTAAGCAAAAACGTAATTAAAAAACCACCGGAGAACAGTCCCGGCGACTTGAAGGTTATTTCCGTTACCAGCGGCAAAGGTGGGGTTGGTAAAACCAATGTAGTGGTTAACCTCGCTATCAGCCTGGCCAAAGCAGGCAAACGGGTGGTTATCTTTGATGCTGACCTGGGCCTGGCAAATATAGATGTTTTAATGGGGCTGGTGCCCAAATACACCCTGCAGGAGGTAATCAGAGGCGAAAAGATGCTGCAGGACATTATTTTAACCGGCCCGTATGACGTGCGCATTCTGCCGGGAGGTTCCGGAATCCAGGCGCTGGCTAACTTGGATTATTACCAGCGGGAAAGATTGATTTCCAGTTTGCGGATATTCAAGGACGACACGGATTTTTTACTCATTGATACCGGTGCGGGTATCTCCCGCAATGTCCTGGGTTTTATTTCCGCGGCGGACAAAGTGATTGTTGTACTCAATCCGGAGCCTACGGCCATTACCGACGCTTACGGCATCATAAAAATCCTCTCTCATTTTCAACTTCACCGGGAAGTGGAACTGATTATCAACCGGGTGGTCGGGTCCGGCGAGGCATTACAGACAACAGAGAAGATTAAAAAAGTTGCGGATAAATTTTTACAAATTAAAGTAAAACATCTGGGGCATATCGTTGATGACCAGGCAGTGGGTAAAGCGGTGAGAAAGCAACAGCCCTTTACCATTCTTTACCCCAATGCCAAGGCTACTTATAATATAGAGCAGATTGCCCAAAAATTTTTAGGTATCAACTTTACCGACCCCAAAGGAGTAGACGGTTTTATCAACAAGTTAATGCGGTTATTCAGCTAGGGAGGTAAAAGGAGTTGAGTAACAATTATCCTGCAGGTGAATCTTCGGATTGAAATTAGCGTTTTAGAAAACAGTGAGACGGCTTTTAAAAGTATTATTCAGGGAGTGGGTGAAAACACCTTTACCATCCAGGCACCCACCAAGAGAGGAGAGACTTTGCTTTTGCACAACGGCGACAAGGTAAAGATTTCCTTTTTCGCCAACGGTGCCTATTACTTTTTTGACACCATGGTGGTAGGACGTGTCGTCGAAAGGGATATTCCCCTGTACCGTTTGGCGGTTCCTGCAGATATGGAACGGGTACAAAAAAGGAATTATGTGCGCTTGGACATTGTCCTGGAAATACACTATCAAAAACAGGTGGCAAGTAAAGAAACAGGTGAACTGGTACCGGCAGGGCCCAAGGTTCAGGCATTTACCCGGGACATCAGCGGCGGCGGCATGCAGTTTATCAGCAAGGAGCAGTTGGCAGTTAACAGTTTGATTTCAATAGAGCTGCAGGTAGCAGACTGGAAAGGGCGGAAAAAAACAGTTGCCGTTTTGGGCAAGGTACTGCGGGTGGAAAGGCTGGAAAGTCACCAACGGCGCTGGAGTGTAGGTGTTGTTTTTGACGAGATAAATGAACGCGACCGGGACGCAATTATCAGTTTTATTTTCCGCAAAGCCTTGGAGCGGCATCGTTTGGTCACTTCCAGTGATTGGAGGGAATAAAATGGTTCATTCCCACTCCAAATTATGGGATGCATATTTCCGGGGTGAGCCAGGAATCAGAAATAAACTGGTTGAAAGTTATCTTCCTTTGGTGAGGAAAGTGGTAGCAAGATTAAAAGTGGGTATTCCCGGTGACATGGAAGAGCAGGACCTGATCAGTCTCGGAGTATTGGGATTAATAGATGCCCTGGAAAGGTTCGACGGCTCACGCGGGGTAAATTTTGAGGCTTATGCCGTACGCAGAATCAAGGGAACGATTATTGACGAGTTACGGAAAAGTCACTGGGCGCCCCGGGCGGTGGTGGAAAAGCTGAATATGCTGCAAAATACCGCGGCGCTGCTGGAACAAAAATATCAACGGGAAGTTACTGAAAGGGAAATAGCCAGGGAATTGGGTTTGTCGCTGACTCAGGTTCAAGAAATCTTGGACCAGGTTAATTACCTATCCTTGACATATTTGGAAGAACTGTTGATGGAGGATTCGGGCCTGCAGGTAAAGGATATGGTGCGGGACCCTTCCCCAACACCGGAAGCGGCAGCGGAGGTAAATGATTTAATTGCCAGAATGACCGGGGCGTTAAAACTACTGCCTCAAAGGGACCGGCTGTTGCTGACCCTGTATTACTATGAAGAATTAACTTTGAAGGAAATTGGTGAGATTATGGGAATCAGCGAATCCCGGGTATCGCAGCTTCACTCCCGGGCATTGCTGCGATTGCGTTCATTACTTTCAGAGGATGAAGGATAAGATGGGATGGATATTTCTTATTTTGGGTGTTTCAATTTTGCTGGTTACTGCACCCGGGTTGGTGAGGGAAAAGCCCGCCGGGCTTGAGAAGGCAGTCCTGAGCCTGCAGAACCGGTTGGATACACTTGACCGGAATGGGGAAACATCCCGGCAAGTGGGCGGGTTTAATGCAAACAGCGAACTGGAAGAGCAGCTGGCGGCGGTCGCTGATACTTTGAACTTGCTGCAGAAACGCCTGGACCGTTGGGATGAAACCGTCAAAAAGCTGGCCAAACAGTCGGAGCTTACGTTTGAGAATACCTTAAGTGATGTCAACCAGATGACCTTGTTTGATGATATTTATGCAGCTTTCGACCAGGGGAAAAGTGTGACGGAAATTGCCCGGGAATATAATCGTGGAAAGGGGGAGATAGAATTAATTCTCTCTCTGAGAAAACAAAACAATGGTTAAAAAAGTACAATCAAGTGTTATTTGGTTTGGGACTTGGCCTGGTTTTAGCCGGTTTGGCAATGGTGTTTTTCCCGCCATCCCAGCCTGATGAAACAGAGATTATCGCCAGAGCACGGGATTTGGGGATGGTCTTTCGTGACGAGGTGGTGGCATTTACCCCCACTCCGCCTTCCGGTACTGTGGAGAATACCGGGAACAGCTCAGATTTAGCGGCAGTTGCTGCTACCGCGGGCCGAACCGGTAAAAATGACGAAAAACCGGTCAGTTTAAGTCAGGCTGCTGCTACCACCGACGGGCAGGTATATCAGAAAAAAGACGGACAATTTGCCAGAGTGATTATCCCCCGGGGCAGTATCCTCACCGAAGTTGCGGTGATCCTGAAAAATGCCGGAGTAGTGGACCACGACCTGTTTCTGGAACGGGCAAAGGAGAGAAAGGTAAGCCAGAAAATTATTGCCGGTGTTTACAGGTTGCCTTTGGGGGGGGACGTGGATGAAATTATTGATATTATTACCACTCAATAAGGAGGGAAAACCGTGTTTCGAGGATTGTATACCGCGGCTACCGGAATGGTTGCCCAGCAATTGAAACAGGAAAGTGTTTCCAATAATTTGGCCAATGCCAATACCCCGGGGTATAAAAGGGATGAAACAGTACTGAAAAGTTTTCCCGAGGTTTTGTTGGCAAGGGTAGGTAATGCCGGGTCTGAACATATTGGTAAATTTTCATACGGTACTTTGGTGGATGAAACGCTGACCATTCAACAACCGGGGATGTTGGAAGAGACAGGGCGCAGCTTGGACTTTGCCTTGATTGGCAAGGGTTATTTTACGATTGAAACTCCGCGAGGCATCAGGTATACAAAAAACGGTCACTTCCAACTTAACAGCGAGGGGTATCTGGTAACGGAGAACGGTCATTACGTATCGAGTGATGAAGGTAGAATTAAAGTGCCGTGGGAGAATTTCTCGGTGGACGAGGAAGGAAATATCCTTGTTGACGGGGAACAGGTGGCACGGTTAAAAATCACCACTTTTCAAAATCCAAACAGTTTACGAAAAGAAGGCAGTTCACTGTTCAGGGCGACAAATGACACGGTGGTCAACCGGGACATCCCTTTTACGGTAAAACAGAATATGCTGGAAAAATCCAACGTTAATTTAATTAAAGAAATGGTGGATTTACTGGCCGTGATGCGCACTTTTGAATCCAATCAAAGAATTGTCCAGGCATATGACCAGGTGTTGGCCAAGAGTGCGGCGGCAGTTGGAAAGTTGGGGTAGAGGGGAGGCGATTAAATGATCAAGAATCTCTGGGTTGGCGCCAGCGGAATGCTGGCCCAGATGCAGAAAATGGATAATATTGCCAACAACATTGCCAACATCAATACCACCGGCTACAAAAAAAGCAGGGCTTCTTTTGCAGATTTGCTGTATGAACAAAAAAATAAGGCGGGCATGCCGGTGGATTTTGCCCAACCGGTACCCCGGTTTGGTGCGGGGGTAAAGGTCAGCTCGGTGAGCAAAGTATTTTTACAGGGTAGTCTCATTGAAACGGGGCGAAACCTGGATTTGGCCATTCAGGGGAAAGGCTTTTTTGCCGTCAGTTTACCCAACGGGGAAACTGCCTATACCCGGGACGGCGCCTTTAACATTGACGCTGATGGCAGACTGGTCAACAATCACGGCTTGTATCTGGAGGACGATATCAGCATTCCCGAAGGGACGGTAAAGCTTCGCGTTACTTCCCGGGGCGAGGTGATTGCTGAAGATGCCGGGGGGCAGGAAGAAGAACTAGGGGATATCCGGCTTTACCAGGTGAAAAATCTGTCCGGGCTGAAAGCTATCGGTCGCAATCTTTACCAGACTACCACGGCCAGCGGTGAAGCAGAAGCTCTCACTCCCGGAGAAGCAGGTGGAGAAATAAAGCAGGGTTTTTTGGAAAGCTCCAATGTGGACCTGGCTGAAGAAATGACCAATATGATTATGGCACAGCGGGCATATGAGATCAGTTCCCGTATTGTGAAAACAGCCGACCAGATGTGGGCCGTTGCCAATAGTATCAGGCGTTAGCTACAAATCAACGGTCTCCCCCTTTTTTTCCAGTGCATGTTTCAATTTTCTTAGCAAGTGTTTTGCTCTCTTGTCATTGCGGTTAAAAGTTGCCAGGTCACGCAGTTCATTTACGGCGGCGTCGGGTTCATGCAGTTTACAGTATGCTGCTGCCAGGTTTATCCTGCTTTCCGGGTGAAGGGGGTTTAACAGTTTGGCAACGATAAGGCATTTGACTGCCTTGTGCAAGTAACGGTTTTTTAGATATATTGTCCCCAGGTTGTACCAGGACAGTTGATGAGAGGGATTTAGCTGCAGTGTTTTTAAGAAATATTGTTCTGCTTCACCGGTACTGCCATCCTGATATGCACGACAGCCCAAATTATAAAGCTGGTGCCAGGACAGAGCCAGTTGGCTGAATTGGTAACTGAGCAGACTGCCGCAGTGGGGACAGAAGCGGAGTCTATCGGGAATGTAAGCAAGACATTGGGAACACAGCATGATATCGTAACCTCTCGGGCAAAATGTTGTGTTAATACTTATGTATTATACCTGTAACTATGTGAAAATATTCCTGATAAATGCAGTGGAGGAAAAAGTGTGAAAAAATTAGGTGATTATAATCAAGGGGTCAAAGTAGGTATTGCTGATTGTAAAGTGGCACACAGCCCGAGAAAAATTATTACTTTGGGCTTGGGATCCTGCGTAGGAATAACCCTGTATGATCCGAAATTAAAACTGGGCGGAATGGCTCATATTATGCTGCCGGACAGTACCCAGTTCGCCCAGGTAAGCAACCCTTTGAAATTTGCCGATTTGGCAATTCCCGAGCTGGTTTCCCGGCTAAAGTCCAAGGGGGCGAATATATCCGCACTGCAGGCCAAGATTGCCGGTGGAGCGCAGATGTTTGCCTTTCTCGGTAGTCACAATAAAACTCTCAATATAGGAGAAAGGAATGTAAATAAGGCCCGGGAAGTACTGAAACAAACGGGTATTCCGGTACAAGCAGCGGAAGTTGGGGGCAGTATCGGGCGTACGATGATCCTGGATACGGAAACCGGTAAGGTATTTATCCGTTCGGTAGGCTATCCCATTAAGGAATTGTAGGAGGAACCATGGACTTTGCCGAGTTTAAAAATAAGGTTAATCAACGTTTTCATGTAAATTTAAGCGGCTACAAGGAAAAACAGTTGAAAAGACGTATCGAAACATTAATGCGGTATCAGGGATTTAATGATTTTCACAGTTATTTTCAGGCTTTGCAAGCGGATACCGGGCGTTGGCTTCAATTTATGGATAAAGTAACCATAAATGTATCGGAATTTTTTCGCAACCCGGATATATTTGCTGTTTTGGAAGAAAGAGTCATCCCTGAATTAATAGCTGATTTTAAAAATCTCAAAATTTGGAGCGCCGCCTGTTCCAATGGTGCCGAACCTTACTCTTTGGCAATGATTCTTGATGAACTGGGGGGTACCCATGTTATTCACGGGACAGATATGGATGAAAAGGTCCTGGCGGCAGCCAAACAGGCCAAATATCCTGCCAATATTGTCAGAAATGTGTCCGCAGGACGGAAAAGACGTTATTTTACAGAAACCGGTGAAATTTATCAACTCAAGGATTTTCTCAAGGAAAGGGTGGTTTTTCGACGGCATGACCTGCTGACGGACAGGTACGAATCCGGCTATCATTTGATTGTCTGCCGTAATGTTACCATCTATTTCACCCGCGATGCTCAATTAGAGCTGTATAAAAACTTTTTCAAATCACTGGTAAACGGCGGTATTCTTTTCATTGGTGCCACGGAAAGCATTATTAATTACCAGGAGCTGGGGTTTGAAAAGTGTTCGCCCTGGTTTTATAAAAAAATGTTTTAAAGACAAACAGCCAGGTAGTCTGGTAACGGTTATTTATTGACGTGTTTTAACAGCCGGAGGAAGGAGATGTAAAATTGCATTGGGATGAACTGCAGGCCATACACTTAAGCGCTCTTCAGGAAATTGGCAACATTGGCGCCGGTAATGCGGCCGGTGCCCTGGCCACCATGCTGAATACCAGAATTGATATGTCCGTACCAAGGTCCGGGATACTTCCCTATGAAGACATGTTAAAGTTGGCAGGTAACGAAGAAGACATTGTTTCCTGTGTCTATTTTCAGATAACCGGAGATATCGAGGGGAATATTTTCTTTCTTTTAAGTCACGACAGCGCTGCAAAGTTGGTGGAGATGCTGCTGGGCTCGGGAACGGGCCGTGACATGGTTGAATCCACATTAAAGGAAATTGGTAATATTCTTACCGGAAACTTTCTTACATCGTTTAACCAGTTTACAGGACTAAAAATAAAGCAGTCCATACCGGCATTTGCTTTTGACATGCTGGGGGCGGTTCTCAGTGCCGCTTTGTTGGAAGGGGGGCATTTGGCTGAAAAGGCACTGGTTATTGAAACGGAATTTTTTATCAAAGAAAAAACATTAAACGGACATTTTTTCCTGGTGCCCAATGAAGAATCTTTGTCACAAATTTTAAAAGCCTTGGGATTATAAAGAATTAATATCAAGGGGGGAATAAACATGGGCAAGAAAGTGTTGATAGTTGATGACGCTGCCTTTATGCGGATGATGATTAAAGATATATTAACAAAAAACAATTATGAGGTTGTTGGGGAAGCGCCTGACGGTGCGGTTGCCGTTGAACTTTACAAGGAGAGGCGGCCGGACATTGTCACCATGGACATAACCATGCCGGAAATGGACGGGATATCGGCGGTCAAGGCGATCAGGGAATTTGACCCGGGGGCAAAAATTATCATGTGTAGTGCAATGGGGCAGCAAATGATGGTAATGGAGGCCATACAGGCCGGAGCAAAAGATTTTATTGTCAAGCCTTTTCAACAGGACAGGGTCCTGCAGGCGTTGGAAAAAGCATTGGGCCGGTGATGAAACTCTGGAAAGAAAGAGGGTGATGCCATGGAGGAAGTGTTATCCCAGTCGGAAATAGATTTGTTACTGAATGCATTGTCCACCGGAGAGTTGGATGCTAACCAATTAAAAGAGGAGACTTCCCAGGAGAAAATCCGCAGCTATGACTTTAGAAGACCCAATAAGTTTTCCAAGGACCAGCTGCGCACCCTGTATATGATTCATGATAACTTTGCCCGGCTGCTTTCAAACTTTTTGTCGGCGTATTTACGCACCAGCACACAAATAAAAATCGCTTCCGTGGACCAGTTGACCTACGAGGACTTCATTAAATCTCTTCCCACACCAACGCTGATGACCGTTTTTTCGCTAAACCCGTTAAAGGGAACGTGTGTCTTGGAGAGCAACCCGGCATTTGTTTTTCCAATGATAGATTTACTTTTTGGCGGTACCGGGCAGATGACGGAAAAAATTCGGGAGTTGACAGACATAGAATTAAGCGTGCTGCGTAAAATCAACGCTAAAATGTTGGACAACCTGGCGGCTGCCTGGGCTGATTTGTTTGCAATATCCCCGAAAATAGAGTCACTGGAAACCAACCCCCAGTACAACCAGCTCATTTCACCCAACGAAACCGTGGCGCTGGTAACATTAAGCAGTTATATCAATGATACCCGGGGATATTTGAACCTTTGCCTGCCGTTTATAACGCTGGAGGCGGTGATTTCCAGGCTTTCTGCCCATTACTGGTTTTCGAGTTCCGAACACAAGGACCAGGAGAGTCATTCGCGATTGATTGAGAAAATATTGGGCAAAGCGCTGGTAAATATCACTACCCTTTGTGGGGAAACGGAGTTGACGGTGAGGGATTTTCTGCAACTGGAACGCGGGGACTGTTTGCTGCTTGACCGTTCAATAAAATCAGATATGAATTTGCTGGTCGAAGATGTTTTGAAATTAAAGGTTCAACCCGGGGTGACAGGACGTAATTTGGCTGTGCAAATCACCGGAATTGCAAACGAGGGAGAGATTGCCAATGAATGATAGTTTTTTATCCCAAGAAGAGATTGATGCTTTACTGCGGCAGAACGGGCAAAACGATTCGCCGGCAATACAGGAGCTAACTACAGATGAAAAGGATGCTCTGGGCGAAATCGGCAATATTTCCATGGGTTCGGCAGCTACCACTTTATCCCAGCTGATTAACCAAAAGGTAACCATTACCACCCCCAGGATAACTTTGACAAACTCCAAAGCATTATCGGAATCGTTTAATATTCCCTACTTATTGGTGGAGATAAAATTTACCCGGGGTATAGAGGGTTCCAATGTGCTGGTAATGCAGGTGAAGGATGCCTCGTTAATTGCTGACCTGATGATGGGGGGGGACGGCAGTAATGTTGCAGAAGGACTGTCGGAGATTTCCGCCAGCGCTGTGGCTGAGGCCATGAACCAGATGATGGGTGCTGCTGCTACAGCCATGTCCACCATCTTTAATAGAAGTGTTGTTATTTCCCCGCCGGAGATTACCCCGGTGGATTTTTCAGAAGACACCGGCAACCCGTTCCAATACTCCGAAGACGTAACGTTGGTAGTGGTTTCTTTTGCTCTTGTCATCGGCGAACTGGTGGACAGTGAAATAATGCAGGTTATTCCCATCCAGGTGGCCAAGGAACAGGCACAGATATTGTTAACTGCGTCAAACAATATCAATGAAAGTGATGACCGGGAGGAAAACAATAAGGACAAACAGCAAAAAGAGACAGTACTTGCAAGTACTGTCAGGTCTTCGCCGCCCATGACGGCTATGGCAGAGGAAAATCCCGACCAGCCCAGAAATTTGGATTTGATTTTAGATGTTCCCTTGCGGGTTTCCGTGGTCTTGGGTAGGACCAAAAAGCCCATTAAAGAAGTGTTGAGACTGACTCCCGGGGCGATAGTGGAACTGGAAAAACTGGTAAATGAACCGGTGGAAATTTTGGTTAACGGTACGTTAATTGCTCACGGTGAAGTGGTGGTAATCAATGAAAACTTCGGTGTCAGGTTAACCCATATAGTAAGTGCCCGGGAGAGATTAAACAATCTTCTTGGGGACCGATAAATTTCTGAAAATTATAGTGCCAATTGGCCGTTATCGTTGGTAAATATTTGGAGTATTTTTTCTTCCTTTCCCGACAGGGCGTTAATATAAACGAAAAAAATGTCCCGGTTGTATTCAGTTTGCAACTCCCAGGCCAGCGCTTCTTTTCCGGAACTCAAGGGAATCAATGCCAGCCGGGATTTTCTTATGCTCAATTGGCTGTTCAAAAGTTTTTTTGCTTCGTCTTTGCTGACCAGTACTTCCGGGAAGTTACGTTGGTGATGGGCCATCAAATAACCCAGGGCCTCGTAGCCAATTACCTGCCCGTTGTCCAGGGCTACTTCCAGTTTGATCTGGTCCGGGTAAATTAGGATATTTTTTTCTACGGGAACCAGGGCAACGGTTGCCGAATGTCGGTTTATTTTAAAAAACGAAGGTGTCAGGTGCAAAAACCCTCTTTTTTTCATAAAATCAAGGGCGAACTGTTTAACCTTTTCCGGTGGCAACTGGGGTCTGCCAAAATTTCTTTCTACCGTCATCCAAACTACATGGCCGCCTTTCCTGGAGATATCTGCGGTAATTTTCGTATTACCGTTAATTAGTTTTAAGGAAAAAGCGGGGATTTTCCCGACCGGGTGACTGTTTTTCAGTTCCTGGATACGCCACTGTCCTTTTTTATCAATGTCAGCAAAGTTTAAAAATATTTTTTTCGCTTCTGCCAGGGTTATTTGTTTACCTGTCAAACCCTTGGGCTGCATGAGGTTCAGGTGGTCGGAAAATGGGCCGTCATAGATTAATACCGGTTGATTTTCCAATTCCTGATTGATATTTCTAAAGCTGTCTTCTTCCGGTGTTGCTTGGCCTTCGGGCAGGTTTCCCCGACTTTCTTTCCTGATGTCTATCCAATTCAGAGCGCCTTGAGAGATATTGACCCGGATTTTTTGCAAGCTGTCCAGCAATGCCGTCGCGTTATTGTGAAAGGCGGTTAATTTGTCCAGTTGAGCAACGGTCAAGGGTTTTCCGGTGACAGTTTGACCAATAAGGGATTTGCTATAGGCGCCTATCTGGGTTAAAAACTTTGAACTTTGTGCCAGTATCGGTTGGGAAATGGGCAATTGATGCAAATCAGCCTGGGCAGCATTGGTTTCATACCAGATGTCACTGAGTAGTTGCACCTGATTTTCCGGGGAATTTGTCAATAGACTTTTTGCCAGTAATACCTCGCCTTGTTCTACATGTCCAACCAGGTTAAAAAACGCTTGCTGGTACCTGGCATTCAGCATGTTTTCAAGCTGCTGCCGGCTGCGGTACTGGTACAGCCCCCATCCCAAAACACCGGCCAGAATAATGGCAGATAATATTGCTGCTATTTTTTTCCGCATGGCTGTTCCTCCTAACGGGCGAAATAATGCCTGCCGATTTGTGTTATTATCCTGCGCGACCAAATCCACCTGCTGGTAGCGGTCGCAGGATTCCAAAAGTAGAGAGAACCATAGGTGGGATCCCAACCGCTTAGCGCCAGGTTCGCCGCCCTGATTGCTTCCTGCGTGGGCGGTCTGTAGATTGTGCCGTTAATGACGGACTCAAACGCCCGGGGTTGGAAAATTACACCTGCCAGAGTGTTTGGAAATAAAGCGCTTTCAATTCTATTCAAGATCACCGCCCCCACGGCAACCTGACCGCGGAACGGCTCCCCGCGGGCTTCTGCGCTGATTGTCCGGGCTAAAAGGTAGACGTCATCACTTTGAGAGATCCCTCTGCTTCCTTGATAGTAAACCGGTCGAACAGTTTCACCCAAAGCCCGCCATGTTTTTTTACCCACTATACCATCCACTTTTAAACCGTTTTTGCGTTGAAATAATCTAACCGCCTGGTAAGTAGACCCACCATAGTATCCGTCCACCGGCCCGTGATAATATCCCCAGTTCCGTAATTTCGTTTGGACCAAAGAGACATCTTCGCCGGTGGAGCCATAGTAGAGATTGGGCCTGTATTGAGCATGGGCAAAAAGAGTATAAGAACCGAACAGGAAAAGAATAATAAAAATAATACTGCAAATTAACTTTTTTTGCATTATTTTGCCTCCTTTAAAGCTATTTTTTCGCAAAAACAGAAAAATTATTACAAAAAAAACCGGGGCTTGATGCCCCGGAAAAAACGTGCAGTGGCTATTGATTCGGGTTTTGTACCATAGCTTCTTCAGCTTTTTGGATGGCCAATTTCACCAAATTACCGCATTGACGAGACGGTACGCCTCCCCACCCTTCTGAAGCAACGATACCGTCTACACCCAATTCCTTTGCCAATTCCCATTTCAGCGCGTCTGACATCAGCCGTTGACGATTAGCCACTAAAAACCCTCCTTTTAAACTTGAAAACCACCGCACACTATTTATAGTATCTGTCGAGATAAGGGATAAATACTATTGAATTGGTGACAGTAGAGATAGAACTTGACATATGGAAGCAAGGTATTTTCACAGTTTTCGGCGAACTAGTAAGCGGAACCGTTCCGGTAATTTTCTTGAACGAAGGTGGGTTGATTTCATGAAAGAAAAAATTGCCATCACTCGCATGAAAGGGGAGGAAAAATCCACGGCAGATGACTGGGTCGCCAGTGAAGTGCCGCTGACTATTACCCTTAACCGGCAGGAAATAGTTACCTTTCTCTGTACTCCAGGCCATTTGGAAGATTTGGCAGTGGGTTATCTTTTGGGTGAAGGACTGGTTAAAAGCGTTTCGCTTATTGAGGAGATACACTTCTTTAAAACCGAGGGAATATTGGCTGTGCAAGTAAAAAGTGTTAACAAAGTGGCCATGAAAACCCTGGGAAAACGCTATCTCACTACCGGCTGTGGCAGCGGCAGCAGTTTTTACCACCTGATGGATGAACATATGATTGATACCGTTCCTGCCAGAAGCAAAGCACAACTCCGGGATTTGCAGGCGGCCATGAAAATGCTGCAAAATAATTCTCCGTTATTTGCCTGCACCGGGGGAGTACACGCATGTGCCCTGTTTTCCGGCGAAGACATGCTGGTACTCCGTGAAGATATTGGCCGCCACAATGCTGCGGATAAAGTGTTGGGCTGGTTTTACAGGCAAAACTTGGCACCGGAGCAGACCTGTTTTTTAACCACGGGGAGAATTTCTTCGGAAATTTTACTGAAGGTTGCCAAAGCAGCTATTCCAATCCTGGTATCGCGGTCTGCGCCTACTTCCCTGGCTGTGGACATTGCCAGAAGAATAAATCTCACTTTGGTTGGTTTCTTGAGAGGAAAACGGGCAAATGTATATGCCGGCGAAGAAAGAATTTTCGCTTAACACAGCGGGGAAATCTCCCCGGTTTTTTCCTTATTTTCCGCGATATTAAAAGAATTTCGCCGGCTGTCATGAAAAATAGTAGACGCAGTGGCAGGACAATGCTCATGCCAAGAGCCGGTAATTAAAAAGTCAGGGAGTAACTCCCCGACTTTTTAATGGGTTTTGATATTTTCGCCGTTAAATTGACGGAGCAGGCTGATGGCTTCGTCTTTTTTCTTGTCATTTGCTTCTACTACGACCAGGGTTTTACCTTGCCGTACGTCCTCTTCGTACTGCCTTCCTTCCTCTTCAGGAATACCCCAATCAAGCAAACCGCCGGCAATACCTCCTGTTGCTGCTCCGGAGAGCAACCCTGCAATTGGGCCGGCGGCAATCAGCGGTCCAAAGCCGGGGACCACCAGTGCTCCGGCGCCTACCGCCAGTCCGGTCAGACCGCCCAGCACGCCACCGGCGGTGACACCGTCGCCTACACCACCGGTATCAACACCCATGGTTGTTTCGCCCGCATCATTGTTCTCCTGGTTTCCCCGACCATGGTTCCGGTCCTTGGTTAACACGGAAATTTCCCGGTCAAAACCGGCATTACGCAGGGCTTTTACTGCTTCATTGGCATCATTTTGGTCTCGAAAAACGGCTAAAACTTTTGGCATTTTTTTCTACCTCCTTTATACTGGGATTCTATATTATTATTTGATTAAAAATAAAAATTTATTAAAGTTAAAGCTTTTCAGGACAAACACTTTTTTCATTTGCTGGCACCAATTTAATAGAGTAACAAGAAAACAACCGGGGAAATTATTAATGAAAATAAAAATAATCAGCTTCCCCGGGAAGCTTTTAAATAAACAGGGGCCCAAATGGGCCCCAAATTTTATAGATATACACAAATGAAATCAATTTACATTTTTATTTTGCCAAATTAAACGGCAAGTTTGTTTTGATCAACTCTTTCCAGAGGTTATGATACTGCTCTGCGCCGTAGACAACTTCCACCAGCATTTTAGCCAGGTAATTGTTTTTCTGAATGAGGTTATGTATGGTACCGGGTATGGCGTAAACCAGGCGTGCTATCCTTTTTGCCTGCATCAGTTCCGGAAGGATTTGCTTATTGATTTTTTCAGAGTAGACCAGGGGATTCTCGCTTAGCAGGCTTTCTCCGGCCAGCTGGGCACTTTTCAAGGCATAGTATATTCCTTCGCCGGACAAGGGGTCTGCTAACCCGGCAGCATCACCAATTAAGAGGGAATTGTCTCTGGCCAGGTGCAATTTTTTCTGTAGGGGTGTAGGAATAAGATGACCGCGGGTTAAATTTATTTTCGGTGAAAGTTTTAAAGAATCCAGGTAAGCGGACAAGATTTTGCGGTATTTTTTTATTTTCGGAGAAAAGGAGCCGATACCTACTGATAAATGGTTCCGCTTCGGGAATACCCATCCGTAGCCATCGGCGATATGCCCGTGGTCCAGTTGGACTTTCCCTTTATATTCATTTAACTTTGGGGTTTCCAACTCACACTCCACAGCAAACCCCATGCGTTTTTTCAGCGAATAGCCTGATTTTTTGGCAATTAAGCTGTTTGCCCCGTCAGCGCCTGCCAGGTACTTGGTTTGGAAGTTACCCCGGGAAGTTTTCACCACTATTTTTTGCTGCTGTATTTCAATATCCTGCACTGCATATGGCGAAAAAAATTCTGCACCGGCTTTGACAGCATGTTGTAATAACAGGTGATCGAGTTCCTCCCGCATGACCATGTCAATGACCACACCGTCAAAATCGACCTGTACCGGATCTGTACAGCTTTTGGTAAAGACGACAGTGCTTATCCGGTCTTGAATTAAATCTGTATAATCCATGCCGGCATCAAGAAGTAATTTTCTTGCTTTTGCCGAAATCCCACCGCCGCAAGGTTTGTAACGGGGGAATTCCTGTTTGTCAATCAAGGCGACCGGTTTGCCTCGGGATGCCAGATAATTGGCCAAAAAGGACCCGGCAGGTCCGGCGCCGACAATAACAGCAAAATAGCTATTTTTCATTGTTTTCACCTCTTTTTTAGCTTACTGAAACGTTTTGGGCTTGTCAATTGGCGGCAGCTTGGCAAGGAAGCTTGTAAAAGGCCGGACAAAGGGCAGGGCAGCCAGGGAACAGGTAATATTGTATAAAGTGTGAGCTTGGGCTATTTGTTTAGGCACGTCCGGTGCCAGTAAAATAAGCAACCGGGAAAACCAGGGCAGGATCGGTATAAATGCGAAGATTCCCGCCAGATTTAAAAGAAAATGGCTGTAAAATATTTTTTTTGCTCCCGGAGTGCCGCCAATGCTGGCAAACCAGGCGGTCACGCAGGTGCCGAGGTTACTTCCCAGGATTAAGGGAAGGGCTTGCTCCAAGGTTATCGTGCCATTGGCGCCCAGGGCGATGACCATGGCAATGAAGGCGCTGCTGCTTTGGATGATTGCGGTGATGACGGCGCCCCCAAAAACCCCTTCCCAGGTACTCATTTCTTTTTCCAAGGACGGAAGGTGATGAAAATCGCTGCCTGACCAGGTCATTAGCTGCATGGCCGCCAAAACCAGGCTCAGGCCGATAAAGATAACACTGTACACGCGAAATTTGCGTGTCAAGACCAGAATAATACCAGCTGATAACAGCAACCACCAGTAGCTTTCCAGGTGAAAGGATAGCAGCTGAGCGGTGGTACAGGTGCCAATGTTTGCACCCAATATTATTCCCAAACCCGCGGGCCAGGAAAGAAGCCCGCTGTCAATCATGCCCATGACCAGCACGGTTACCGTACTGCTGGACTGCAGTAAGACGGTGGTGCCCATTCCCGCCAGCAATCCTCGCCACGGGGTGACGGCAATCCAGTGCAGAAAACGGGCGATGGATTGTTGCCAGATTGTTGCCAGGCCTTGCCGCATCAGGTACATGCCGAAAAAAAACCCTGCCAGACCCACGGGAAACAGTGTCAAGCGCCCCATGACCAATTCCTCCTTAGTGTTACCATAAACTATGGATTTATCTATTTTTTTATTACCGAAATATTACCGAGAGTGACGATGCATGATAGTCCATAAATTTGTTTTCATTGACAAAATTTTATATTTTGCAGTATCAAGTGTTTAAAAAGCCATTTGCGCTGCACCCATTTTAAAAAAATTGAATGCTGGGTTCTCCAAAGGGATATCTTCGGCAGTATTTTAAGAATAGTTTTTGCTATAAATTTGCAGGAAGAATCCGGTTTTATATCGAATATACCAATAAATACCTGCTAAGGTGGGGGCATGATGGATTCTCCTGGAAAGATCGGTTTTTATATGCCATTTTCCGGGCTCATTTATGGAGGTGAAAAATATGGATAAAGAAAAAGAAATACTCAGGGTTACGCGTTCCAAAGAAGAAGCCAAAGCCAGCTATGACAAGATTAGCAAATGGTATGATGCTTTGGTTGGGCACAGTGAAAAAAAGTTTAGAGATGCTGGTTTACAGAAGTTGCGTGCTAAGGAAGGTGAGATAGTTCTTGAGATTGGATTTGGTACCGGACACTGCATTCTGGCTTTGGCTCAATCAGTAGGCAATTCAGGGAAGGTTTATGGAATAGATATATCAGAAGGGATGCTTAACATCACCCGCTCAAGAGTTATGGAAGCGGGTTTGTTAGAAAGAGTAGATCTGAAATGCGGCGATGCATCCAATCTCCCATATCCTGACAATTACTTTGACGCGGTTTTCATGAGTTTCACATTGGAATTATTCGACACTCCCGAGATCCAAACTGTTTTACAACAATGCCAAAGGGTTCTGAAAAACGGTAGCCGTATCTGTGTTGCAGCGATGTCCAGTGAAGGAAAATCAGGGGTGATGATGCGACTGTATGAGTGGGGGCACAAGAAGCTTCCTAACTATATTGATTGCCGTCCCATTTTTGTCAGACAATCAATCGAAAATTCAGGGTTTAAAATAAGTGATATAACTAAGATGTCATTCTGGGGTTTACCAGTTGAAATTGTTGTGGCAAAGAAAGTATAATTGAAATTTTATTTATGGATGTGAAAAGCATGAAAGAAAAGCGAAAACCCACTATTGAGGATGTACTGGAATTGTCAGGGATAGAGATTCTGCATCCTGGCGGTTTTGAATTGTCTAAAAGAATTGGCGAAGTTGTTAGTCTGAAAGACAAAAATGTGCTTGATGTATCCTGTGGTCGTGGTGAATTTGCGTGTTACTATGCTAAGAATTTTGGGGCAAGAATTACCGGTATAGATATAAGTCCGGAAATGATAAAATCGTCAATCAATAGAGCAAAACGAGAAGGCGTTGAAGTCTCAACAGAATTCAAGGTAGCTGACGCACTTGCACTTCCTTATGACGATAACTCATTTGATGTAGTGGTGAATGAGTGCGCTGTGGGTTTAACTCCTAGTCCACAAAAATGTTTAGACGAAATGGCAAGGGTGGCAAAACCTAATGGTTATGTTGTTATACATGAAAGTACTTGGTTAAAGGAAATATCAAAAGATGAAAAAATAGATATAGCAAGAAGACTCGGCACCGTCCCCTATACACTATCTGAGTGGAAGAGTATGATGGAAAAAGCAGGTTTAACAAATTTCTGGACTGAGGATTGGTCTGGATTGAAAAATATATACAAGACAAGATATAACAGAAAGATGAAAAACTTAAATGACATGTTCAGCCTTTGGGAAAAGATAACAATCATATTTCCAAAAATAATTTCTAAGTACGGAATAAAAGGTATCTTCTATGTTTATGAGTCAGCACGAAAGATAAATCCGCTTTATTCCAACGGAACACTCGGATATTTTCTGATAAGAGGAGAAAAATCTTTATGAGCCCCGAAACACGCTCGCTATCATTTGCTGGCGTATAACAGCGGATAAAAGGGAAATCAGAAAATTCCGCAAAAATTGGTTAATGTCAAGTAATGTTCGCAAAAATTATCAGAAACTCCGATAAAGGTCAAGTGCATATACCGGCGTAGCATAAATGTTAGACCACTAAAAGTTGCCTTGTCATCATATTAGTAAATATTACCAGTAGCCGAGGCTGTGGAGAGTGTGGGCAACATGGTTTTTGTTGTCCAAGCCTTGTGTGTCAACCTGGAGCGCAAGCGGAAGGTTGTCCACATGGCGGCACTATCCATCAGCTGCTTCAATTAAAGTATATGGCAGATTTCCGGCTAAGCTACTTCCAGTCGGTCTTCCTGGGTTTGCTGGATAATTTCCGGCCGTATGTAGCAGCGTCCTGTGGACCATTCCTCGCTGTATTCAATCAGATAGGTGGTGACAAGCCGAATATAAGAGTCCATGCTTGGAAAGATACCTACAACTGATGTGCGATGTGCGAATTTCTCGGTTAAGACGTTCTAACATATTGGTTGAAGATATCTTTCGTGCATCCATCCGCCCAAAGCTATAATACTGCAGCGAATCCTCCAGACCCGACTCTAAGGTTTCAATGGCTGCCGGATATTGATTTTCATAGGCGTCCATCAAGGTATAAGCGTAGGCCTTGGCGCTTTCGTAATCCGGTTGTAACCAGATTTGCTTGAGCTTTTCTGCAAAAAAACTTTTACCTTTTGCCGGTAAATGGGCTAGAATGTTGCGCATAAAATGAACCTTACAGCGCTGCCAACTGCAGCCGATAAACGACTCCCGGATAGCTTTTACGAGCCCCTTATGGGCATCAGAGACTACCAACCAGGTGTTTTCCAGACCGCGCCTTTTTAGCTTATCGAATAATTCACGATATGTGGCTTCGGATTCTTCGTGCATTGGCTCAATGGCCAGAATATCACGGTGACCGGTCTCGTCAACTCCTGTTACAACTAGTACTGCCATGTTTTGCACACGATGTCCGTTGCGGATCTTCTCGTATAAAGCATCTACCCATAAAACAGGGTAGGTCTTGTGTAAGGGGCGGTTTCTAAAGAGGGTTACCTGCTCATTAAGTTCTTTGGTAATCTGGGAAACCTGCCCCCGGGAGATCGATTCAATACCGAGGCCCTGGGCCAATTTTTCAATCTTACGAGGAGAGACGCCGTTGATATAGGCCTCTTGAATTACGTTCATCAGTGCTACTTCTGAACGCTTCTTCTCCTTGATGAAAAAGGGAATATATCCTCCATTTCGTAGTTTGGGAACGAATAAGTACATTGTTCCCATTCGGGTATCGAAGCGCCGAACCCGGTAACCAGAACGGTATCCGGTTCTTTCAGGGGTTCGTTCGGATTTAGAAGCATTTATTTTAGCTTCTACCTCTGCTTCCATGA
Organism: uncultured Thermoanaerobacteraceae bacterium; assembly: GCA_964529795.1. Taxonomy (GTDB): domain Bacteria; phylum Bacillota; class JADQBR01; order JADQBR01; family JADQBR01; genus CAZGXM01. The sequence continues at coordinate 38,754 of CAZGXM010000014.1, forward strand.
GCTGTTTACACAGCCATTTAAGCATGGATAGCATTGGATCCTCTTCCGACATAAATTGCAGTAACATTTTTTCAAAAGGTAAGTTATAATTAGAGTAGACCGTCGGGTTTCAACTCCTTTTTGGTTTGCTTGTCACTTACCTTTTCGGAGTTGTCCGATGGTTTTCCTCTTTCCTTTTTGCGAACTTAATTTTACACTATCCTGTAAAAGGACCTAAAAATGCACCTGTTACCATTGTAGAGTTTAGTGATTTTGAATGCCGGTTTTGGGCGGAAGCTCAGGACACTTTAAATAAAGTTTTGGGAAAATACGGTGATTCTATTCGTTTGGTTTTCAGAGATTTTCCGATGGGTGATTTACATAAATATGCGTATAAAGCAGCTATAGCTGCTGAATGCGCTCAAGAACAGGGTAAGTTTTGGCCGATGCATGACCGTATGTTTTAGGAAACGAAAAAAGGTGGGGGTGAGTCCCTTGAAGAAACTTACCTTGTCGAATATGCAGGGGATATAGGACTAGATGTTAACCATTTTAAGGCCTGTTTACAGAGTGATAAATATCGCGATGAAGTGGGGAAAGATTATAATGATGGAGTATCATATGGCATTACCGGAATACCTACATTTTTTGTCAATGGAAAAATGATAGTAGGGTCTGTTCCTTTTGAAGAGTTTGACCGTATTATACAACAGGAATTAAAAAACACTAACTAAAATAAGCAAGCAGTCGGAAAACGAGGTGTAAACCTTGAAAAGGTTACCACCTCGTTTGTTTGTGAAAAGGCAGTTTGATTAAATGATTGACTACCTACTTTTATTATTTAACCGCGGGACGCCAAGCAAATCCCTCCAGAAAATTTCGTTGTAAAATTTCTTCAAAATCAACAGTTTGCTGGTCCCAACCGTGGTCTGTAGGAGATAAAATAACTATAGAACGCCGGGTATCTAAATCAATATAAGCCAGGCGGGAACCATCTGGCTCCCAGGCTGCCTGATAAGCTACGCCAAGTTTCTGTCTGTTATTGCCATCCCGGTCCATAACTAACAAAGCCGCAGGAGGGTCGTGAATATCAAGAGCAGGAACTATTGCCAAAGCCAGTATATTTCTGGTGCCGTTCCAGAGGGCCGGTGGCCGGGAAGCGACGAAAGGGGCTTTATATTGGTATAGAATTAAGCTGCTTTTCTTGTCCAAATCAAGAAGGGCGTATCCCTGTTCAGGAGTTGGCGCATTTCCTGCCAGAAGTTCTTGACGGGTAGGTTCTCTATCGTCCGTCGCGAAAAATATTGCCAGTTCATTGCGGGCAGGAGACCAGGATGGTGCACTAAGGTATTTGGCTTCAAGGCCGTAATCAGCGGGTTTAATCACAGTAACCTTTTGTTCATCGAGGGTAAAAAGATGAACGCTGCCCTCTATACCGTAGGTGATGGTTTTGCCGTCGGAGGACCAAGTGGGCGGATTTGTTACCACTCCTTCTTCTAAGACAGTATAGCCAGAACCGTCTCTACCGATTAGTGTAGGACTCCCGCCAAAGACCCCCAGCATTACCCAAGAGTCGATATCAGGGTTGGACGGCTTACCTTCTCCCGGCTCTAAAGGCCGACTGGTAAATACCAGGTAATTACCATCAGGTGACCAGGACGGCATTAACTCCCACCGGTTCGGGGTGTTGGTAAGGTTGCGAATTTCTTTTATGCTGGAATCGTATATAAAAAGGTCGCCATTATTGCCGTATACAAGGAAACGGCCGTCCGGGGACTAACGGTAAAACAGTTGGTTGGCGCTATCTACCTCAACGTTAAGGGGAAAAGGTTTATCATTGTCAGTTATTTTTAGAACAAACAAGTCAGCTGAATTATTGAAAGTTAAGGCAGTTGCGTTTTGTGTGGTATTTTTTATTTCTTTATCTGGAAAGGGTAAACCAATTTCCTCATTTTGTTGCTTCGAGTAAGTTTCTGACTCAACGGAGGCGGGCTTAGGGGCAGAGCCTCCAATAGTTGTCTTATGTGGTAAAATGGATTAGGGAGTATCCGTTCGCTAATTCTTCGCTTCTATCTACCGACACTTTTCATTGGATTTTACCGCCAATACTAAGCGGAATCAACAACTGGGTTATAAATACAGTATGTTATTGGAAACATGGTCAACCCCCATGAAGGATTATCAGGAATTTAATGGTATAAGGATTCCCACCAAAGGGGAAGTAATCTGGAAATTAAAAACAGGAGATTTCAGTTGGTATCATTTTGAGATTACGGAAATTGAATA
>CAZGXM010000015.1:0-8915 GCA_964529795.1 uncultured Thermoanaerobacteraceae bacterium
GTTGTCCTTTCTGCCAGGGCAGCGGCGGCAAGTCCGGCAGGGTGCAGCCATAGAGGTAAACACTGAAAGCAGCCATCAAAAAGAATATCAGTACTTTTTTCAACGGTTATTCCCTCCAAAAGGAAATATTAATACCTATTTCGCCAAATAATTGCAACTTCCTTGCTCCGCGTAAAAGTTCAATAACTCTGAAGGTTCGTTTTATCTCCCGCGGGTCTCTGGCGATGGCAGTATCACCGGCCTGCAGCTTATCAAGCAACCTCCGGCAAAAACTTTTTGCCGCACTTTTTGACTTGTGATATAATATTGGCAGTAATGGTGAAGGAGGCATTTTCATGAGCAAAAAAGTACATATCAAAACAATTGCAAACCCCAACCTGCAGGACACCCTTAAGACCGGGGACTGCGGTGCCTGCCAGTCTTCCTGCCAGTCAGCTTGCAAGACGTCTTGTACGGTTGGCAACCAGGTTTGCGAGAAAAGGTAGAGTAAACCCACTGCGGTGGGTCTTATTTTTTTCAGGAGTGACAAAATTGGCTGTCATGGATATTTCCAAACATGATATACATTTATTTACCTATAAAGAACTAAATATTCTGTTGGATGTAAACAGTGGTGCTATCCACCTGCTGGATAAACCGGCGGCGGGTGTTGTCCGTGGAGTGATGGATAACGAGCCCGAGCACCTGCTGGTGGAAAAATTCGGTCAGTCTGCAGTTACTGAAATCACTGAGCAGCTTGCGGAGTTAAAAAATAAGGGCTTACTGGGAAGTAAGGGGGAAGTGGATGTCTGGTCACTTACTGCGGAACCGGCTTACGTCAAGTCCCTTTGCCTGCATGTTTCTCATGACTGCAACCTGCGCTGCCGCTACTGTTTTGCAGGGACCGGACGTTTCGGCGGGGAAAGACAGTTGATGACGGCTGAGACGGCAAAACAGGCGGTGGATTTTCTCTTGGACGTTTCAGGTCCGCGGCAGTTTTGCGAAATTGATTTTTTCGGCGGCGAGCCCCTTTTAAATTTCCCGGTGGTCAGGGAAACGGTACTGTATGCCAGGGAGGCCGCAGAAAAAAAGGGCAAGCAAGTAAGTCTTACCCTCACTACCAACGGCATGTTGTTGGATGAGGAGGTAAGGAAGTTCCTGCGGGACTGTGATATTAAGCTGGTACTCAGCCTGGATGGCCGCCCTGGCGTAAACGACTACATGCGCCCTACAGCTGCCGGCGGCGGCAGTTACCGGGAAATTCTGCCCAAATTCAAGGCCATGGTGGATGATTTGGGCGGGGAGAATTATTATATCCGCGGTACGTATACCCGCCATAACCTGGACTTTGCGTCGGACATCGCCCACATGCTGGACTGCGGCTTCACCGAGTTGTCGGTTGAGCCGGTGGTGGCACCGCCTGACGCGGTCTATGCCTTGACAGAGGAGGACTATCCCCGCCTGGCGGCGGAGTATGACCGGTTGGTAGACTTTTATCTTGAATACTGGGAAAGGGGTATACCGTTTAACTTTTTCCATTTTAACGTCAGCCTGGAACAGGGGCCCTGCCTGTCCAAAAGACTGCGGGGCTGCGGCGCCGGTTTTGAGTATTTGGCGGTAACTCCTGCTGGGGAGTTATATCCCTGCCACCAGTTTGTGGGTGAAAGGGAATTTTACCTGGGAAATGTTGAGCGGGGAATAACCAATACTGCTGTCAGTGAGCGTTTCCGGCAGGCCCATATCTTTAACAAACCCGAGTGCAGGCAGTGCTGGGCACGGTTTTACTGCAGCGGCGGCTGTAATGCCAATGCCTACCAGCAAAACCGGGACTTGTTTAAACCATATAAAGTGGGCTGCCTGATCCAGAAGAAACGCCTGGAATGTGCCATATACCTGGAAGTGAGGGAACTTTTGGCTGCCAGGGGAGGGGATTGATTTGACCGCAGTTTTTGACCCGCAGCTAGCAATGCAAAGCATTGACCGGATATCCCTGCTGACTTTTTTACTGGTATATTTCGGCGGAGTAGTTACCAGTTTCAGCCCATGCGTTATATCCATGATTCCCGTACTGGTTGCCTATATCGGCGGCTATGGAGAGGCGTCCAAGGCCCGGGGGTTTATTCTTGCCCTGGCCTTTAGCGTTGGACTGGCCACAACTTTCAGCATCCTGGGTTTGATAGCATCGTCCCTGGGGACAATCTTTGGCAGCTTGGGGGACGGCTGGTACTACTTCATGGCTGCGGTGGCCGTTGCTATGGGCCTGAACTTGATGGGATTTTACCAGATAAAGTGGCCTGTATTAGACGTGGTTGCCCCCAAAAAACGGGGTTTGATAGGGGCATACCTGGTGGGCCTGTTTTTCGGCATGGTGGCAACCGCCTGTTCCACACCTATTCTTGCAGTGATTCTTACTTTTGTGGCTGTCAAGGGCCAGCTGGCCGGCGGGGCGGTCCTACTGTTTGTCTACGGTTTGGGTCAAGGGGTACCGCTGCTGTTGGTGGGCACATTTACCGGGTTGATTAAAAAGATTGCCACGGTGCAGAAATGGATGCACTTGATTAATAACATCAGCGGACTTATTCTTATTGTACTGGCGATTTACTATATCAGTTTGGCAGTCAGGTAGGTGATAAGTTTGGCAACGTACAGGACAATGTGCCCGTTGGATTGCTTTGATGCCTGCGTGTGGCAGGTGGAGGTGAAGGAGGGCAGGGTAACCAGGGTCACCGGTGACCCTGACCATCCCTATACCCAGGGGAAGGTCTGCCCCAAAGCTGAAAGGCAGGTTGAGCGCATGTACAGCCCGGACCGGGTGCGTTACCCTTTACGCAAGACACCTTCGGGCTGGCGGAAAATATCCTGGGATGATGCATTGGCGGAGATAAGTGAAAAACTGGGGCAGATTGCCGCGGAAAGCGGTACCACCGCGGTGCTGCACAACTTTGATTCCGGCAGCAACGGCTTGCTGAATAGCCTGGACCAGCGGTTTTTCAACGCTTTCGGTGGTGTGACCCGGACTTACGGCAGCCTTTGCTGGGGCGCGGGGGACGCCGCTCAAAAAACTGACTTTGGCGAATGCCGGGCCCACCGCTGGGAGGATGTTCTGAACAGTGAACTGGTGGTACTGTGGGGGAGGAATGTATCCGAGACAAACCGGCACCTGCTGCCCTTCCTCAAAAAAGTAAAGGAAAGGGGCGGCAGGATAATTGTTGTCAATCCTGTCAACATCAAGCTCCCTTTTGATGCGGACTTGTTTGTTCCCGTGAAACCCGGCACTGACGGGGCACTGGCTTTGGCCCTGGGCCATGTTATCTGCCGGGAAAGATGGCTGGATTTATCTTTTGTATCCCGGTACGTATCGGGTTTTCAGGAATATTTGAGGGTTGTAAAGCAATACCCGCCGGAAAAGGCAGCGGCTATTACCGGAGTCTCCAAGGAAATGATAGAGAAATTTGCCGCCCGGTATGCCCGGGCCGGTGCTGCCAGTATCTTCCTCGGTTATGGGATGCAGCGCTATACCAACGGCGGTCGCACCGTTCGTGCCATTGACGCCTTGGCGGCCATCACCGGCAATGTAGGAAAAAGCGGCGGTGGGGTCAATTATTCCTTTGCGGGCTACAAGAAGAAGATTTTTGTCGATATCAGCGGCAAGGAACTGGCCGGAGCGCGGCGAAAAATACCCTATCCCTGTTGGGGGGAGGCAGTGCTGGCGTTAACTGACCCGCCGGTACGGGCAATATTTGTCACCCGTTCCAACCCGGTCTGCCAGCTGCCCAACACCACCAAGGTGCTGGAGGCGTTCCGGCGGGCGGAATTTGTGGTTACCGTGGATTTTACCCTGACGGATACAGCCGTGGAAAGCGATTTGGTACTGCCCTGCGCCACGGTTTTTGAGGCGGAGAACATTGTGGCTAACAGTATGAACCAGCATTTTGGCTATGTGCCGAAACTGGTGGACCCCCAGGGAGAGAGCCGGCCGGATGCTTGGATATTCATGCACCTGGCTAAGACCATGGGCCTGGAAGAAATTTTCGGTGAATTGAACACTGACCAGTGGATGGAAAGGATTTTGGAACCGTTAAATAAGTATGGTATTGATTTGGCAGAACTGAAGAAACACGGGGTTATGGACAATCCCCTGATTAAACCGGTGGCCTGGGAGGACAGGAAATTTGCTACCCCTTCGGGGAAAATAGAGCTGTATTCTCCCTCCCTTGCCGCCAAAGGGATGGGAACCGCCGATTATGTGCCAAGTACCGAGACGGGAGGCAAGAAAGGTACGGACGGGCAGTATTCGCTGGTACTGCTTACACCGCACAGCAGCAACAGGATACATTCCCAGTTTCATGACCTGCAGCTGGACAAGGCTATGTACATGCCGGTACTGTTACACCCGCAGACTGCCATTGACCACGGGATAGCCGACGGCGGCCTGGTGTTGGTGGAAAGTGCCCGGGGCCAGGTGAAAGGTGTTGCCCGGCTTACGGCAAATGTTTTACCCGGTGTGTTGGTAATCGAGTCCGGCTGGTGGATAAAATTTGGCGGTGGGGTCAATGCTTTAACTCCCGGTAGGGTTTCGGACATAGGTAATACGGCCGTATATTATGACTGCCGCTGCAGCATCAGGAGAATAACCGAGGTGTAATGATAAGCCGGAGCACCACGGCGGTCTTGTTCAACCGCTAATCACCGCTGTCATGGCAGCCATACTGCTGAGAGAAAAAATTACTTTCATTGTAATTTTGGGAGGAATTTTAATCATCTATGGCGTAGTAATAACTTCGAAACAAAGTGGAAGTGTAAGGTAAAACTGCGGCTAAAAGGGCTTTGCACTGTAAGGAATACCCTAAATCGCACATCCAGCCTCGCACATCTCACCTCTCAAATGGGAGGTATTTTTTTCCACGCAGGAACATGCCTTTTGGGACATAGAATGAATCAGGAGCAGTAGTGAAAGGGGGGACGAGATGTATTTTTTCACAAAAGAGGAAGTACTGGCACCGGACAGCAGGATCCCCATCAGCAAAAGGACTTTACGTGCAAAAACCGGGCGGCTTTTAAGAAAGCCCGTCTTTTGGATAGTGTTGGTTTTAATGATTGCCGGTATTACCACCATATTTATGCCCCACAGCAAGGATGCCTATGTAGTAATGTTGGACGGTAAACAACTGGCTCTGGTTTCCGACATTCGCATGGCAGAGGAAGTATATTCCCGGGCAAAAGCTGACTTGGCAAAAAATGTTTCCGGCCAACCGGTTTGGCAGAACAGTTTTCAGGTCCAATTGGTAAAAGTCCCTCAGGATACGGCTCTGGTTGATAAAAGCGGACTTTACTCGTTAATAAAAAATGAGCTCAGTTTTGAAGTTATGGCCACGGCCATTGAGATAAACGGCCAGCAAAAGGTTGTTCTCCAGGACAAGGCCAGTGCGGAGGAAGTACTCAACCGTGTGAAGGAGCAGTTTATTCCGGAGCAGGAAGGAGTAGAAATAGAATCAGTCTCATTTGAACAGCAGCCGGAATTGGTTCCCGTGGAGGTAGAACAGGATGAAATTGCCGGTGTGGACGAGGCTTTTAATTTGTTAACCACCGGGGAAAAATTGGTGAAGACACATGTTGTTAAGGAAGGAGATTCCCTGTGGACCATTGCCCGGGCCAATGATTTGTGGGTGGAAGATATCTTGCAAGCCAACCCGGGCATTTCAGAAGATACCAATCTCCAGCCGGGGCTGGAATTAAAGCTGGTCAAGGCCAAGCCCATGCTGGATGTAGTTGTTGCATACAAGGCAAACATCTTGGAAAAAACCCCTTATCCTGTTGAAGTCATCAAGGACGACACCCTTTGGCGCGGCCAGGAGAGAGTCAAGCAGTGGGGCCAGTATGGGGAAAAAGAGGTGCTCTACCGTATTGTACAGCGCAACGGCCAGGAAGTTGGCAAGCAAGTATTAGATGAAAAAGTAATCAAACAACCCCAGCGCAAGATTGTCAGGCGCGGCACCAAAATGATGGTGGCATCCCGGGGTGCTGGCGGTAACGGTGAACTGGGGTGGCCGTTAAGGGGCCAGATTACTTCCCGTTACGGCTGGCGGGGCAGGGAGTTCCACACGGGTATTGATATTGATGGGAAAACCGGAGACCCGGTGCTGGCTGCTGAAGAAGGCACGGTAATCTTTGCAGGCTGGCGGGGTAATTACGGTTATATGGTAGTCATTGACCATGGTGACGGGCTGCAGACTCGTTATGCCCATAATTCCAAGTTAAAGGTAAAAATGGGCGATAAAGTTTCCCGCGGCGATATCATTGCTTTGGTAGGTAGCACCGGGCGCAGCACCGGTTCACACCTCCATTTTGAGGTGCTGGTAAACGGGGATACCCGTAACCCCATGCGTTATTTGGACTAAGGTGTTAGAAAGCGAAACGAAACAAGCCCTTCATTCATGAAGGGTATTTATTTTGGGGAGAATAAATAGGGGTTGAAACAGCGGCGAAAAACTGTATATAATATAATCAAAATAAATACCCCGATGGGGTAAGATGGTGGTGGGGAGGTATTTAACAGTGGACTGGCAAAAAATTAAAAATATTGCGGTGGTGGGGTTGTCAGATAAGCCCGAGCGGGCCAGTTACCGGGTGGCTAAATACCTGCAGGAGCAAGGCTACAAAATCATCCCGGTCAATCCTGTCAAAGATGAAATCCTGGGCGAAAAAAGTTACCCTTCAATCAAGGGTATACCAAAAGAGTTGGCCATTGATGTGGTGGACGTATTTCGCAAGCCCGCGGCAGTACCGGAAATTGTGGACCAGGTAATTGAACGGGGTGTACCGGTGTTATGGCTGCAGGAGGGCGTAATTCATAATACAGCGGCGGAAAAAGCAACTGCAGCAGGGATAGAAGTTATCATGGACAAATGTATGATGAAAGAATATAGAAAGGATGTTGGTTAATGACTTATGATTTGGCGATTATCGGCGGCGGACCGGCGGGATTGACCGCAGCGCTGTACGGTGCCCGGGGTGGTTTGAAAACTATAGTGCTGGAAAAGTCTATGCCCGGCGGGCAGGCGGCGCTTACTGACATCATTGCCAATTATCCGGGTTTCCCCGAGGGTATCAGCGGGCCGGAGTTGATGGACAAGTTTCACCGGCAGGCCATGGGACACGGTGCGGAATTTAAAATGAAAGATGTGACCGCCCTGGAAGACAGGGGCAATATAAAAATTATCAGAGCCGGTGAAGAGGAAATAAAGGCCAGGAGTGTGGTCATCGCCACTGGTGCCAGGGCGCGGAAACTGGGGGTACCTGGAGAATTAAAGTTTCAGGGTAGAGGTGTTTCCTACTGTGCCACCTGTGACGGTGCATTTTTTAAGGATAAGAAAGTGGCTGTGGTAGGCGGTGGCGACTCGGCGGTGGAGGAAGCACTGTTTCTTACCAAGTATGCTTCCCGGGTGGTGATTATTCACCGGCGGGATGAATTGCGGGCTGTAAAAGCTTTGCAGGAGAAGGCTTTTACCAATGAGAAGATAGAGTTCTTATGGGATAGTATAGTGGAAGAAATTAAAGGGGACCAAAAAGTAGAAAATGTCAAGGTGAAAAACGTGAAAACCGGTGCTGTGGCAGACCATGATTTTGACGGTGTGTTTATTTTCGTTGGTACTGAACCAAACACGGAATTTTTGCAGGGCGTCATTGAATTGAACGAGAGAGGCTATGTAGTGGCCAGTGACTTTTTGGCAACGTCCGTGCCGGGGATATTTGTTGCCGGCGATGTACGGGAAAAATTCCTGCGCCAGGTCAGTACCGCCGTTGGTGACGGTGCCCATGCCGCCATGGCGGCAGAGCGCTACCTGGGCGGAGTGCTTTAAGCCGAATGGAATCTGCTGCTCCGTGCAGGTTAATGGCGGTGAGTAGCAGTAATGACCCAAAGTTTACAGAAAGGCGGCCTCTCTTTTAGGGGGAGCATTTTTGCGTTAATTCCGTTGACAAACTTGGGATTGTGGCATAAAATTAACCATAGCTAGCATACCCCTGTAAGGTATATAAAAATATTTGATGCGATGTAAGGGAAAAATATATTAAGCCGACATAGAAGTGAAAGCTTTTATGGATGCTGCTGAGAGCAGGCAGTTAAAAAAGGTCACATTGCCCATTAGCGGCATGTCTTGTGCTGCCTGCGCCAACAGAATGGAAAAGGGGTTAAACAAGCGGAAGGGGTGGTTTCCGCAAACGGTTGATTTTGCTGTGAAAAAGTCCACTGTTTCTTATGACTCGTCGGTGACTAAAGTGGGAAACCTGGTACAAAACCTATCATTGCCGGCGCGGCCAAGGCGTTCAGTTCTCTGCCCGTGGTCAGCAAGTCCTTGCGCCTGAAAAGGTGGAAGTTTAAAACCAGTTAAAAAGCCACATTTTGTGAAGGAGGTGATAACATGGCTGAAAAATCAATGGACATAAGTGTGGCCGGAATGACTTGCAATCACTGCAAGATGTCAGTAGAGTCTGCCTTAAAAACCCTGGACGGAGTTACTTCCGCAGAGGTGGACTTGGCTGCCAATAAAGTTGCCGTAGAGTTTGATGACAGCAAGGTATCTTTTGATGACCTGAAAAAAGCTATTGAAGAAGCCGGTTATGAGGTGCAATAACGTTATGCTTGATGAATGGGGTACCGAAAGGAGGAAAAACTTTTGGTACCTCTTTTTTAAAATATATTAGTATCATTGCTGGGAGAGTGAGAAACGTGCAGGGAAGACATTCCAAATGACACATATTGGTGATGTTGCTGTGTGTAATTATTATGTTTGGGGTGTTCATTCATGTATTTGCCAGTGATGCACCTCCCGAGGAGATTGTCAGTAGTAACTGGTGGTTGGTGATCTTACTGTTATGTCTGTTAATGCACCTGTTAATGATGCGGGGAACCAAGGCGCAATCTTGCCATCAAAAAG
>CAZGXM010000015.1:9015-39864 GCA_964529795.1 uncultured Thermoanaerobacteraceae bacterium
TTAATGCACCTGTTAATGATGCGGGGAACCAAGGCGCAATCTTGCCATCAAAAAGAACCTCAGCATTCAAATGATAAAGGTCAGGGCAAATTTGAGTAGTACCGGAAATATAGACTTTTTTTTGCTTATCTTACTATTGACTGTAGTAGAGCCTGCGGTTATGATAACTATAGATTATTTTTCTTTGCATTTTAGTTACTGTAATAGTTTTCTTTTGACGGTTGATGGCTGTAGCGAAAGAATTAACAGAGGAGGAGGGGAAATTTTGAAGCGCAACTATATACTAACCCTTGTGGTACTTATAATTTTTGTTTTCATGTTTTACTTTGCTTATAGGAGCTACCCGCCAACCCCGAAGCAGGAAGAACACGTCTCATCAATAATGACATTATCGATAAAATATATAAGTTAATAAATGGTATGTTAAAAAAATGGATTCAGGCAGGATTTCTTCCTGAATAGGAGAAATATTTAGAGAGCGCTGGTACTTACTAAGGCAGTTTTTTTATTCGCTTGTTATGTGAAAAAGGTTACAAAAATGCAACAATTGTGAGGAGGAAAATAATGTTAACTAACAGAAATCAAAAACTACTGGCATTTACAGTGGTTGCTGTAGTGCTTTTGATGCTGGTATCCGTAACTTCTCCGGCTATGGCTGAGGAGAAGACTATGACTATGAAGCAGCTTTACTATTCAATTTGGCCGGAATATGACAAATCCCCTGAAGTACTGGTAATTTATTCCGGAACGTTTGTAAATGATACCGGCGAGCCCTTCCAGGGCGAATTAAGATATAAAATACCAAAAAATGCTGACATAAACATGGTCTGCGAAACGGAAAAGGGGATGCTTTGTCAAAGGTACATCTTGAAGAAGGATAATCCCGACTATGACGTGATAGTTTGGAAACCGTCCCATCCGGTGGAACCGGGCGCAGAGTTTCCCATTATGATGGAATACTATTACAAGCCTTTTGAAGCAGGGAGTAACCCTAAAGCATTTACCCAGATTTTCAGGCCTGCTTTCCCGCTAACTAATTTGACAATAGAGATCAAAGCTCCCAAGGGAGCCAGTGAAGTAAAACTGACACCGGAAGCGCAACAGACCCAAGGGGATAGCGAAGGTTTTACCAACTACTATTATCAATATGCCAACCTGACCCCGGAGGACCAACTTACTTTTGATGTTAGTTATGTGAGGACGGAAAACACTCCTTCAGTACAGGCCAATAATGCTGCAAACAATGCCAATAATCAGGAGCCAAAGACGGAATCGTCGCTCGATTCAACCATTGTAATTCTACTGGTGGTATTTATTCTGTTGTTGGGAGTTTTCCTCTTTTTTGCCGTCAGCAAAAATAATCAGAACAAGAGCCGCAGTACAAAGAGTAAAGCCAAGAAAAAAGGTGGTGTCAAGGGCAAGGGCGGCGGAAATAATAGTAAAGCAGCTGAGGAAAAGCGGAAGCTGCGCAAGCTGCTTATTGATGGTAAAATAAGTGAAGAGACCTATCAACGGCTGCTGGAGGAAATTGATGAGTAGGGTTTTGGAGGTGCTTTTTCGGTGAAGCAGACCACAAAGATTTTTATCGGAGCGTTGATAATTGTGGCGGCTGTGGGCTATTTGATGTTTACCGGGTTTGCCAGCTTTTCCGGTTACCAGGTGGATATCGGAGAATTGGTTATGGGAAAACAGGATTATAACGGTGAGTATTTACTGGTGCCCGGCAAGTTGATTGGTGACAGTGTTAAGTTTGACGGCAAAAATATTCAGCTAACGTTTACGCTCAGGGACATGAAAGAAGGTAAGTACGAACTGCCAGTAGTCTACAATGACGTTAAGCCAGATAACTTTGATGACGGTGCCGAAGTAATTTTAGAGGGATATTATGATAAAAAAGCCAATGTTTTTAAAGCAGAAAAAGTGACCACCAAATGCCCTTCAAAGTATGAGGCGGCGGATACGCCTGCAGAGGCGCAATAAGTTAAGGACCGGTAGCAGGGTCTTCCCGGCTACCGGTCAATACATGATTTCCCAGCGAAGATGGACGAGGAGGTTTTATAATTGGCTGACCTTGGTTATTTATCACTTATTTTGGCCTTATTAATTAGTATTTATACCATAGCGGCATTTATTGTTTCTGTAAAGACTGATAACCTGCACTTACGGGCCAGTGCTAAGGGTGGCGTAGCCGCGATTGCTCTGCTTACGACAGTGGCCTCCATTTCGTTGTTTTACTTGTTCATGACAGATAACTTTCAGGTCCAATATGTTTACAACTACTCCAGCAGTGATTTGCCCCTGTTTTACAAAGCGTCGGCATTTTGGGCGGGCAATGCCGGTTCGCTTCTGCTTTGGTCTTGGGTATTGGCAATTTACACTGCAATTGTAACTTTTTCAAAAAAGCATGAGCAGGATGTCAAGTTGCCTTACGTTAGCACCATTCTCGTGATTAACAACTTGTTTTTCATACTGGTTATGCTGCTTGCAAGTCATTCCAATCCTTTTGCCAAGTGGCCGGGAGTTCCCCCCGAAGGTGCTGGCTTAAATCCCATGTTGCAGAACCCGGGAATGGTTTTTCACCCCATTACCCTGTATTTGGGTTATGTAGGTTTTGCAGTTCCCTATGCTTTTGCTATGACTGCATTGTTTATTAAAAAAGCTGATGATTCTTGGATTAAAGTAACCCGTCGTTGGGCGGTCATTGCCTGGATGTTTTTAAGCCTTGGCAACCTTTACGGCGCTCAGTGGGCATACGTGGAACTGGGCTGGGGCGGCTTTTGGGCCTGGGACCCGGTGGAAAACGCTTCTTTTATGCCGTGGCTGACGGGTACTGCTTTTTTACACTCGGTGATGATTCAAGAACGTAAGGACATGCTGAAAATCTGGAACATGTCGCTTATTATTATTACCTATCTCTTGACTTTATTTGGTACGTTCTTGGTGCGGAGCGGCGTACTGCAGTCGGTGCATTCGTTCAGTAACTCCAGCCTGGGTACTTGGTTCTTAGGATTTATGGCTGTTGCCGCCCTGCTGTCCTTTTATCTGTTGATTGACCGGATTAACCTGTTAAAGCAGGGGAACCAGTTTGAAACTTATATTTCCAGGGAAAGCAGTTTCCTGCTCAATAACCTGCTGTTGGTTGGTGCGGCCTTTGCCGTATTTTGGGGCACGGTTTTCCCGTTGATTTCCGAAGCGGTACGGGGAGTAAAGGTTACTGTCAGTGTCCCTTTCTTTAACCGGGTAAACGCACCTATCTTGCTGGCAATGCTCTTTGTCATGGGGGTATGCCCATTGATTGCATGGCAACGTTCTTCACTGAAGAACCTGCGCAATAATTTCATGTGGCCTATGTTATTAGCAATAATTGTTGGCGTTGGCCTTTATTTCTACCTGCCGGGCAGAAAACTTTATGGTGCCATTGCCTGGGCAGTGGCCTGGTTTGTTTTGTTTACCATTGCACAGGAATTTTACCGCGGTGTCCGCGTGCGGCATCGCATGACGGGAGAACCCTACCTGACAGCGTTGGGCAGGTTGATGGTGCGTAACCGGCGCCGGTACGGCGGCTATCTCATTCACATGGGGATTATTTTGATAGCCTTTGCTGTGATTGGCATGGGTGTTTATAAGCAGGAAGTGACCAAACAGGTAAATGCCGGTGAAACTATCATGATAGAAGATTACATCTTGACCTTTAACGGTCTGCGCGAACGGCCCGAAGGACGGAACGCGGTGGTTTATGCTGAAATGCCAGTTGTTAAAGGCGGAAAAGCTATTGGAACTGTTACGCCGGAGAAAGTGTTTTATGAGAATTGGGACCAACCGTCCACAGAGGTAGCAATACGTGGTAGTTTAGCTGAAGACTTGTACGTAATTCTTGCCACATGGGAGAATAGTGGAAAAACAGCTACATTTAAGGTGCATGTTAATCCTATGATGAGCTGGATGTGGATTGGCGGGTACATTTTAGTACTGGGTACCATTTTTGCAGTATGGCCCGGAAAAGGGAGCCAGTTAGGGCCCAAATACACCCAATAAGGGAGTTGAGCATATGCGGCTAAAAACGGGCTGGTTGACCTTAGTATCTGTATTGTTATTAAACCTGTTTTTAACCCTGCCGGTTTATGCCGGCACGCAAGTTGTCGATGAAGAAACGTTTAAAAAGATTGAGGCCAATTTAATGTGTACTGATGGTTGCGGCATGTATTTGCAGGCATGCGATAATGCTACAGCCCAGCAGATGCGCCGGGAAATTCGAGAGAAGTTAAGTGAGGGAATGACACCCGAGGAGATCTACGGTTATATGATCAGCATTTACGGTGAAGAAGTAATGGCAGCCCCGCCACCGAGTATACCTTTTAATATAACTGCGTGGGTTACACCTTTCCTGGCTATTCTCGGCGGAGGACTGATGGTGTACATGGCGCTGGACAAATGGGTTTTCTATAACAGGACGGCTGAGGATGACACCGACGTGGATGATGCGGACCTGGCCGAGTATGAAGAGTTGCTGGATGAAGAAATCAAGAAACACTACTAAGAGTTAGTGCTCAGACAGGAGGGGGAGCAAGTGACAGGTTTTCCTTTGGTTTTAGCTATTATTGTTGTGGTAGCTTCGGTATTTTTAATAGGATATCCCCTAATTAAGAAGGAAGAGCGAACTAAGTCCCTGGACCGCAGTCTTGATTATGATGCAGAGGATGCATTAGAGCGACAAAAGGAATCTGTTTTTACCACTTTGGGTGAAATAGAGTTTGACTATCGAATGAAAAAACTGTCAAAAGAGGATTACGAAAAATTAAGGGCCAAATATAAACGTCAGGCGGTGGCGTTGTTGAAGGCCGAGGAAGAAGAATTGCAAGTTGATGCCCAGGATAGTGCTGAGTTGGAAAGAGAACTTGAATTGGAAATTGAGAAGGAAATTGAACGAGAAGTTCAGCAGTTGATTAAGGAAGAAAGAGAATAAAGCTCTTACGCGAATATTGGGGTGAGTTTATGCGGAAAACGTTAAGTGTTTTACTGGTAGTGATAATGACAGCTTTCGCTCCGCTGGCTTTTGCGGGACAGGGACAAGATGAAACAGCAACAGCAAGCACAGGTCAGCAAAGTGATTCCACTGTACCAGAGAAGACTTCTTCGCTATCACTGAAAGTACATCACCTGTTCATGGCTCCCAGTGGTCAGGATACGCTTCGGGTATCTGAACGGTTTATAATCAATAATGCAGGGGATACGGTGTCGGCGGACGAAACTTTTATCGTTTCTCTGCCTGACGCTTACCAAGACCTGCAATTTTTGGAAGGCATAGATAAAAATTCGGCTCAAGTAAAGGACGGCAAATTGGTCATTAGCCGGAGCATACCCAGCGGGACGACTAATTTGGGTTTCGGGTATGTTATTAAATCCGATACTCCCCACTTTATCATAAATGAAGAAGTACGCTACCCCACGGAAGTGGTATATATATTGACACCGGCGCAGGGCATTGATATTTCGGGTAATAACATTCAGGATGGCGGTATTCAAAATGTGGAGGGACAGCAATACAGACTTTTCATTGGTGAAGGGTTTCAACCCGGAGATAATTTGGGACTGCGTGTTACATTGACGGGAAGTGTCTCCGGTGCTTCCGGCGGGGTCACCCGTGAAGGCCCTGAGTTCCATAGTCCCGGTCACATACGCTTTTGGAAACAATCACCGTTTGCCGGCATGAACGCGCATATATTTCTGTTTCTTATAATTGTACTTCCTACGGGCCTTATTGGCTATGCATTATACAAGCGCAGGCAGTACGCTCAGGAAATGGCCAGTGAAAAGGACGAGGAAGAGGAGTTGTTCCAAAGACTGATGAAGAAGCAGCATTCTTTGTTGGGCAAGCTAAAAGATTTGGAAAAACAACGTCTTAATGAGGAAATTGATGAAGAAACCTATGCTCAGCTGCGGGAAGTATACAAGAAGAAATTAATCAAGGTAAAAGCCAAGCTGAAAGAACTGGCTGGTTAGGAGGTTTTTTCTATAATAAGGTCTAAAAATATTGTTAAAACCATCGGGTCAAAAAACATTTTAAAAGGAATAGACCTTCACATCCGGCCGGGTGAATTTGTCAGCGTTCTGGGGCCCAACGGGGCGGGTAAGACCACTTTGCTAAAGGTACTTACCCTTTTGACGCCTCCCAGCAGCGGGGAAATTTTTATTGGCGGGAGAAAAGTATCTGATAATCCCATATCCATACGCAAAAAAATGGGTGTTATTTCCCACAGCACCTTTCTCTATGGCAATCTTACCGCCTATGAAAATTTGCTGTTTTACGGGCGCATGTACGATGTACCCAATTTGAAGCAGCGGATAAAGGAGGCAATTGAAGAAGTAGGGCTAAGATACAGCCTTAATGACCCGGTACGTACTTTTTCCAGGGGCATGCAGCAGCGCCTGGCCATTGCCCGGGCCATTATCCATGACCCCGACATCCTGTTTTTGGATGAGCCTTACACCGGTTTGGACCAGCATGCCATAGAAATTTTGAACAAGGTTTTGCTCAACTTGACTAACCAGCAGCGTACCATTTACATGATTACCCATAATTTTGAGCAGGGTTTGAACTTGAGTGACCGGATAATTATTTTGGTGAGCGGTCGCATTGTCTATGAAGCGTCCAGTGAGGATTTATCCGTCGATACCTTGAAAGAGAAATATTTGAAATACGTGGAGGAAAATTGATGCGCTTTCTCACAAAGGTTGCCAACATTGTCTGGAAGGACCTTGTCAACGAATTTCGCACAAAGGAAATGCTTAGCGCCATGCTGATTTTCGCGGTGTTGGTTATTGTTATTTTTGCATTTGCTTTTACTCCGACCCGTGAACTGACCACAAAGATTTTTCCGGGAATTATCTGGGTGGCCTTTACTTTCTCCGGCATTTTGGGTTTAAACCGTTCATTCCTTAATGAAAAGCAGAACGAAACCCTACTGGGATTGATGTTAACACCGGTTGACCGTACTGCCATCTATTTCGGCAAGGTGATTTCCAACTTTATTATGATGGTTATGACCGAAGTTATTTCCCTGCCGCTGTTTTTTGTGTTATTTGATTTCCGGTTGAAAGGGTCCCTGCTGCAGTTGGTTTTTGTAATCTTACTTGGTACTTTGGGATTTATCGCGGTGGGCACTTTTTTGGCGGCCCTCGCAGCCAATACCAGGACCAGTGAAATACTGTTACCGATAATTCTTTTTCCCATCCTGGTACCGGTAATAATTGCCGCGGTGGAATCCACCGGCCTGATTTTGGCGCAGGAACCATTTGCAAATTTTTCCGGCTGGGTGAAGTTGATAGGCGTGTATGATGTCATTTTTCTGGTGATACCCTTTATTTTATTTGATTACGTATTGGAGGTTTAGCCATGCTGAAACCGTCAAAAAATCATACCCTGTTGGGATGGATTTCCTTTGTAATGGTGATGGGTGCACTTTATATGGCGTTTATTTATGCACCTGTTGCAGTCAATCCTGATACGGGCAAACCTTTTATATCCCAAAAGATCTTTTACTTCCACGTGGCATCGGCCTGGAACGCTTTTTTTGCCTTTCTGGTAGTATTTATTGCCAGTATCATCTACCTTGGTACCAGGAACGGAAATTGGGACATCGTTGCCAAGGTTTCTGCGGAAATTGGCGTGGTGTTCACCACCATTGTACTGGCAACCGGACCTATTTGGGCCCGTTCCGCCTGGAACCGCTGGTGGGACTGGGAACCCCGGCTTACTACCACATTAATTCTCTGGTTTATCTACCTGGCTTATATCCTGATCCGTGCTTCCGGTATGGAGGGAGAAAAGAAAGCTACCCTGGCAGCGGTGTTTGGTATTATTGGTTTTCTCGATGTGCCCATTGTCTTTTTTGCCATTAAATGGTGGGGCTCTCGTTATCACCCACTGGTGCTCAGGGGTGCCGGTGGTGGCGGGCTTGCACCCACCATGCTGCAAGCATTGATTTTTAGCGTTATTGCCTTTACATTTCTGTACTTTTACTTGTTGCAGAAGGGAATTTTCATTGAGCATGCCGCTGAGCAGGTTAAAAGGATTAAGGAGCGTTTAAGAGCCGGAAGTCATTGATAAAGCGGGTACAAATTATGGTTTGTTAAGGAGGTTCTGAAATGGGCTATATTGTAGCAGCATACGCTGTGATCTGGTTGCTAATATTTATCTACACTTTAGTGCTGGGAAACCGACAGAAGAACTTGGCTAAAGAAGTTGAGATGCTGCAGGAGGCCGTAAAGGAACGGTAGAGGGGGCTGGAGATGAATAAAAAAGTACTGGTAGTATTTCTTTTGGTGGTGGCTGCTTTAGGTGTTTCATGGGTTTTGATGCAGCCTGGCGCTCTGCCCAGTCTCACTGAGGAAGATTTCCCCAAGCAGCTGGCGGGTCTGCCGCTTGTCAAGCTTTCTACCGGGCCTGATGCAGTAAAGAGTATCAGCAGGCTGCACGGTACGGGCATTGATGTAGTCCGGGGAATTGTAGCCATGTACGGCAGTCATGACGGCAGCCGGCAGCTCATGGTCTGGGTTTCGGAGTCCCGCAGCAAAGCGGAGGCTACCAAACTGTTAAACATCATGGATGAAAAAATGCCCAACAGTAATGCTTTCTCCAATTATCAGGTAAAAATTTTGGACGGTCGTACTTACTATTATGTGAGCGGTATTGGTTTAGACAATTATTACTACCAAAAAGGCAAACGGCTTTATTGGGTAGCTATCAAAGATAACAATCCCGAGGCCACATTGTTGAGTATTGTAGATAAATTTTAACTTAAAACTGTCTTGAACTTGAATGCTAATCGGCAGTCCTCCGGGACTGTTTTTTTTATGTCTACTTGAAAGAAAGTAATTACCAATGAGGATGATGCATATCTATTGTATAATTTAATCAGAGGAGAAACCAAAAATTTTACGGGGGAGGGTTTTCTATGTTGTACTTACGGGATCTTGCCCTTGAATCCGGGCCCTGGGGTATTGTGTTGCGCAACATGCTGGTGGCCGTGATGCTGGTCTTTTTCAGCATCTTTAGCAAAAACCCCAACATCCCCAGGGCCGTTGCCTATAAATTCGTCCGTCAGGTAGTGCGATTACAAACTGATATTAAGACCCGAAACTGGCTGCAAATCTCCAGTGACAACTTTTATTTACGTTACAGACCACAGGATGCTGCAGTGGCAAAGATGGTACTGGATGTGGCGGAAAAGGCCTTTCAACCTGCCAACCAGCTCCTGGGGGCAGTGCCGTCAGGGAAAATTCCTATTATTCTCTATCCGGATAAAGCGGCACTTAATAAAAGTTTTGGCTGGGATGCCGACCAAAATGCCATGGGAGTTTACTGGGCAGGGGTGATACGTATTTTATCTCCCTCCGCTTGGGTTAAAGGAGATTCATACAGAGGAAAAGAGCAGTACTTCCTGCAAAACGGGCCCATGGCTCACGAATATGCCCACATGGTTGTGGATTACCGGACCGGGGGCAACTACCCTCGCTGGTTGACGGAGGGCATAGCCCAATATGTAGAAAGAGAAATTACCGGCTTCCAGTTTAAAGTGCCGCAAATTAAAGATGCGGGCAGTCTTTATCCCCTTGCCAAAATGGACGGTCAGTTTGACCTGCTGCCCAGCCAGAGTATTGCTTACTGGCAGTCCCTGACCATGGTGGAATACATGGTGGAGTTAAAAGGGATAAAAAGACTGCGACAATTGCTGGACGCGTTGGGGAGAGGAAGAACTTTTGCAGGTGCGTTTGAAGAAGTGTATGATCGGTCACTTGCCAGGTTTGAAACTCAGTTTGCCCAGCGAGTGCTGTAATGGTCAATTTCTTTTTCCGCTTCTTACTATTGCGTGTAGTAAGGGGTTATATTATAATTGGAATAGGGCTTGTGAAAGGAGTGTACAAATTGCCCTTAAAATCTTTGATTGGCGAGTTTAAACCCAAGAAACGGGGGCTGGGTAAGGTGATGGGGCCCCTGGAGGCTGCGGTGATGGAAATAATGTGGGATAAAAAAGAAGCGTCCGTACGGGATGTATTTGAGACTTTACGCTTGAAGCGGGATATTGCATATACCACGGTAATGACCATCATGAGCAGGCTTGCGGGAAAAGGGATGCTTACCAAGAAGAAAAAAGGCATTGCTTACCTGTATCACCCTGTTTTTACCAGGGAGGAATTTACTAAATCCATGGTGGGAGAAATATTGGACGGGCTTTTTGAAGATTATGCCGAGGTAGCTTTTTCTCATTTTATTCACTGCGTTGAGAAGGATGAGGAGAAGATTTCGGAATTGGAACAGTTGATACGCCGGAGACTGGAAAAAGGAGACTAGCCATGGCCTTAATTTATGCATTTACGCACACTTTTGCGTCCTATGCGTTATTCGGCGGCCTGTTTATGTATCTTGCTTACCTTTTTTGCACTAAAATACTGGGTTACCGTTGTGTTGGGGTGCGGGTCAAACTCATGTGGTTTACTTTATTGATACCTTTTATTACTTTTATGAGTTTGAAGGTGCTGTTTCCCAAGATTAGCACCTACCAGGAAACATTGATTGCCGGTACCTTTATTCACACTTTGTTTAAATGGGCTTGCCAAGTGGGGTACTGGACTTCACTGGTACTGACACCGCTGATTTTTGTGTGGGGGGCTATTATTGTTATTCGCCTGTTTTATGCAGTATTGTCCGGGCATAAATTTCGCCAACTTCATAAACCTGTGGATGACAGTCACTTTCCGGAACTTTTTGAAATCATAGACCGGTTTTGCGCCGGTTTAAACATAAAACCGCCGGAAGTATACGTTTTGTCAGACGGCTGGACTGATTGTTTTACGTTTGGCTTAATTCGCCCGGCACTAGTGGTTGACAAAAGCATGTTGGAGTGGGATAGGAATAATGTCAAGGCAATTATTGCCCACGAACTGGCCCATATTTATCGCAAAGATGCTCTACTCAGTGTAGTTGTAGCATTTTTGCGCGACTTGATGTTTTTTAATCCTGCTGCTCACTGGGGATATAATGGTATTATTGCAGCAAAAGAAGAAATGGCAGATGAAATTGCAGTTAGACTGACCGGGAATCGCCTTCAGTATGGTTACACCCTGATCAAAGTATGGAAAAGAATTAATGAAGCTGTTGGCTTTGCAGATTCCAGCAGTGTTTTTTCTGCTCTGGGAATTGCTCAAGGGGACCTGGCTCTGAGGGTTGAACGTGTGATTAATCCCAAGCCAAACCGGAGCATACCGGTGTCAAGCCTATTACTACTGGGAGTGTTGGTAACAGGTTTATTATCATTTATCTGCTAACGGATATAGGAGGGGTAATGTGTCTAACAGGGAGCAAAAGCGTGAAGAATTTATCAGTGGTAAGCAACGATATCGTGGTCCCAATAGGGTGGTATTTGTAATTGCTATACTCATTGCTGTAGTGGGAGTAGGTTGGTTTGCATTTTTGACCCGGGATACAGCAGCGCTACCCAGGCGGTATAAAGGCGGCACTTATAACATCGGTGAAACTCCTGCCTACAAGGGCAAAACTATTAGCATGACGGATATAGGCAATGAAGTGCAAGATGGAAAGGTTATTATTTCGTTGGGGGAGGTAGTAAAGAACCACATAATTTATACAGAGTATGAAAACGGGGATGAGCCCAAGGCAATTACTTCATTTATCACACCGGCCGGACGTCTGGTGGTTGCCATAGCCATGTGCGAACCGTGCCGTTCCCAACGCTTCCATATTGAGAGCAATATCCTTGTTTGTGATACCTGCGGGACCAGGTGGTATTTAAATGACTTAAGGGGTATATCAGGAGGATGCCCGCAGTACCCGCCGGAAGAACTGCCGTATGAAGTAAAGGACGGCAAGGTGTATTTTTCAGAGGATATAGTCAAGGAATGGCAGCCAAGGATATAACGGGGGTAGTTTTATGCGTTTGGACAGTATTGCCTTAAACAGCTTGAGGAGAAGAAAAGGAAAATTGTTCTTTTTACTGTTGGGAATGGTAATTGCCATGGGTACTGTAGTTACCATGTACAGTATAACCACGGCCATGAATATGGAACTTGCTGATACTTTTGATGAAATCGGTGCCAACATCATGGTGGTACCGAAATCTGACGCTTTATCTTTATCCTATGGCGGCGTCAACATTCCTGCCGGCGGTGGCCAGGAAGCCGTGCTCACAAATGATGATATTATCAAGATCAATACTATTCCCAATAAGGACAATATTGCCTATGTGGCTCCGAAATTACTGGGGCTGACTAAATATAAGGATGAAGATGTGATGGTGGTGGGGGTGGACTTTCCCTATGAGCTAAAGCTTAAGAAGTGGTGGACTTACCAAGGCGAGAAACCGTTTAAAGTAGACCACCTGCTGGTGGGCAGTAAGGTGGCGGCAAAATTCGGGTTAAAGCCGGGAAACACCGTGAGGTTAAAGGATAAGGACTTTAAAGTGGCAGCAGTTTTAGACGAGCAGGGTACAGAGGAAGACGGGTTGATATTTATGCACCTTCTTAGCGCACAGGAACTTTTAAACAAGCCAAACCAGTTAAGCTTTATTGAAGTTGCCGCTTACTGCACAACCTGCCCCATTGAACAGATAATTGCCGATATAGAAGACAGCTTGCCCTATGCCAGGGTAACTGCCTTGGCTGAAGCGGTTAAAGCAAGACAGCAGGTTATTGACCGTTTTACCAATTTTTCATACGCTGTGTCCATAGTTGTGGTGCTTATCGGTGCACTGGTGGTAATGCTGACCATGATGTCTTCTGTCAGCGAGCGCACTGCAGAGATTGGTATCTACCGGGCGATGGGTTTTCGCAAGTCGAACATTTTTGAAATCATTCTTACCGAGGCCGGGGTCATCGGTTTAGGTGGAGGTATCCTGGGTTATGTTTTAGGGATACTGGCAGCCAAGGCGCTGGCACCTGCTATTGCCCAGATGCAGATTAATATTGAGTGGGACCCGCTGATAGGTGTAACTGTCGTGTTTATTGCCACCATTGTAGGGTTGCTGGCCAGTGCATACCCTGCGGCACAGGCTGCTAGACTGGATCCTGTGGAAGCACTGCAGTATATTTAATAGGAGTGATACTATGAGTCTGATAGAGGTGAACAACGTAACTAAAGTTTATGATAGCGGTGAAGACCGGGTTAATGCATTAAACGGTATCGACATTACCATTGCTGAAGGGGAGTTTGTGGCCTTGATGGGGCCCTCGGGTTCCGGTAAAAGTACGTTACTTACAATCCTTGGCGCACTGAATCCTCCCACCCGGGGAAAAGTAATCATAGATGGTATTGACGTTTACGACCTTTCCGTGGAGCGTAGGGCGGATTTCCGAAGTAGTTATATTGGTTTCGTTTTTCAGCAGTTTCAGTTAATTCCCTACCTGACAGCCGTGGAAAATGTAATGTTACCGTTGGCAATACTGCGTCATTCCCACAAAGAACAGCTTGAAATGGCGAAGACTGTTTTGGAGAAGGTGGGACTGGGCAATAAGGCCAACCGTTTACCAAACCAGCTGTCCGGTGGCGAACAGGAGCGGGTAGCTATTGCCCGGGCCATTGTTAACCAGCCACCGATAGTCTTTGCGGACGAGCCTACCGGGAGCCTGGATACCAAAACCGGTGAAGAAATCATGAAACTGTTTCAGGCACTTAACCAAGAGGGGTTGACCATTATTATGGTAACCCATAACGAAGAAAATTTGAGTTACGTTCAGCGCACCGTTTATATCCGGGATGGGGCTGTTGCAAGAGAGGAGTTAAATTGTCATACACCGGCAGGTAAACTCAAGTCCAATCTTTCGGCGGCGGGTAATTAAGGCCGGTGGGATAATTAGCAGGAAAAGGCTGTGGAGGAATAAGGATGCAACTGAGAGACATTGCCGTAAATAACTTAAAGATTAGAAAAACGAAAATGTTTTTTTTAATCTTGGGTATCGTGCTGGGTATTACCACTGTGGTTACCTTGACCAGTATTACTTTGGCCATGCAGGAGCAGTTGGAGAGTAACTTTGAAGCCATGGGAATGCGGGTGCTGGTAACTCCGGTATCCAAGTCCCTGTCACTTTCCTATAACGGTGTCAGTGTAGCATCGGGTACTTCTTACCAGTCATCAACCATACCTCAAGATGTGGCAGAGAGTTTAAAGGAATTCCGGACGCAGGGAGTAAGTGTTATCGCCCCTAAGCTGGTTCAACCGGCGGAGGTTATGTCTGACAGGGGTTTGGTGGCAGGTGTGGATTTTGAAAGTGAAATAAAAATAAAACCTTACTGGGGGCTTGACGGTCAGGTGCCGCGGGAAAACGAGATAATGCTGGGTAGCGTTGCTGCAACAAAACTGGGATTGTCTAGGGGTGACGCGGCAGTAGTTGAGGGAAAGCAGTTTAAAGTTTCCGCTGTACTCAATGAAACAGGTACAAGTGAGGACAAGTTGATTTTTATGAATTTGGACCAGGCACAGCGGCTGTTTGACCGTGCGGGTGAGCTTAGCTTCATTGAGTTAAGCGTAGTAAATTCCACGGGAGAAGAAACTGAAACAGCGGCCCAAAAAACAATAGCGGTGTTGAAGAATAAGTTTGCTGAAGTTAATATCACCCCAATAAAAGGCCAAGCTCAGGCACGAAGGGAAGTGGTTGAGCGGTTTGCTAAATTCACTATTTTAGTATCTGCGGTAGTTTTATTTATTGGTTGTTTGATTGTTTTAACTACCATGATGTCTTCAGTAAAAGAAAGAACCAGGGAAATTGGCATATTCAGGGCAATAGGTTTCCGCCAGAGTCATATTATAAAAATCATATTGACCGAAGCAATAATAATCAGTTTTATTGGCGGTATCATAGGGTATGTAGCAGGAATACTTCTCGCCAAGGTGGCTTCACCGTTTATTGCACAAATTGACGTGGAAATAAGTTGGAGTTTTGGTTTGGGAGCGACTGCTATTCTGGTTTCTTCTCTGGTTGGTTTAGTAGCCAGTGCTTACCCGGCCTACCAGGCAGCGAAGCTGGACCCGGTGGAAGCTTTCCGTTTTATCTAGTTTTATTAATCAAGTTTAAACTTGTAAATTTTGTAGAAAGGGGAAGCAAATGTCAAGAACATTGTTATCTATTGGCCCCGTCAATATACAGGTATTTGGTCTGATGATAGTGCTGGGCATTATTGCGGCGTTCGTGGTAATTTCCCGGGAGGCAAAGAGAAAAGGTATTTCTTCCAGCCAAATTGTGGATTTGCTACTCTATACCCTGGTGGGTGGTATCGCGGGTGCTCGCCTGTTTTACGTGTTTGTCTATAACTGGTCCTACTACTCCCGACATCCCGTTGAAATAATGCTGGTGAACCAGGGTGGTTTGTCCATCCACGGTGCTGTTATTGGCGGCGTCCTGGCAGGATATGTATTTGTCAAGCTGAAAAAAATATCTTTTTGGGATACTGCTGACCTGGTGGCACCCGGTTTAATCTTGGGCCAGGCAATAGGGCGGGTTGGCTGTGATGTGTTTGGGAAGCCCATGGTAGGAGACTGGTTTTGGGGGATCACCGTGTCCGGAGTAAAGCTGCACCCGGCCCAGCTCTATGAGTTTGTCCCGGACTTTATCCTGTTTTACTTTTTATGGAGTTACAGAAAGAGGACTTACTTCAGCGGGCAGTTGTTTCTTATCTATGTGGTTGCATTTGCCGCAATTCGTGCTGTGGTGGAGTTCTTCCGTATTAACCCCATGGTCTGGGGACCCTTCAGTGTAGCCCATGTGACCAGTCTGGTATTCATGGTGCTGGCAGGCATTTTTTGGGTTTACCTGGCGGGGAAAAACTCCACCCGGAAAAGACCGGGCGCATTTGCAGGAAATACAGGTACCTTACTGGCAACCATTACCCTGACCGGTATTGCGGTAGCCGGCTATTATTTCATCAATACTGTTTTGCTGTAAAATCTTTCCCCGGCCCGTACCGGGGAATTTTTTATTGCCGGCATACAGGAATACTCTACTTTATTGCGAATAGTTTTATTAGTGACCATGGAGAAAGAGGCAGAAATTTTGAGCAATTATGTAATCAGGCCTAACGGCCCGTTAAAGGGAAAAGTAAATATTAGCGGGGCAAAAAACGCCGCTTTGGCAATTCTCCCTGCTTCACTGGTAGCGCCGGGCGAATTTACCTTGGAAAATATACCGGACATAGAAGATACGCAGGTAATGCTGACCATTCTTCAAAACTTGGGTGTGGAAATAGCCCGTTCGGGGGAAATCCTGCACTTGAATGTTCCGGAATATCCGGAAACGGGTGTGCCCTATTCCTTGGCAAAGACTATCCGTGCCTCCAATTTACTGCTGGGAGCTTTGCTTGCCCGGTGCAGGCGGGCATCGGTGCCCATGCCCGGAGGCTGCGATATCGGTGCCCGGCCGATAGACCTGCATCTGAAAGGATTCCAGGCCTTGGGGGCTGAAGTTACCCTGCGGCAGGGTTCCGTGGTGGTGGAAGCGCGAAGGTTAAAAGGCGCAAAAATCTACCTGGATTTTCCCAGTGTCGGTGCCACGGAAAACATCATGATGGCCGCCTGTCTTGCGGAAGGAAAAACAACCATTGAAAACGCCGCCAAAGAGCCGGAGATAGTGGATTTGGCCAACTTTTTAAATGCCCGGGGGGCAAAGGTGCGGGGAGCAGGAACTGACGTAATCAGAATTACCGGTGTGGGACAACTGCAGCCGGCCAGCTATTCTGTCATTCCCGACCGCATCGAGGCGGGGACTTTTATGGTTGCCGCTGCCATTACCGGTGGCGAAATTAAGCTGGATAATATTATTTCCACCCACCTGCAGCCTCTTATTGCCAAGTTAAAAGAGGTAGGGGTGGAAATAACCGATGATGACGGTTTGTTGACTGTGCGGGGAAACCGGTATATTTTACCGGCAGATATTAAGACCCTCCCTTATCCCGGATTTCCCACGGATTTACAAAGTCCAATGATGGCTCTTCTCTCTCTGGCCGAGGGTACCAGTGTTATTGTGGAAAATATCTTTGAAAACCGCTTCAGCCTGGCCGGGGAGTTAAAACGAATGGGTGCCGTCATTAAAGTGGAAGGTCATACCGCCGTTATCCAGGGTGTGTCCGGGTTCACCGGTGCAAAAGTAAAAGCGCTGGATTTGCGAGCGGGAGCGGCGCTGGTACTGGCGGGGCTGGTTGCCAAGGGTAAAACCGAGGTCTGCCAGGCACGGGTGATTGAGAGAGGATACCAGCGTCTGGATGAAAAACTGCGCCGGCTGGGAGCGGACATTGTACTGGTGGATTAGCTTGCAGCCTTCTCTCTATTGGGAAGGTTGTTTTTATTGGACGGTTTAAAGAAATTGTGGGAGGATAAATTCGGAAAAAATGCAAAATGGTGCAGGAAACAGTCATAACCGCAGCTAATACGGGAGAGGAGAAAGGAGTTGGAAGATGTACTTTAGCACTTTGTTTAGCGGCAGTTCGGGCAACGCCCTGTACATAGAAACTGAAGAGAGCAGTATTTTGGTGGACGCCGGGTTGAGCAGCGTGAAAATCCAAAGGGCGCTGGAAGCGATCGGTCGCAGTGCCGGTGAACTGGATGCCATTTTAGTGACCCATGAACACCGGGACCACATCTGTGGGGTGGGAGTGCTTTCCCGGCGGTTTGACCTGCCCATTTATGCTACGGAAAATACCTGGTCTGCCATGGAAGCGGATATTGGCAAAATTGCAGACACGAATCATGCCTGTCTGGAGTTGGATAGAACACTGGAGATCGGCGACCTGAACATAGATTTTTTTGCCACGTCCCATGACGCAGTTGATCCCTGCGGTTTTATTTTCAGTCAGGGGAAAGAGAGATTGGGATTACTGACCGATACCGGCTGCCTTACTGCAGTAATGGAACCGGTACTGACAGGCTGCCAGTCACTGATTTTGGAGTCAAACCATGACCTGGACATGCTGGCGCGGGGACCCTACCCGTGGTACCTGAAACAGAGAATCAGGAGCTGCAAAGGCCACTTATCCAATGACGATGCAGGCGAAGCAATACGGCGATTTGTCACCGGTGATACCACCCGGGTGGTGCTGGCCCACCTGAGCGAAGAAAATAATTTACCGCGCCTGGCGCTGCAAAATGCGGCAGAGGTACTGGCGGAAATCGATTGTGACAGTGTCCGCTTGTCCGCGGCGTCCCGGTACGAGCCAATGCCGTTAACGGCAGTGGGAGAAGAATAGAAAGGCAGCTTTTGGGATAAATAAACATGGGAGGGATTGATAATGGATCATCGCCATTACTACGATGATTACCGGCCGCGGCGTTCCGGCTTTTTGGGCACTATCCTGGTGGCAATTATCAGTGCAGTGGTGGGCGGTATCATTGCGCTTACATTTTTTCCTTATTTTAACTTCCAGCAATTGGGGTCGGTACCGGAGACCGGGAGAAATCCGCTGGAACAGCGTGCCACGCCCCCGGTGACCATTAACCCGGGTGAAAATCCGGTGATAGCCATAGCTGACCAGGTAGGCCCCGCAGTGGTGGCCATTACCAATATTCAGGGGAAGCGCGGTCAGTTCTTTTTCAGCCCCCACGGGGAAATTTTGTCCGGTTCCGGGGTAATATTTGACAGCAAAAAAGGCTATATTGTTACAAACTTTCACGTGGTGGACAATGCCGACAGGCTTATTGTAACCATAAATGAAGACCGGCAGTACGAGGCCGCCTTTGTTGCCGGCGACAGGCGCACGGACCTGGCAGTTATCCGCATTAAGGCACGAGACCTGCCGGAAGCCAAGTTTGGCGATTCCAGCAAATTGAGAGTGGGAGAGACGGCCATTGCGATCGGTAACCCCCTGGGCAGGTTTGCCCGTTCAGTGACGGTTGGCGTCATCAGTGCTTTAAACCGCGAACTGACGATACAGTCTGCAGATGACCGGGAAATTACTTTACAGGTACTGCAGACCGATGCAGCCATCAACCCCGGCAACAGCGGCGGCGCCCTGGTGAACACCAGGGGTGAAGTGATTGGCATCAACAGCGCCAAAATTGCCCGGCAGGACGTGGAGGGCCTGGGCTTTGCCATTCCCATCAATGATGCCCGGCCTATTATTGAGCAGTTAATTAGCCAGGGATATGTCAGCCGGCCGTTTATTGGTATCTTTGACTTTCGGGAAATTTCCGAGCAGATGTCCCGCTGGTACGACCTGCCGGTGGGAATTTACGTGGGCGGCGTCGTTGAAGGTGGTCCCGCGGCAAAGGCCGGCATGAAGGAGCAGGATGTAATAGTCGCCCTGGACGACCAAAAGATAGAGACCACCGGTGACCTGTACCAGTTTTTAAACAAACATACGCCCGGGGACCATATTACCGCCACCATTGTTCGTGACGGCAAAAAGATCAAGTTGGAACTTACTTTGGGTGAAATGCCCAGGTAAACAGGAGCGAAAAGGATATGTACGTCACTTGTGCGGAACATTTGGAGCGGGCCATTGATGAATTTGTCGAAGTGTATGAAAGCCCGCCGGATATATACTTTTTAGATAAAATCGCCTTTACTGACTGGGTCAGGCCGCAGACCTGCGATTTCTGCGACCACAGACCGAAGTACTTGGTTGTTTAGGGAGGCTTACAGTGCGTGTTACTATCATCGTGGTGGGAAAGCTGAAGGAAAAATACCTGGTTGACGGCTGCAGGGAATATTTGAAACGCCTGGGCAGGTACGCCAAATTCAAAATTACGGAACTGGCGGACGAACCGTGCCCTGCCAAAGCCTCACCGGCAGAGGAGGAACAGGTAAAACAAAAAGAAGGGGAAAAAATCATCGCCGTGCTGCCCGGGGACAGTTACGTCATTGCCCTGGACGTGGCCGGCGAAAAAACTGATTCACCCGGACTGGCCAGGCGCGTGGAAAAACTGGCCATCCAGGGCAAAAGCCATCTCACATTCATCATTGGCGGCAGCCTGGGCCTGAGTGAGACAGTCCTGCGCCGGGCAGACTGGCGCCTTTCCTTTTCCGACCTTACCTTTCCCCACCAGCTCATGCGGTTGATTTTGCTGGAACAGCTTTATCGTTGCTTTAAGATAAACCGTAGGGAGACGTATCATAAGTAACGGGTAATTTTAATGTGTGAAGAAGAAGGCTGTGTTACCCCCTACATTCAGTGTGATTAAAAAGTAGGGGGTTAGGTTTTCTCTTATTGGGAAGGTTTTCCAAGATTGCCGGAGAACCTTCTTTATTATACAAAGAAAGGAGGAAAGGTTTGAGATAAAAGAAATACGTAACATATCACTCATAGGCCTGGGAGCTATCGGTGCAGCTTATGCCAGCAGGTTATATGATATGGACCCGCAATGCATTAAAGTTATCGCCGATAAAGAACGTTCCCAGCATTATTCAAAAATGGGCTTTTTAATAAATGGTAAACGATACGATTTTCAATATGTACAACCGGAAGAAAAAGCCATTCCGGCTGATTTGGTCCTCATTGCGGTGAAATATCATCACCTTCAACAGGCTGTCAAAGATATTCAAAATCATGTGGGACGGGATACTATTATCCTTTCGCTGCTAAACGGTATTACCAGTGAAGAAATAGTTGCCGGGGAATTTGGTATGGAAAAGATACTTTATTCCGTATGTGTAGGTATTGATGCGGTGAGGACGGGAACGAATATTCAATTTTCCAATATAGGCAAAATTGTTTTCGGGGAAAAGGCCAATACATCTTACTCGCCGAAAGTGCAGGCGGTCAAGGACCTTTTTAAAAGGGCAAATATTCCATACGAAATTCCGGAAGATATGATTCGTGCCCTGTGGTGGAAATTTATGGCCAATGTAGGCATTAACCAGACTTCGGCTGTACTTAAGGCTCCCTATGGGGTTTTTCAAAAATTAAAGAAACCTCATGAACTGGTGGAATCTGCTATGAGAGAAGTAATTTCTTTATCTCAAAAAATGGGCGTTAACTTAAATGAGGCCGATATTACTGAATTTAATAAGGTTTTAAAGACGTTTTCCTCCCATGGTAAGACTTCCATGCTTCAAGACATAGAAGCAGGGCGAAAAACCGAAGTAGAAATGTTTGCCGGTACTGTTACTGAACTGGGACGTAAATTGCAAGTGGACACCCCGGTTAACGATGTTCTTTATAAAATAATACGTGCTTTGGAACAGATGAACGATTGACTTTGCTCTCCCTTTCCATAATTGACTTCTATCCGAATGGATGTGTCAGCTTGTTGCTCGGCCAGTTTGGAGACTTTCCATAATACTTCTATCAAGCTGGGACAGCCCATATAATTTAAGGATGGAACATATGTTTGTGATGGAAGGGGGGGGGGTTCATGTCCTTTGTGCACCGATGTCCATTTTGAATTTTTAATTTGCATAAAAAGCTGGCTTATTTCCTCAAGATTTTTTGCGAAAGTTGCTGGTGGTGTGAAAATCCAGATGCTGCCTCAGTAAGCCACATGGTTGCCCTATCAGTTCTCAGCATAGCAGCAAGTTTTCTGGAACTGAAAACCCTGTACAGTAACCATACAATAAAATAAAGCAGGAAAAAAGTCATAATATGCCGAATGGCAATATGGTATGTCATTTTTGCGGCTGGCTCAGGTAGGGGCGGAAAGGTAGTAGAGTTGTCCAGGGGTTTCGTGAGAGGTGACAGGTGCCGTTATTATATGCGATATCCCGGGTGATTGCTACGGGTAAAGGGTATGTGTTTCCAAGCTGTTCCGGTGTAACTTATCTGACCAGGGCTTTCGCTTCCGGGTAATTACTTAAGTGAGGGAAGAGTTAGTGAAAAAATGGGGCATTCTTCTGGCCGTCTTTATAATCGGCCTGGGAATTTCAATAGTAGATATACATACCGTAAAGCCAACAGAAACCAGGTTAATGGATAACCAGGCAATTTATGAAAGAGATACGGTGAACAGTGTTAAAAATGTCTATTTGACTGTGTTTCCCCGGGATAGTCTATTCCAACCCAAATATGCCTACACCTTTCAGGAATTGAACCAAGATACCGATTTTCGCGATAACAAAGAAATACAGGTCAAGGTCCTGTTTCAAGAGGGGAAGGACGGGCCCCCGAAACAGGGCGATTTTGGATACGGGTTAACCGACGCAAATGGTATCATGACCTTGAGAGGCCATTCCACCAGAAATGCCAGGCAGAAATCATACAAGATTGACTTGAAGAAAAAAGGTGGCTTGTGGAACGGGTATGAAATAATCAACCTGAACAAACACCCCTTTGATATGACCAGAATCCGTAACAAACTCAGCTTTGATTATTTAAAAATGGTACCGGGAATAACCAGCTTGCGGACTCAATTTGTACACCTCTACATAAAGGACTTCAGCGAGGGGAATTATCAGCAGGATTACAAGGATTTCGGCCTATTTACCCAGGTAGAGAATCTGGATACTCACTTTTTAAAAGCCCATGGCCTTGACCCCAAAGGGCATTTGTACAAGGCAGAAAATTTCATCTTTCAAAGATATCCGGAACAAATCAAACTGAAAGATGCAGCGGACTACAGGGAGGAATCTTTTGAAGAGGTGCTGGAGATAAAAGGAAATGATGACCACAGCAAATTGATTACCATGTTGGAGGATGTAAATAATCCTTTCAAGCACATCAATGAGGTAATTGCGGAACATTTTAACCGGGATAATTACCTTACCTGGTTGGCTGTGAACATTTTATTTGGTAATGTGGATACCAACAGCCAAAACTTCTGTCTTTACAGTCCGAAAAACAGCAAGACTTGGTACTTTCTTCCCTGGGACTACGACGGGGCGTGGGGGTTTTACGAACAGCCCGGCTATACCCGGGCGCCCTGGCAGGAAGGGGTGTCCAATTATTGGGAAAATGTTTTGCACCGCCGGTTCTTAAAAAATAGAGATAATCTCGCCGCATTGAGCCAAAAGATTGAAAGGCTGGTGAAGATATTTACGCCGGAAAATACCAGGAAGCTGTTGGATGCATATAGACCTGTAGTCACTTACTTTTTAACCAGGGAACCGGATAGTAAATATTACCCGTGGACCTTGGCGGAACTGGAAAAAGAATTTGACCGCTTGCCGGGGGTAATTGAAAAAAACAGGCAGGTTTACTACAAAAGTTTGGAAAAGCCCATGCCCGTGCACATGGGGCGGCCGCAGGTTCTGGGAAAATATATTGTTTTTAAGTGGGGCGAGTCCTATGATTTTCAAGGAGATCAAATTCAATACACTATTGATATCAGTACCTCTCCGGAATTTGAAAATATTATTCACCATCAGGACGGTATTGTAGATACGGAATATGTTGTCAGCGGTTTGCCGCCGGGAAGGTATTACTGGAGACTGCAGATTGAGGACGAAGCAGGCAATACCCAGGTGGCTTTTGATGCATATAAATCCAAAGATGGGAAGTCTTATTACAGTGTCCAGGAATTTTTTGTTCAGTGAGTCTGGCATACCAGTCCGGGTTTCAAAAGGTGATGGTAATGTTGAAACGTGACAGTACAGCAGGCTTACGCCATGAATACAAGTTTCTGTTACATCCGGGTCAGTATTTACAGTTGCGGCAAATATTGAAAAAAGTCATGCACCTGGACCGTCATGTTACCAGTGACGAAGGATATCACGTAAGAAGTTTGTATTTTGATGATGTTTACGATACGGCAATGCAGGAAAAATTATTGGGCCATGTGCGCCGGAAGAAGTTTCGTATCCGTATTTACAATTATTCTGCTGGCTGTATTAAGTTAGAGATTAAAGAAAAATACCAGGATCATATTCATAAAAAATCCTGTGTGATTTTCCCTGAAGAATACGAAAAAATTATTAGAGGTGACGTCACTTTCCTTAATGACAGTGAAGATGTTATCAAAAAAACTTATTACATGGAGTTTAGGAATAACTTATTAAAACCGAAGGTAATTATTGATTATTTAAGAGAAGCATATGTCCTACCGTATAACCAGATACGCGTTACTTTTGATAAAAATTTGTCCGCCGGAAAACCCTGCCGGGAGATTTTCAACCGGGATTTATATGTCAAGCGGTTAGGGCAAGATTATGCCGTTATACTGGAAATTAAATATAATAACTATTTCCCACAACATCTTCGCAGCATTTTAGAAATGTACTGCTCTAACCGGTTGGCTGTTTCCAAATACTTGTTAGGCAGGGAATTTTTAAACCGGTAACGGGGGTGGGGATTAGTATGAGGGGACCTTTAAGTTTTAGGGACTTATTTAAAGACAGCTTTTTAAAATCAGATTTTTTCGGTCCGGTAAATTTTTCAGACATCTTACTGGCTCTGATTATTACCCTGATCTTATCCCTGTTTATTTTCTATGTCTACAAGTCAACTTACAGTGGTGTGATGTATAGCCATAATTACAACTCTTCTTTAGTTTTGATGGCCCTGATTACTGCGGTTATTATCTCCACCATCAGTTCCAATTTGGTACTGTCCTTGGGTATGGTCGGTGCCCTGAGTATTGTCCGGTTTAGAACGGTAGTGAAGGACCCTGTGGATATGGTCTTTATGTTCTGGGCTATTGGTCTTGGCATAACCACCGGCGCTAGACTATACATGGGTGCCATTACCGGTACTTTATTTATCGGGGTGGTTACGCTTCTGCTGCTCCGCTATAAAAACAGCAACAACATATTTTTACTGGTGGTTCACTACCGGGAGGAAGGACGGGAAAAACTGTTTCAGCGGCTGCAGGAACTGGACTACAACATCAAGTCCAAAACAGTCAGCAATGAAACCATAGAATTAACTTTGGAGTTGAAAATTATCGGCACGGATACCTCTTTTATTGAGCAGCTTGCCGAGATTGAGGGCGTCAGCAGCGTCTCTTTGGTGAGTTACAATGGCAATTTTGTGGGATAAGGGATGGGTATGAGGAAAAAAAAAGCGCTTTTATGCATTGCCGAAACCATTGCGGTGAATATCGTTATCTATGAAGTTTTTTTTGTACTGCAGCCCAACCAGGATATTTACCTGCAGTTAAACCCCCACCCGTTGTTTTTATTGAGTATTGTTATGGGGATGCGTTACGGAAACTACTTGGGGACTGCCAGTGCAACAGTTTCTTCCCTGTTTTTTATCAAGGTATTTCTGACGCTGCATGGCAGCTTCCTGTCACTCTTCAGTTACTTCCAAAATTACAAGTACATCCTCTTGTTTTTCCTGGCGGCAATGGTGTTTGGATTTTTTAAGGACAATCATGCTCACGTCATGGAAAAAATTAGCAGAGAAAAGGAAATGCTGGAGGACAGTTATAAACAATTGCTGCGGACTTATAAGTTGACACAAAAAGTTCAGGAAGAGTTAAAAAAGCAGATCATTGGCTCGGAAGAAAGTATTATCCATTTGTATGAAATAGCTTCTCGCTTGGAGACCCTGGATTCCGAAGAGATTTATACGGAGACTATCGGGATTCTGTTAAAATACTTAAAAGCTGATGCAGTTTCCATCTATACTTTCGATGAAAGCAGCGGGTACTTGCGTTTAAAAATTAAAACCGGGGACGGTAATTTGAGCAACCGCTCCCTGCTTGTTAAGGATTCTCCCGGGTTAAGTAAAGCGGCGTACGATAAGCAGGTAGTAAGGTGGTCCGACGTCGGGGAGGACAACTTTCCCCTGAT
This sequence comes from uncultured Thermoanaerobacteraceae bacterium, assembly GCA_964529795.1. Taxonomy (GTDB): domain Bacteria; phylum Bacillota; class JADQBR01; order JADQBR01; family JADQBR01; genus CAZGXM01. The sequence continues at coordinate 34,678 of CAZGXM010000015.1, forward strand.
GTCTGCCCCTTTGATTAAAGATGACAAGGTTCTGGCCGTGGTAAATATCCTGCATATGGAATTTGACAGGTTGTCTGAGTATGCGTTCCAACTGTTTAAGCTGATTATTGACTGGGTAAACAAGGCCCTGGACCGGGCGATTTACGTGGACGGCCTGACAGGTACAAAGTACATACCAGGCACCAGGGTACTTCCGTATGAACTTTTTCAACAGCGGTTAAAGGAAGAGGCAAGAAGAAAAACAGAGTTTGGTATGGATTATGTCCTGTTGAAATACAGGGTGCAGGAAGTAGGCCCGGTAATTATTGATGAACGGGTACGCAAAAGGCTGCGCAGCGTGGATGTTGTGGGCTATGATGATAAGCAAAAAGTGCTTTATATTTTACTGCCGGCCACTACAAAGGAAAATATTCCTGTCGTGGAAGAAAGGATAATTAACGGTTTTGGCTATCCCCTTGAAAAGATTAGTGCCGGTGTACCTGCCTAGGGGTATGGTGGTGATAATGAAATATAAAATTGTAATTGTCATATTTTTATTGAGCGTTTTAGATGGCTTCATTTTTGTCTATTATTCCGTCACTCCCCAATTTTTTCAAGGGATTTTGTTACTCCACCTGATTCTGTACGCAGTGATTTGCATTCTCAGTAATAAATTTCCGAGAAAAGATTACGGGGTGCCGGTGTACCTGGCCCTCCTATTACCGGGACTAGGGGGATTGGTGGTTGCCAGTTTGTTTTTTTCCTTATCCTACTTTTTACATGACAGTATTATTTTAGGTGACTATGAACGGTACATCCGGCATGAACAGTATTTGGACAGTCAGGAAAACCTTGATTACGAAAAGGAAATGCGCACCCTGAGTTTTCTGGACCAGATTAATTTACTGGATGTGAAAAGCAAAAAACAGCTGATTGTTGACCTCAGCACTCAAGAATATCAAGGCAAGGAGAAAATTCTGCAGAAAGGCTTGGAGGATACCGATAAAGAGGTAAAGTATTATTCCGCCGTAACGTTAAACCTGCTGGACGCTGATTACACTCGCATTATAGACCGGTTGAGGGAAGAGTTTAATTTGCACCAGGACACCGATGCCTTGAAAGGGCTGGCCAAAGCCTACCAGAGCTACCTGAATTCCGGTTTGCTGGCAGGGGAACTGTTACAGGTATTTAACAAAGAATATATCGATGTCCTGCATAAGCTCATTGACAGGGGAAAAGAAACTCCGGAAATACTTGATGAACTGGTTAAAGCCTATCTTCGCAGTGAAAACTTTGAGCGGGCAGAAACTGTTAATACCAGGCTGTTACAAACTTATCCGGACAGATTTGAAGGTATACTCAACCAGGCAAAAATCTTTTACGAGCAAAGATTGTTTTCAAAATTAAGTCAACTGTTGCAAGGGGTTAAAAGTAAACATGCAAAGATACCGGCCCAACTTAACGCACTGGTGTCTTTTTGGGTAAAAAGTGAGGAGATATGATGGTTGTCTGTTTGATTGTCGAGGGCTGCTATCCCTACGTTACCGGCGGCGTGTCCGCTTGGGTGCATCAATTGATAACAGGGCTGCCGGAAATAGAATTTCAAGTGGTTTCCATTATGCCGTCTCACCGGGAAAGGTTAAAGTGTCAATACGAACCACCGGAAAATTTGGTTACAGTAAAAACAATATTTCTGGATGATTATCTTTTATTAAAACACAGGTTTTTTTGCAGAAAGATACGTCTGACTCCAGGGGAAAAAGACAATTTGTTAAAGCTCATTAGTATGGACCCGGAGGTTGACTGGTGGGGGATAATCAGATTGGTATCCCTGGATAAAAAAATCGGAAATACCGTCAGGTTTCTGCAAAGTGATATCTTTTGGCATGCGGTAGTGACCATGTATCGGGAAAAATATGCCGGGGAAAGCTTCAATACTTTTTTTTGGACGCTGCGAACCATGTTGCTACCCTTTATTCACCTGCTGCAGCAAGAGCCTGTGGACGCTGATATATATCATTCCGTGTCTACGGGTTACGCGGGAATGCTGGGAGTTTATTTCCGTGAACTCAGTCAGAAACCGTTTTTGTTGACGGAACACGGTATATATGCCCGTGAAAGGGAAGAGGAGATTATCAAGGCAAAATGGGTCACGGGGGTATACAAGCGGCTTTGGATTGATTTTTTTTATTTTGTGTCTATTGCTGCCTATAAAAAGGCTGATAGAATTATTGCCTTGTTTGAAAGAAATAGGGACATCCAGCGTGAGCTTGGTGCTCCCGTGGAACGGACGCGAATAATTGGCAACGGGGTGGATGTCCGGTCCTTTGCTGTTGCCAGGGAAGCTCACGAAGGGTATAACATAGGAGCTGTTTTGCGAGTGGTCCCCATAAAAGACGTAATGACGCTTATCCGGGCATTTAAGATTGTAAAAAATGCAATAACTCCTGTTACCTTGTACCTGGTGGGACCCACGGATGAAGACCCCGATTACTATCAGCAGTGTAAAAGCCTCATCAAGCTGTTAAATTTGGAAAGGGATATTGTATTTACCGGTAATGTGGATGTGAAAACCTATCTGAAAAAATTTGATGTCCTGGTGTTGACGTCAATCTCTGAAGGGCAGCCGCTGGTAATTTTGGAGGGAATGGCGGCGGGCCTGCCTGTGGTTTCTACCGACGTCGGGTCGTGTAGGGAACTCCTGGAGGAGGGTGAGCATGAGGGGCCCTGCGGTCTGATAACAAATTTAGTGTCACCCCATGAAACGGCGGCCCGGATAATTCAGTTGTTAAAAAATCCGCGTTTGCGGGAGCAAATGGGTCGGAACGGAAGAAGAAGGGTGGAAAGGGCTTACAGTAAAGAAATGTTTTTAGATAGCTATAAAAAAACCTATGAGGAATTAAGGTGAGTGTATGGCTGGAATTGGATTTACCTTAAAGCGAATGTTCACAGATGAAACCTATACAAACCGCACTAAGGCATACCTTTACTCGGCGTTGGTAGCGGCAGGCCCGTGGATTGCAGCGGTAATTACCGTCAATAGTCTTGTTTTTATCATGGAGTTTATTGTTCAACTTACCGCGGAAAAAGAGCTGTTTATGGGAACAATTGTCTATAGTTTTGTATTTTCGCAGATTTTAACTGCTCCCTGGCAGCTGCTGGTTACCAGGTATATTTCCGATAGGCTTTACAGCAGGGAATACGAGTTTATCCGCCCATCATTTCTGGGACTGAGTAAAATTGTTTCTGTTTTCTCCCTTGGCATGTCGGTTGTGTTTTACTTTGGCAAGGCTCTGCCTGTTTACTATAAGCTGATGTCAATATACCTTTTCATTGTTATTAGCTTGATATGGATACTAATGGTGTATTTAAGCGCGGTGAAGGATTACGAATTGATTGCCAGGGCATATATATACGGGGGAGTTTTGTCCGCCGGGCTGACTATTTTCCTCTTGTACAACCCCTTGCCGTTTCCTTCACTAGTTTACTCCTCCAACCTGCTGTTTGCCTATTTGATGGGATTAAGTCTCACGTTGCTGATGCTTATGTATAACTTTTTATCAACTTTTTATTTCGGCAACGGTTTGGAGTATGATTTTTTGCGGTATCTAAATAAATTTCCCAGCTTGTTCTTTATCGGCCTGTTCTATACCGTGGGACTTTGGGTGGACGATATTTTGATGTGGTTCAGTATTATAGGCGTTAAGGTATACAATACTTATTTATTTGCACCAATTTATGATAATGCAGTCTTTTTAGCCTATTTAACCATTATACCTTCCATGGTATTATTTTTGGTTTCCGTTGAAACAGAATTTTACGACCATTATAAAGAATATTATGGTTTGGCCAACAAATCCGGGACTTATGCTGAAATTGATACGGTGGCACAGCAAATGAAAAAATCTATTTACCGGCGATTATTCCATACTTTTCAAATACAGGCCTTAATTTCAATTTTCTTCGTTCTGCTTTCAAAGCCAATTTTTAATTTCTTTAATTTTAGCGTCCTCATCCGTAACATTTTTCGGGTTAGCGTACTGGGAGCTCTTTTTAACATTTTTGTTCTGCTAATTATACTGGTGTTACTTTATTTTGAAGTGCGAAAATCTGCTGTTTTTATTTCATTCCTTTTCTGTTTTTCTAATTTTATCCTGACGACCTACTATGCGGGAAAGGGACTGCAGTTTTACGGATATGGATTTTTTCTTGGTTCACTGATTGTATTTATTATAGCAGTTTTTGTTCTAATCATGTTTATGCGAAAAATAAATTTTGCAACGTTTGCATTGCAACCGCTTTTTACGCATAATGAACAGGGAGTTTTTGTCAGACTAGCGGACCTTTTAAATCATTACAGCAACTATAGCGATTAACAAGCTCATTTCATACTATAGCATTAAAATAAAGGTATGAAAGGGCTTTTAGAATGCACGGCTTACCCGATGATTTATGCGATTTTAAGGTTTATCCTGTTGATTTGAGCGACCCTAATGCACAGTATTTTCTTTTGGTGAAAAAGACAGAGCTGTTAGTGAAGATTATAGAACTTGACCGGAAAACCAAAACCTGGCATTATGTTTACAGTGAAGACCTTACCAACTACGGCAGGGTGGTATTCTATAACAGAAGATGGGATGCAGTGGATAAAAAAGTACTGGTGTTGTCCAGTCCCGGGATGGGTACGGGCAAGTTTATTTCCCATAAAGTTCTGGGTGAAAAGAGAGGAAAGATTGTCAAATATGTTTCCGAGGACAATATCTTTCAGGGTTCTATATTTTTTGAAGGTTATAAGCTGATTAGGGGAACCGGCAACCAGTTTAGAGTGTGGAAAAAGGCAAATGGCATATTTGTGCTGGAACCTTATAGAATGCCCAAATACCCCGGGGCCTTTAAAATTAAGTATTTCATTCTCAATGCCAATATCGTCCGGGTGGAAAAGACACATTATACCGTACCGGTGGGCAGTATTGTACAGCTTGACAAATTGCAAAATGGGTTAGAAATGCTCTTAAAAAATGTCATGAAACCGTTCGAAGACAGCCTAATTTGGCTGCGAAGATATAAAAAATGGGTACAACGCAAAAAGCTTGGTAGGAAGAAATGCTTTTTCCCTCTGTGAAAGATGATCTAATGATAATAGAAACAATTTCATGAAGGAGGGGGTTAGATGCGTTAGCAAGATGTCAGAGAAAACTACCCTTCAAA
>CAZGXM010000016.1:0-17333 GCA_964529795.1 uncultured Thermoanaerobacteraceae bacterium
AGCTTACCAGGGCCGAGCACGTGCTGGCTGCCAAAAGTATTGCCAGGAGTGTAGCCCGGGTATACCGGTTATTGTTTTTTGTGTCATCAGGAAATGTCTTTCCCAACTCCAGGCGGATGATATTATAGGGATGTCTTTTATAAAAGGTATTTTGTGCACGAGCATTAATTACATCATAAGGGGGGGTAATCACATCTTCCAGGTTTCCAACTACTGTTGAATTATAACGCAATCCATTTATCGGGACTATTTCTGCCATTTGCACTCCTCCTTGAAACATTTGCAATTATTTTATTACAACTTGTTCATTAATTCAACAGAAAGGTTATTGACTTATTGACGTCTGCTTATCTCGTGATAATGTCACCTTGTAGATTATCGCGGCAAAATGTCACTATGAAGGACGAGGTGCGTTATCTATTGGTACAAAAATAATTGAATAGGCACAAAGAAGGAGGAATGGTAAATTTTGTAGAAAAAAGAACATGGTTTCCAAAATTCAGGACAGCAAGTTTGGGGGAAAAGCTGATGTTAGCAATTGTAGAAAGTTGTACTTTGATAGGTATTTCCGGGCGTTTAATCAGGGTGGAAGTGGATATATCCATGGGTTTACCGGGTTTTGAAATTGTCGGTCTGCCGGATACGGCAGTTAAAGAAGCAAAAGATAGGGTTAAAGCTGCAATTCGCAATAGCGGCTTTAGATTTCCCGACCGAAAAATAACGGTAAACCTTGCCCCGGCCGATATTAAAAAGGTAGGCCCGTTTTTTGACCTGCCCATTGCCTTGGGTATTTTGATTGCAAACCAGCAGCTTAATCCTAAAAGGCTGGCTGACAAAGTGTTTGTTGGTGAATTATCTTTAGACGGTACAGTGCGGCCCGTGCCAGGGATATTACCCATGGCGTTGGCATTGATGAGGTTTAATAAAGAAGGCTTTTTTGTGCCGCAAGAAAATGGCTGGGAAGGCGCCTTGGCGGAAAATATTCATATTTATCCAGTAAAGCATCTCAGGGAACTGGTAGCAGCATTTAATGGTGGCTCCTGTTTGGAGCCGGTCGCAGCGGGTATTCCGGATCGGGAAATGAAAAAAGAAATGGATTTCGCAGATGTTATCGGGCAAAACGGTGCGAAAAGGGCTTTGGAAATTGCTGCCGCCGGCGGTCATAATGTTCTCATGGTTGGCCCGCCCGGGTCAGGAAAAACCATGCTGGCCAAGAGATTACCTTCCATCCTCCCGCCTATGACCATGGATGAAAGTATAGAAGTAACTCAAGTTTACAGTGCCGCCGGGTTATTGAATCCGGAATTTCCGCTGATAACAATTCAACCCTTTCGCGCCCCGCACCATACCGCGTCGGCAGCCAGTATCATCGGTGGCGGGCGGATACCAAAGCCGGGAGAAATCAGCCTTGCCCATCATGGCATTTTGTTTTTGGACGAACTGCCTGAATACCGGAAAGACGTCCTGGAATCTCTCAGACAACCCCTGGAAAATGGCACCGTAACCATTTCCCGCGTGGCTGCAGCAGTTGAATATCCTGCCGAACTGATGCTGGTGGCAGCAATGAATCCCTGTCCCTGCGGTTTCTACGGTGATAATGCCAAACAGTGCCGGTGTACCAAGTACCAAATAAACCGCTATCGCAGCCGTATTTCCGGCCCTGTAATGGACAGAATAGATATTCAAATAGAAGTGCCGAGGCTCCCATATAAGGAAACACAGATGCAAGGGCGGGAAGAAACCTCGGCGGAAATCAGGGAACGGGTAATAAAGGCGCGGGAGTGTCAGCAAAAAAGGTATCGAGGCAGCGGTATCCATGCCAACAGTCAGCTGGATGCACGGGGCATAAAAAAATGGTGTCAAGTGGATAAAGAAGGGGAGGAATTACTCAGACTTTCGTATGACCGCTTGGGTTTGAGCATGCGGGCCCATCATCGCGTTTTAAAAGTGGCCAGAACCATTGCCGATTTGGAGGGCTCAGAGATGCTTTTAAGCAGCCATGTTGCCGAAGCGATACACTACCGTAGTTTGGACAGGGAGGAGTAGTGTTGGCAGGTTGTGCTATTGCTGCGTCAACGTGCCTGAGAACCGGTATCGGTCACTGTAAAAAGAGTAAATTAAAAATTTTTTAAAGGTTCCAGGCAAGTAAAAATTTAACTTTTACAGAAAATAGTTTACCCGTGACAAATTTTTAACATTAACTTAAGGTTTGAACAAATTTTCAAATGATAAGCGCCGTTGCCTATATTTAATAGCCATAAATTTCAGCCTTTGAGAAAAAATAAAAAAGCAAGGAGGTGACGACATGGCTCAAGGACAGCAAGGGAAAAAACATGTTGTTCCCGGGGCGCACGGGGCTTTGGACAATATGAAATATGAAATTGCCGCAGAACTGGGAATTCCCGTCTACCAGGGTTCTGAAGATTACTGGGGGGAGATTCCCGCGAGGGACTGTGGTACAGTAGGTGGTCACATGGTGAGAAGGATGATCCAGATGGCGGAACAACAATTGTCCGGCACCACAACCAGCTAATATTTTCCGGGTAAATCCCGGTTTTTTTATGTTATTTTAAAAATATGGTTACAGCGCGTAAGTATCATTAATTGGAAGGAAGCAAATAAACTATGGTGTCGTTTGTTACAAGTTCAGACCGGCCGCAGGAAATTAACACTCTTCAGCACCTTTTGTGAAAATGTTTCCAATATTAGAAGGAAAATTTGCTTCCACCCCGAAAGCAGAGTAAAAAGGTTTTCGGGTATGGGGAGGATGAACGATGAAAGATATTTATTGGTTGGGTTTAAGCCGTATTCCCGGCTGGGGTATACGTTCCTTGTTGCGGGTTAGGCAGGAGTTTGCTTCCGCCGAGGATCTCTGGCAGTGTCCGGAAAAGCAGCTGCATGGTCTTGCAGGATTATCGCAAGCTCAAATTGAAAGTTTTGTCAGCTTTAGAAAAACATTTGAGCCAGAGCGGGAATGGCAACGTCTCCATGATTTGGACATCAACTTTACCTGTGTGGACCACCCCACATATCCTAATACATTACGTCGTTTATATGATCCTCCACCGCTGCTTTACTACCGCGGGGACTTTTCCTTGTTAAAGAAGGATGCGGTAGCGGTGGTCGGCGCACGTAAGGCCACTGCATACGGGAAAAAGGTGGCATTTCAGCTGGCTGCAGATTTAGCTACAGGTGGGCTTGTTGTTGTCAGTGGTATGGCCAGGGGTATCGATACCGCCGCTCACCGGGGCGCATTGGATGTTAAAGGCAAAACAATAGCGGTATTGGGGTCGGGAGTTGATGTCTGCTACCCCAAGCAGAACAAAGAACTATATGACATTATCAGGGAAGAGGGTTTAATTGTGTCCGAGTTTCCCCCACATGCCGAACCGGAAGCAAAACACTTTCCAATTCGTAATCGTATCATCAGCGGTTTAAGCCTGGGAGTGGTGGTAGTGGAGGCTGCACAAAAAAGCGGCTCACTGATTACGGCGGACCTGGCCCTGGAACAAGGGAAGGAAGTATTTGCCGTACCGGGCCCGGTAACCAGTTTTAACAGCAGTGGCACCAACAATCTGATTAAAGAGGGAGCAGTGCTGGTGGAGAATGCAGCTGATGTTTTGGCTCAACTGGGATTTGAGCAAGACCTTTGGCAGGACACGGCAGCCGGGAAAAAAGGAGTTTTATTGACCAGTGAGGAAGAAAAAATTATCAATTTACTTGCCGGCGGACCTGTTCATCTTGACCTGCTGGTAAAAGAAACGGGGCACACTATTGAACGTTTAAATTCCATGCTGTTATTCTTAGAAGTTAAGGGGTTGGTAAAGAAACTGCCCGGAAGCATGTACCAGGCGGTCTGATTAATTGCTGCAGATGGTTATAAATACTACCCCGGCTGTTTATAATGATTAAAAGATAAATCAAAAATGTACTAAAGGAATTTGAGGTGAAAAATGTGGCGAAAACTCTCGTTATCGTGGAATCCCCGGCAAAGGCAAAAACAATTTCCAAGTTTTTGGGTCGGAAATACACGGTTAAATCTTCTGTGGGCCATGTCAGGGATTTGCCGCGCAGTCAGTTTGGTGTGGATGTGGAACACGGTTTTCAGCCCAAGTATATCACCATCCGTGGCAAGGGAGAAATTTTAAAAGAACTGCGACAGGCAGCGGAAAAATGTGAAACTGTTTTATTGGCGCCGGACCCGGACCGGGAAGGAGAAGCTATTGCTTGGCATTTAGCGCATGCCTTAAAGCTGGATGCCCAACGGGACTGCCGTATTCAGTTTAACGAAATAACCAAAAATGCAGTTTTCCATGCCATAAAACAGCCGCGAAAAATCAACCGGGACCTGGTTGAGGCCCAACAAGCCCGGCGAATCTTGGACCGTTTGGTGGGTTATAATCTCAGCCCGTTGTTATGGCGTAAGGTAAAAAAAGGCTTAAGTGCCGGGCGGGTACAGTCAGTGGCCGTGTGCCTTATTTGTGACCGGGAAGAAGAGATTAATAACTTTGAACCGGAGGAGTATTGGACTTTAGACAGCTTGTTTACCGTCAACGGCAAGCTGTTGGAAGCGCGACTGACCAAATTTCAAGGCAAGAAAATAGAGATAAAAACACAAACGGACATGGGCCGGGTGCTGGAGCAGTTGCAAGGAGCTGCCTATGTTGTCAGTGAGGTGAAGAAAAAGGATAAGAAGCGTAATCCCGTTCCTCCCTACACTACCAGCAGCCTTCAGCAAGAGGCTTATCGAAAGCTGAATTTTACAGCGAAAAAAACCATGCGCATTGCCCAGCAGCTTTATGAAGGTATTAATATCGGGAAGGAAGGGGCAGTGGGTTTGGTTACATATATCCGTACGGATTCCACCCGGATTGCTGCTTCCGCCCAACAGGAAGCCAAGGAATTTATTTTGGGAAAATACGGGGATAAATATGTACCGGAAAAGATGCGACAGTACAGCAACAAACAATCAGCACAAAATGCTCATGAGGCCATCAGGCCTACAAGTGTTTGGCGGACTCCGGAACAAATCAAGGGCAAGTTGTCCCGGGACCAATTCCGGTTATACAATTTGATTTGGAAAAGATTTTTGGCCAGTCAAATGGCTGCTGCTTTGTTGGAAAACACCACCATCTTGATTGCAGCCGGTGATTACTTGTTCAAAGCCTCCGGTTCAGTCATCAAGTTCCCCGGATTCATGGAGGTATATATTGACGACAACGATGACGTTCAGGAAAAAAATGACCTGCTGCCGGATGTCACGGTAGGTACCGTTTTGGACTTGAAAAAGCTGGTTGACAAGCAACACTTTACCCAGCCACCGCCACGTTATAGTGAAGCATCGCTGGTTAAAGCCTTGGAAGAGCAGGGGATAGGCAGGCCCAGTACCTATGCTCCGACAATTGAAACTATTTTGACGCGGGGATATGTGGTACGGGAGGATAAGCAGTTTTATCCCACTGAATTGGGACAGGTGGTTGTTCAATTGTTGAAGGAATACTTTCCCGATATTGTTGATGTCGATTTTACCGCCAATTTGGAAGCGGAACTGGATGATATTGAAGAAGGCAGGCGGGATTGGCGGGAAGTTTTGGATAACTTTTACCGCCCATTTAGGAGCCTGCTTCGCAAGGCGGAGGAAGAAATCGGTCGCGTGGAGATTGAAGATGAGGTATCGGATGTTACCTGCGAAAAGTGCGGCCGCAACATGGTGATAAAGTATGGTCGTTACGGTAAGTTTTTGGCGTGCCCGGGCTTTCCGGAATGCCGGAACACCAAACCGTTACTGGAAGAAATTGGAGTCAAGTGCCCGTACTGTCAGGGAGAGATAGTGGAACGGCGAAGCAAAAAAGGAAGGAAATTTTTCGGGTGCAGTAATTATCCCGAGTGCAATTTTGTTTCCTGGCATAAGCCGGTGGAAGAAAAGTGTCCGGAATGTGGCGCCTACTTAATAGAAAAAAGGTCAAAAAAGTATAGAGCACGTTTGGAGTGTTCCAATAAGGAGTGCAGCTACCGTCGCCCAGTGAAAAACAAAGCCGAAAAAGTTGAGAGGAAGTAGGTAATGCAGGTAACAGTAATTGGTGCCGGCTTGGCGGGTAGTGAAGCGGCCTGGCAGCTGGCAAAACAGCATATTCCGGTGAAGTTGGTGGAAATGCGCCCGCAACGGATGACTCCGGCCCATAAAACCGGTTTGTTTGGAGAATTGGTTTGCAGTAACTCTTTAAGAGGTGCCAGCCTGACCAATGCAGTGGGGTTATTGAAGGAAGAAATGCGCCGGTTGGATTCTTTAATAATGATTTGCGCCGGGAAACACAGATTGCCGGCCGGGGGAGCGCTGGCTGTAGACCGGGAGGGGTTTGCCCGCGAAATAACAAGCAAAATCAAGAAGAATTTGTTAATTGAAGTGGAAAACCGGGAAGCAGAGACCATACCGGAGGGGACTGTGATTATTGCGACGGGGCCGCTGACGTCGGACAGGTTGGCAATGGAAATCAGCACCTTGACCGGTGAGGAGTCGTTATATTTTTATGATGCGGCCGCCCCCATTGTCACGGCAGACAGTATCGACTATGATAAAGTCTTTTGGGCTTCCAGATATGATAAAGGGGATGCGGATTATATTAACTGTCCCTTATCAGAGGAAGAATATGAAATTTTTTATCGGGAATTGGTAAATGCTGAACAGGCACCGCTGGAGGAATTTGAGCAGGAGCATTTTTTTGAAGGTTGTATGCCGGTGGAACAGCTGGCAAAACGCGGCTTCAAAACCTTATTATTCGGGCCTATGAAACCGGTGGGATTGGTGGACCCTAAAACAGGAAAAGAACCTTATGCAGTGGTGCAATTAAGACAAGACGATAAAGCGGCAACATTATATAATATGGTAGGCTTTCAGACTCACTTGAAGTGGTTTGACCAGAAACGGGTGTTTCGTATGATTTCCGGTTTGGAAAAAGCTGAATTTGCTCGCTTCGGGGTTATGCATCGCAACACATTTATCAACTCACCTCGTGTACTTGAGGGGACTATGCAGCTGAGAGAGAGGAAAGAAATATTTTTTGCCGGACAAATTACGGGGGTGGAAGGTTACGTGGAATCGGCGGCGAGTGGTTTGGTGGCGGGGTTGAATGCCGCCCGGTTGGTCAAAGGCAATGATCCCGTAACATTTCCTGAAGAAACGGCTATTGGTGCTTTGTGCCGTTACGTTTCTTCAGCCAGTCCCGATGATTTTCAACCGATGAATATAAATTTCGGCCTGCTGCCACCTCTGGAGAAAAAAGTAAGACCCAAGCCTCGCCGTAATGAAATGTTGGCCCAACGGGCATTGCAAGGTCTTGACCGGTTCAAGCACAATTATTTGTAGTTGGTCTTGTCAGGTATTTGTGAGTATGATAACATAAAATATGTTTAACTGGGGGAAAGAATTATGGTAAGCTTGGAGGAAACGCTCGATGCTTTCCAAAATTACCTGAAAGTACATCGGAACTGTTCGCCTCTAACTAATATTGCCTATCAACAGGACATCTTTCAATTTAACCTTTTTGCGGCCAATTTATTGAAGAAAGAACCGTCAGCTTTACAACCGGCGGATATAGATTACCGGTTGATAAGACAATTCTTATCATGGTTAATCCGTGGCGGATGTAAAAAAAGTACCGTGGCGAGAAAGTTGGCGGCCTTGCGTTCGTTTTTCCGGTATTTGAACCAGGAGCAAATAATTGATGTCAATCCGGTCTTAATGATTAAAACCCCTAAACAGGATAAACGATTACCTTCTTTTTTATATTACGAAGAGATTGCCCAATTACTGGCGGCGCCGGATGATAAGGGACCGCTGGGTATCAGGGATAGGGCACTGCTCGAGTTTATTTATTCTTCGGGAGTGAGAGTCAGCGAAGTCGTGTCACTTCGGGTTGATGCGCTGGATGTATCTTTAGGTTGCATCCGGGTGACAGGGAAAGGTGCAAAAGAGAGGTTAGTACCTTTTGGCAGCAAGGCTGCAGAAGCTTTGACCAGGTATTTGGCGGAATCCCGTCCCAAATTAGCGGCAGGTGATCATGATACTTTATTTGTTAACCACCGTGGTGGACCATTAACCGCCAGAGGGATTCGTTATATTGTCGATAAATATGTCAAAATACTGGCTTTGACCAGGCAGGTTTCACCGCATACTTTGCGTCATTCTTTTGCCACCCATATGTTGGACCGAGGTGCGGACTTGCGGGTGGTACAGGAACTGCTTGGCCACGTGAGCCTGTCCACTACCCAGATTTACACTCATGTCACCAAACAACGTTTGAGGAGTGTTTATCAAAGCGCTCATCCGCGGGCTTGAGGAGGGAAATTATGTTTCGGGCTACGACCATTGTGGCAGTGAAAAAAGGGGATACGGTGGCCCTGGCCGGTGACGGTCAGGTAACCTTTGGCGACAGGACCATTATGAAACACGGGGCAAAAAAGGTAAGGCGCCTTTACAACGGACAAGTGCTGGCCGGCTTTGCAGGTGCGGTGGCTGATGCATTTGCGTTGTTTGATAGATTTGAAAAAAAACTGGATGAGTATTATGGCGATATTTTACGGGCAGCGGTGGAACTGACCAAGGAATGGCGCACTGACCGGGTGTTGCGAAAATTAGAGGCGCTGTTAGTTGTGGCCAACAAAGAGAAGCTGTTGATTATTTCCGGTACCGGGGAAATTATCGAGCCGGATGACGGTATTGTAGCGATCGGTTCGGGCGGTTCCTACGCGCTGGCGGCAGCCAGAGCCCTGGTGAGCAGGACCAGTTTACATCCTGCGGAAATAGCAAAAGAATCTTTGTTGATTGCTTCGTCTATCTGTGTATATACAAATGACAACATTACCGTGGAACAATTGAAGGGGGGAAGTTAATGGAGAATTTAACGCCCCGGGGAATTGTCCGGGAACTGGATAAGTTTATTGTGGGACAATCAGAGGCAAAGCGATGTGTGGCTGTTGCCCTGAGAAACCGTTACCGGCGCAAACAACTACCGGAAGAGTTGCAGGATGAGGTGCTACCCAAAAACATTATTATGATTGGGCCCACCGGCGTCGGCAAAACCGAAATTGCCCGCCGCCTTGCCAAAATGGTCAGGGCTCCGTTTATTAAGGTTGAAGCCAGCAAGTTCACCGAGGTTGGCTATGTCGGGCGTGATGTGGAGTCAATGGTGCGAGATTTGGTGGATACAGCCATACGCATGGTCAAGAACGAGAAGATCGAAAAAGTACTTAAAGAAGCGGAAAGTTTGGCGGAAGAACGGATCCTTGACATTTTAGCGCCATATCCTCAAAAAGACAAGCCCAGTCACAATCCCCTGGAATTTTTTTTCCCCAGTAAAAACAAGCAGGAAACCCAGGAAGATGAATTATACCAGCAGCGGGTTAAAAAAGCTGAAGAAAAAAGAAACATTTTAAAAGAGAAACTGCGGCGTTACGAACTGGAGGATCAAGTAATTGAAATAGAAGTAAGCGATACTAGCCCCCAGATGCTGGAGGTATTTTCCGGTTCCGGTATGGAAGAACTGGGGATAAATTTACAGGACATCTTGGGCGGGATGGTTCCCAAAAGGAAGAAGAAACGCCGGGTCAAAGTCAAAGATGCAAGAAAGATCCTGGCCCAGGAAGAAGCACAAAAACTGATCGATATGGATGATGTCAACAATGAGGCAATTAGAAGAGCAGAACAGGAGGGAATTATATTTTTGGACGAAATTGATAAAATTGCCGGGAAAGACGGTAGCCAAGGACCCGATGTTTCCCGGGAAGGTGTGCAGCGGGACATTTTGCCCATAGTTGAAGGTTCAACCGTGATGACAAAATATGGCCCGGTAAAAACAGACCATATTTTGTTTATTGCCGCCGGTGCTTTTCATGTTGCCAAGCCCGCGGATTTAATTCCCGAATTACAGGGGCGATTTCCCATTCGTGTAGAGCTGGACAGCCTTACTCAGGAAGATTTTTGTCGTATTCTCACTGAACCGCACAATTCATTAGTCAAACAATATATTGCATTATTGGCAGTTGAGGGAATAAAAACGACCTTTACAGAGGATGCTATTGCTAGTATTGCAAATATTGCATACCAGGTTAATACGCGCATGGAAAACATCGGTGCCCGGCGCCTGCACACAATTTTGGAAAAACTGCTGCAGGAGATTTTTTTTGAGGCGCCGGAAATGGATACGAAGGAAATTGTTATTGACCGGAACTATGTGGAAGAGAAGCTTGCGGATATAGTGAAGGACCAGGATTTAAGCAGGTATATCTTATAAACAGGGGGATGTTTGAAAATGAAAACCTTATTGGAAAAAACCAGGAATATTAACAAACTGTTGCAAAAAGCAGCCGGTAATCCGGTAGATTTTGAGGAGATGGCCAGTGTCTTGACGGAAAATATTAATGCAAACTGCTATATTGTGGGCAGGCACGGAAAAATTCTCGGATATGCCTTTATGGAAGGTTTTTGCTGTGAAATTATGGAAGACATTGTTCATAAGTCCGCATGTTTTCCAGAAGCATACAATGAGGAACTTTTAAGAACCCACGAAACCAAAGCCAACTTTAATCAAATTGCCAATGCCTGTATTTTTGAAGAAGACCAGTGTATTTTCAATAACAAGTTGGTTACCATAGTACCAATCAACGGCGGCGGCCAGAGATTGGGCACACTGGTACTGGCAAAATTCAACGTCCAGTTTACCAATGAAGACCTGATTCTTGCAGAATACGGCGCGACTGTGGTAGGCATGGAAATTCTTCGCTCCAAGGCGGAACGAGTTGAGGAAGAGGCCAGAAAAAAGGCAGCCGTGCATATCGCTTTAGGTACTCTTTCCTATTCGGAAATGGAGGCGGTGGACCATATTTTTGATGAGTTGGGCGGCAATGAAGGCGTACTGGTTGCCAGTAAAATTGCCGACAGGGCGGGTATTACCCGGTCAGTAATTGTCAACGCATTGCGAAAGTTCGAAAGCGCTGGTGTTATCGAGTCAAAGTCGCTGGGCATGAAAGGCACTTATATCCGGGTATTAAATGATTACCTTCTGGATGAAATGAAAAAAATAAAGCGCTAGCCGGTAGTATTTTTCAATTTTCAGCAACAATTTCATTGTGATTGTCTTGATGTTTTGTTATACTTATAACTGGTGTCTAAAACGCACGCCTGAAGATTTCTCCGGGGGTGCCCCAGGGGTTCCGGAGAAAGATGATTGGGGCGGAGGAAGAAAACCAAGGGAGGAGGTGTGACCGTGGCTATAATTTCCATGAAACAATTATTGGAGGCCGGGGTTCACTTTGGTCATCAGACCAGACGGTGGAATCCGAAGATGGCCAAATACATCTTTACCGAACGCAACGGTATCTACATCATTGATTTGCAGAAAACAGTACGTATGATTGAAGATGCATACAATTTCGTGCGTGGTATGGTTTCCGAGGGTCAGAGCATACTTTTTGTGGGGACTAAAAAACAGGCTCAAGAATCCATCCGTGCAGAGGCGGGGCGCTGTGGTATGTTTTATGTCAACCAGCGTTGGTTAGGCGGTATGCTGACCAACTTTAAAACTATCCGCCAGCGTGTGGGCCGTCTGCGGGAACTGGAACGGATGGAAGCTGAAGGTATGTGGGATGTATTGCCCAAGAAGGAAGTTTCGCGCCTGAGTGGGGAAAAGGATAAATTGGAGCGCTTTTTAGGCGGCATCAAGGAAATGGACAGGCTGCCGGGAGCGTTATTTATCGTTGACCCCCGCAAGGAAAGAATTGCCGTGGCTGAGGCGCGGCGAATGGGTATTCCGATTATTTCAATTGTTGACACTAATTGTGACCCTGATGAAATTGATTACGTCATTCCCGGTAATGACGATGCAATCAGGGCGGTCAAGTTATTAACCAGTAAAATAGCTGATGCCGTTTTAGAAGGAATAAGTAGCGTGGAAGAAGCTGTTGAAGAAGGAACTGCGGCTGAGGCGGTAGCAGAATAATCATGGCCCCTCCTCAGGAGGGGCATATTTTTCACAGGTGATACTCGTGGAAAGGAGTACTGTAAATGATATCTGCAAAACTAGTCAAGGAACTGCGGGAACGTACCGGGGCCGGTATGATGGATTGTAAAAAGGCGCTTCAGGAAGCTGATGGCGACTTGGAAAAGGCTGCCGAATTTTTAAGAGAAAAGGGGCTGGCTGCAGCTGCGAGAAAGGCCGGTCGCATTGCCACCGAGGGCATGGTGGAATCTTACATACACGGTAACGGTCGTATCGGCGTATTGGTGGAAATTAATTGTGAGACAGATTTTGTCGCCAAAACCGATGAATTTCGGGAACTGGCCAAGAATATTGCCATGCAGATTGCTGCAGCAAATCCTGAGTATGTAAAGCGGGAAGATGTACCTGAGGAACAGATTAACAAGGAACGGGAAATTTTGAGAACCCAAGCTGTGAATGAAGGCAAACCGGAAAAGATAGTCGAAAAAATGGTCGACGGCCGCCTGGAGAAGTTCTTCCAAGAAATTTGTCTGATGGAACAGCCTTACATCAGAGATCCGGAGAAGAAGGTCAGGGATTTGATCACCGAAAAAATTGCTACAATTGGCGAAAACATCAAAATTCGCAGATTTGCCCGTTTTGAGCTTGGCGAGGGTTTGGCTAAAAAAGAAGACGATTTTGCTGCCGAAGTTCAAGCCATGACGCGGCAAAAAGGTTAGGAGCACAGTTTATGTGCTCTTTTTTAAAAAATAATGGCCAAGTAAAAGGAATTTACATGTTGATGTAGAAAGGGTTATTGTCGCAAATGGAGGTAGGCCGTTGATGAATGAGCCCAAGTATAAACGTGTAGTGTTGAAACTGAGTGGGGAGGCGCTGTCGGGGGGGAAGGAATTCGGTATTTGTCAGGACACTTTAAATTCCATAGCCGGGCAGGTAAAACAGGTAAAGGACGCCGGTGTTGACATGGCCATTGTCGTTGGCGGCGGAAACATCTGGCGGGGAGTTGCCGGTAGCGCCCGGGGGATGGACAGGGCCACGGCCGATTATATGGGGATGCTGGCCACAGTAATTAACTCGTTAGCTCTTCAAGATGCGTTGGAAAACTGTGGAGTGGATACTCGGGTTCAGACTGCAATAGAAATGCGGCAAATTGCCGAGCCATATATACGCAGAAAAGCAATCAGACATATTGAAAAGGGGCGAGTGGTGATTTTCGCGGCGGGCACAGGCAACCCATATTTTTCCACGGATACCACGGCAGCTTTACGGGCGGCGGAAATTGAGGCCGAAGTTATCCTTATGGCAAAGAAGGTTGACGGTGTTTATGACTCTGACCCGGTGGTCAACCCCGAAGCAAAGATATATAAAGATTTAGGCTATATTGAAGTGCTTAACAAAGGCTTAGGGGTGATGGACTCCACCGCAGCGTCATTATGCATGGATAATCAGATTCCTTTGATAGTGTTTAATTTAAATCAGGAAGGCAATATATTAAAGGCTGTGATGGGTAAGGCCATAGGAACTTTTGTAGGGAGGTAATCCTGGTGGTTCAACAAATCATGAATGATGCTGAAAGGAGAATGGGCAGTGCCATTGATGTTCTGAGAGAAGAACTGGCAACCTTGAGAGCGGGTAGGGCCAACCCGGCTCTCCTGGATAAGATCCAGGTTGATTATTACGGTGTGCCTACACCGCTAAAGCAAGTTGGGAACATTTCTGCACCTGAGCCGCGTATGCTGCTGGTGCAGCCCTGGGACAAGAGCATCATTGGCCAAATTGAAAAAGCCATCCTGAAGTCTGATCTCGGCCTAAATCCCGGTAATGACGGTGATGTAATTCGTATTGTTATTCCCCAGTTAACTCAGGAACGGCGTCAGGAATTGGTAAGGTTTGTCAAGAAAAAGGGTGAGGAAGCAAAGGTCAGCATTCGCAACGTACGTCGCGATGCCAACGACCAGTTGAAAAGAGCGGAAAAGAACGGGGATATCTCTGAGGATGACTTGAGGCGGTACTTGGATGAGGTGCAGGAAATAACTAATAAGCATATTGAAAAAGTTGATCAGGTGGTTGAACATAAGGAAGCAGAAATTATGGAAGTTTAGCCATGAGTAGGACCGTTCCCAATGTAATAATAATGTCTCTTGATGAGGCCGAAAAAATGCTATACAATGAGGGTATAAATTTCAAGGTTATTCATACTCATCCCGGTGGAGAAGTGCGGGGTGAAGGTGAACTGCGAGTAATTCGCCAGCGAGAAATATCTGATTGCCTCCATGAACTAGTGGTTTCACGTGAAAGGTATACCAATTGCTGAAAGGAGGTGGCAAGAAATGGCTATTAAAATTACCGAGGAATGCCTGGCGTGCGGCACATGTGCTGATGAGTGTCCAGTAGGTGCTATTCAGGAAGGCGATGACATGTTTTCTATTAATGCTGATGAGTGCACGGAATGTGCTACTTGTTTAGAGGCTTGCCCCACAGGCGCAATTATTGAAGAATAATAATCCTTAAAACCCCCTCATAATGAGGGGGTTTCATTAATAATGGATATGATAAGGAAAGGATAAAAATTATTTGCAGCCTGATTTCCGGTAAACAAGCGGTTATTACCCCAGAGCTTTCACTTTAATAATGGTACCGAGGAGGAATTGTTGTGTTTTTTTTCAAAAAAGGTAAAGCCTCACACCGAAAAACGATTACACCGGCTAACTTGAACGTTGACTCGTTACCCCGGCATGTGGCAATAATTATGGACGGCAATGGCCGCTGGGCACAGGAAAAAGGACTGCCCAGGGCGGCGGGGCACCGGGCCGGGGTGGAATCTTTACGGGTAATTGTGGAAGCTTGCTGTGAACTGGGCATTTCTGTTCTTACCGTTTACGCTTTTTCCACGGAAAATTGGAAAAGGCCCAAAGAAGAAGTCGGTGTGCTGATGAATCTCATGGTTGAATATCTGCGAAAAGAACTTGATGATTTACATAAAAACGGCATCAAAATAAATCCCGTGGGTAAAATTGAGGCATTACCGCTGGAGGCGCGTAAGGCGCTGGAAACTGCCAGGAGCAAAACCGTGGGCAATAACAGCTTACTGCTCAATGTGGCCCTTAACTATGGCGGTAGATTGGAAATTGTGGAAGCAACCCGGGCAATTGCCGGCGAAGTTTTAAAAGGCAAGATCACAGTTGCAGAAATTGACGAAAACCTTTTTGAAAATTTTCTGTATACCAAGGGCATACCTGACCCTGATTTGTTAATCAGGCCTTCCGGGGAACTACGCGTGAGTAATTTTCTTTTATGGCAGTTGGCATATACCGAGTTCTGGATTACTGAGACCTACTGGCCTGATTTTCGTAAACCCCACTTCTACCAGGCACTATATGACTATCAAAATCGTGACCGGCGTTTCGGCGGTATCAAGGACCGGGGTGATAGTTAATGCTCATTCATCGTGTCCTTACGGCACTTGTAGGGATCCCTCTGGTTATTGGGGTGGTTTATTTCGGCGGGATGGCATTTCTGATTGTTACTTTAGCGGTGACCATACTGGTTCAAAGTGAATGGTTAATGTTGGTTGAAAATATTTCCCGTCGCAGTTACCCTTTGCCGGGATACATAGTCATGTTAGGAATTCTCCTGGCAGCATATCTTGGTAATATAGCAGCAATATTTACTGTTGTCGTATTGTCCGTGATAGCTTTACTGCTGTTTGTAATTCGCTACTTTCCGGATCTGAATTGGACAGGGATATTACTCAGTTATACCGGTGCATTGTACATCGGGATTTCCATGGCAACCGTGTACTTGCTTCGCAAACAATGGGGGTTCTGGCCTGTTTTCAGTTTACTGGTGGTCATTTGGGTTACCGATAGCGGTGCCTACTTTATCGGTAAGAAATGGGGCAGGAAAAGGTTTGTACCGGGAATCAGTCCCCAAAAAACCTGGATGGGTGTTTTCGGTGGGCTGGCAACTGCTGCAATCGCCGGTCTAATCCTGAGTTCTTTTTGGATTATTAAACCCCTGGATATGTTTTTTCTGAGCTTGCTGGTTTCTTTTGCAGGACAAATGGGTGATTTAGCAGAATCCGTGTTAAAGAGAAGCGCCGGGGTCAAGGATTCGGGGAAACTTTTACCTGGCCACGGCGGCATTTTCGACCGCATGGATAGTCTGTTGATGGCTGCTCCCATTGCATATATCTTCCTTTACTGGTTAATAATAGATTGAGGTGGTACCATGGGGAATTCACCCGGGGGACTGAAAATATGGCTTTATAGAATGGTCTTGACTACTTTGGTATTGCTGGCCTTGTTTTTGTTGTATTATTATATCGGTCCGGCACTGGTTGCGACAGTTAAATATCTGCTTCCCGTATTATTACCGTTTATCATTGCTTTTATTTTGGCGGCAATAATTGACCCGGTGGTACGTTATTTACAAAAACGGGGCAAAATGAGCAGGCCGGTGGCAGTCATCAGTACCATGTTATTTATTCTCTTGCTTATTGCCACAATTACCATTGGCATTATTTCCCGGTTAATAGTGGAATTAGAGCGGTTGTCGGGAGTCCTGCCTCAATATTCTGTTATTTTCAGCGCTGAAGTAAAACTTTTTCAACAAAAGCTGCAAAACTGGTATCTGGACATAGAACTACCTCAGCAGGTGGTGAGCAGGCTGCAGGGTGCAGTGAATAACTTGATAGAATTACTGTCCGCTGCGGTCAGCAGCACCATTAACATGTTGTTGACTCTGCTGGCGGGTTTACCCAGTGGTTTATTGATTACCATTATTGCTTTATTGGCTACTTATTTTTTCAGCCGTGATAAAGAGCTAATTATCAAGAGTTTGTTTAGAGTATTACCGGCACGATGGGAAAACAAATTCGCTTCAGTGGTCAATGAACTGGAAGGCGCCATTATCGGTTTTTTAAGAGCCCAGTTATTTTTAATTTTTATTACCGCAGGTCAGACCATTATTTTTTTAAATATAATTGGTATCGATTATGCTTTGACCATGGCGATTGTGGTCGGACTGGTGGATATTTTGCCGGTGTTGGGTCCTGGTGCGGTTTTTATTCCCTGGGTGATTATTGAGTTTATTTTGGGTAAGAAAAAACTGGCTTTATACCTGTTGCTATTTTACGGCTCGGTAGTTGTGGTGCGGCAGTTGTTACAGCCTAAAGTAATTGGGGAACAAGTAGGAATTCATCCTTTAAGCGCCCTGGTCGCCATGTACGTGGGTTTGAAGGTAATGGGTGTACTGGGGCTTGTTATCGGCCCCATGCTGTTGGTCCTCTTGAAAGCGTTGAGCAGGGCTGGGGTGTTTTCACGATGGCTTTAAAAGAGA
>CAZGXM010000016.1:17433-39493 GCA_964529795.1 uncultured Thermoanaerobacteraceae bacterium
AGAGTTACATCTATGAAAAAAGTCTCTATTTTGGGTTCCAGCGGTTCCATTGGACGGCAGACCCTGGAGGTTGCCGCCAAGTATACCCACCTGGAAATAATTGCACTGGCGGTTAATCGAAACATTGAACTTTTGGAACAACAGGTGCGCCTCTTTAAACCGAAATATGCCGTAGTATATGATACCCGGGCTGCCTGGAAATTTAAACAAAAGATATCTGATTTGGATATCAATGTTTTCACCGGCATGACCGGTTTGGAAGAAGTCGCTTCGTTGCCGGAAATTGACGTAGTCGTTACGGCGGTAAGCGGCGCAGTGGGGCTGCGGCCCACTGTAGCGGCGCTAAAACATGGGAAAACTATTGCGCTGGCAAATAAGGAAACCCTGGTAACGGCGGGAAACATTATTATGGACCTGGCCCGTGAATACGACGCCATGATTATTCCCGTGGACAGTGAACACTCGGCAATTTTTCAGTGTTTGCGGGAGGAAAAAGGCGACTTGGATAAAATTATACTGACAGCGTCCGGCGGCCCCTTCCGTGGCTGGACCGGAGAACGGTTAAAACAGGTAACCCCTGAACAAGCATTAAAGCATCCAAACTGGGAGATGGGCCAAAAGATCAGCATCGATTCAGCTACTTTAATGAACAAGGGTTTGGAAGTGATTGAAGCACACTGGTTATTTGATGTGCCCTATGAAAAAATACAGGTGGTGATTCACCCCCAAAGTATTATCCACTCTGCGGTCAGTTTTATTGACGGTTCTATGCTAGCCCATCTGGGAGTGACGGACATGCGTATCCCCATTCAATATGCATTCAGCTACCCGCAGCGCTGGGAGGGGATGTCGAAACCACTGGACCTGACAACATTGGGGCAACTTACTTTTGAAAAGCCTGACGTTGATAGTTTCCCGGCGTTAAAACTGGCTTTTACCGCTGGTAAAACCGGTGGAACCATGCCTGTTGTTTTAAATGCCGCCAATGAAGTGGCTGTGGAAGCGTTTCTAAAAGGTTTGATCGGGTTTTTAGATATTGCTTGCCTGGTAGAACAGGCGCTGGAAGACCACAGCGTCAATAGAAAGCCGAGTTTGGAGGAAATTTTAGCAGTAGATGTGGAAACCCGGGAACACGTGCGGCAGTTGATAGTGGGAAAGGGACGGTGATTTCATGACACTGCTGGCTACTATTATAATTTTTGGCCTGTTGATTTTTGTTCATGAGTTTGGCCATTTCATTATGGCAAAACAAGCGGGTATCTATGTGGAAGAATTCAGCCTTGGCATGGGGCCCAAGGTTTTTGGCGGAAAGAGGGGCGAGACCCTTTATTCCTTAAGGGCCTTTCCCATCGGCGGTTTTGTACGTATGGCCGGTATGGAACCTGACCAGGAAGTGCCGGAAGGCAAAGGTTTTAATGAAAAGAGCGTGCTGGCGCGGATGAGTGTTATTTTTGCCGGGCCGCTGATGAACTTTCTGCTGGCAGTAGTTTTATTTGTCGTTGTTTTCATGATAATCGGCATTCCCTCCAGTGAGAACGTAGTTGGCAATGTGGTGCCCAACCGTCCGGCAGCGAAGGCAGGGCTTATGGCCGGCGACAGGATAACGGCGGTAAACGGCCAAGAAGTAAACGCATGGATGGACTTGGTACGGATAATCCACGGTAAAGCAGGCGAAAAGATAACCTTAACCGTTTTACGTAACGGTAAGGAACTCAAGTTTACGGTTGTGCCCCAATTGGACCCCAAGTACGAGGTGGGGCTGATCGGTATAGAACAGACCTGGCGGCGCTATGGCCTGTTTCAGGCAGTTTGGCTGGGTTTGCAGCAGAGTTACGAGGCGACAAAGTTCATACTGGTCGGCTTTATCAAGACTTTTAGCGGGCAGACAGAGGTGGAAATTTCCGGCCCGGTAGGTATTTTCGGCATGGTCGGGCAGGCAATTAAATTTGGTTTGGGTACAGTCCTGAGTTTTACTGCGGTGCTGAGTTTGAATCTTGGTTTGATTAATCTTTTTCCCATTCCTGCCCTGGACGGCAGCAGACTGGTTTTTCTTGGGTTTGAAGGGCTGCGGGGCAGGCCGCTGGACCCTAATAAGGAAAACATGATTCACTTGATTGGTTTTGCATTGCTGATGATGTTAATAATAGTTATTACTTATAATGATATTGTCAGGCTGTTAGGATAAACAGGGGGAGTTATCTTGTTTCTGCGCAGGAAAACACGGATAATACATGTGGGTAACGTCGCAATTGGTGGAGAACATCCTATTTCTGTTCAATCTATGACCAATACCGATACCCGGGACAGCAAGGCTACTTCAGACCAAATCAGGAGGTTGGCTGCAGCGGGCTGCCAGATTGTGCGTGTGGCGGTACCGGACGAGGAGGCGGCCGCTGCCCTGGCAGAGATTAATAAGGACGTCGATATACCGGTGATAGCTGATATTCACTTTAATTACCGCTTGGCTATTAAAGCTGTTGAACAGGGCGTGGACGGTTTGCGCCTTAATCCGGGTAACATCGGCAGTGCAGCACGGGTGCGGCAGGTGGCGGAGCGGGCCAAGGCCGCGGGTGTTCCCATCCGCATCGGTGTAAACGCCGGATCACTGCAAAAAGACCTGCTGGAACGGTACGGCGGTGTTACTGCCCGGGCTATGGCAGAAAGTGCCCTGGGGCATATTTCTTTACTGGAAAAAGAAAAATTTTATGATATTAAGGTATCGTTAAAGGCTTCCCACGTGCCGCTGATGGTGGAGGCGTACCAACTGCTGGCCCGAGAGGTGGATTATCCATTTCATATCGGCGTGACCGAGGCGGGCCTTCCCGGTCGGGGGGCGATAAAATCCGCAGTGGGCATTGGCATCTTGCTTTCCCGGGGGCTGGGAGATACATTGCGAGTTTCGCTGACCGGTGATCCGGTGGAAGAAGTTAAGGTGGCTTACGACATATTACGGGCCATGGGTTTGGCAAAGCACGGGGTTGAATTGATATCCTGTCCCACCTGCGGCCGCTGCCAGCTGGACCTGGCTGCAATTGCCCGCCAGGTGGAAGAAAAAATTACTGATATCAAACACCCGCTTACCGTGGCTATAATGGGATGTGCGGTTAACGGTCCCGGGGAAGCGCGGCAGGCTGACGTGGGTATTGCCGGCGGCAGGGAAACAGGTTTGATTTTTCGCCGGGGTCAAGTAATAAAAAAAGTGCCTCAGGAGGAATTGGTTTCCCAGTTGGTGAAAGAAATAAATAGCATAATCAATAAGGAGGGCTAAAATGAGAGCAAGTCAGATGTTAATACCCACGCTGAGGGAAAATCCTGCGGAAGCAGATGTTGTCAGTCACCAACTGATGGTTCGTGCCGGGCTAATTCGCAAGGCAGCTTCCGGTATTTATACATATTTGCCACTGGGGATGCGTATACTGGAAAAAATCAAGACCATTGTTAAAGAGGAAATGGACCGGTTCGGCGGCCAGGAAGTAATGCTGCCCATTGTACAACCTGCTGAACTTTGGCAGGAAAGCGGTCGTTGGGATGTTTACGGAGAAGAGATGTTTCGCCTGAAAGACAGGCATGCCCGGGAATTTTGCCTGGGCCCCACCCACGAGGAAATCATTACCGATTTGGTGCGGAATGAAGTAAATTCTTATAAACAGTTACCTTTACTCCTCTATCAAATTCAGAACAAGTACCGGGATGAAAAACGGCCGCGGTTTGGTTTGATGCGCGGCCGGGAATTTGTCATGAAAGACCTTTATTCATTTGACCGGGATCAGGAAGGCTTAGAAAAAAGCTATGAAAAAATGTACAAAGCGTATACCAATGTCTTTAAACGTTGCGGGCTTGAGTTTCGGGTAGTGGAAGCGGATTCCGGTGCCATTGGCGGCAGTACTACTCATGAATTCATGGTGCTGGCGGATTCCGGTGAAGCTCAGGTGGTATATTGTGATAAGTGCGATTACGCCGCCAACTTGGAAAAAGCCGAGGCAATTCCTGAAAAACCGGGCAACGAACCGGTAAGAGATAAAGAACTGGTACATACTCCCAATGCCCGTACCATTGAAGAAGTAGCCGCACTTTTGGGTTTGCAGAAAAAACAGTTAATCAAAACCTTGTTTTATAAAGCGGACGGTGAAATTATTGTGGTATTGTTGAGAGGTGACCGGGAGGTTAACGCAGTTAAGTTGCAAAACCACCTGGGTTGTTTGCATTTGGAAATGGCGGGGCCGGAAGAAATAGAAAAGGTTGCCCGGGCTCCGGTGGGCTTTGTGGGACCAATGGCACTTGATGTAAAAATTTTGGCTGATAAAGAAGTGGAATTGATGTCCAACGTTGTGATAGGGGCAAATAAAAACGATTACCATTACATCGGTGTCAACCCCGTCAGAGATTTCAGTATTGACCAGGTAGCGGACTTACGATTGGTGGAAGCAGGCGAGCCTTGCCCCAAGTGCGGCGGTAAACTGGAGACTGCCAGGGGAATTGAAGTGGGTCAAATTTTTCAACTGGGTATTAAATACAGTGAGGCATTAAATGCAAGGTATACTGACGAAAACGGTAAGGAACAGTTCTTTGTCATGGGTTGTTACGGTATTGGCGTTACTCGCACCATGGCTGCGGCCATTGAACAAAATTATGATGAAAACGGTATTATTTGGCCCATTACCATAGCCCCGGCCCAAGTTGTAATAATACCGGTATCCACCAAAGATGAGACACAGTTGCGGGAAGCGGAAGTACTTTATCACCGCTGTCTGGCTGCCGGCATAGAAACTATTCTCGATGACAGGGATGAACGGGCGGGAGTTAAATTCAAAGACGCTGACCTCGTTGGTTATCCTGTCCGTGTGACAGTAGGGAGGCGAACAATTCAAGAAAATTCGGTGGATATCAAGTTAAGACATTCCGGGGAAGAACAAGCTGTTAACAAAGAAGATGCCGTAGAAAGAATTAAGCAGTTGGTAAACAGCTTTTTTAGTCAGCACCAACCCCGGTATACGTAGCAATTGCAGGAACCGGGATGCAACTGCATGGAATTAAAAGGGTATCTCTGTAAGGGGTGAAAATATGCAGGTCTCTGCGGTTATTCCTGGTTATAATGAAGAAAAGACAATTAGTGACGTGGTGAAAGTCGTAACCCAAGTCCCGTTGGTCAATGAAGTTATAGTTGTGGATGACGGCTCCGAAGATAATACTGCCACGGTAGCTTGTGATGCTGGTGCCAAAGTAATAACACTGCCCGAAAATCATGGTAAGGGTGGCGCCATGATGTTTGGCGTGAGAAATGCCGCAGGTGATATTATTCTCTTTTTGGATGCCGACCTGATTGGGTTAACTGAAAAGCATGTGGTGGATTTGCTTTTACCTGTCTACCGCGGTGGTATTGATATGACATTGGGTGTTTTCGGCCACGGGCGGTTGGCTACTGACTTGGCCCAGTATTTTGCCCCTTTTCTATCAGGACAAAGGGCAGTTAGACGCCAGGTTTTAGAACAAATAAGCGATCTGGAAGTGACAAGGTTCGGCGTTGAAATTGCGCTCACCCGGTATGCTTTGGAAAATGACCTTAAAGTTCAGGAGGTTGAACTGCAAGATCTAACCCATGTAATGAAAGAAGAAAAATTGGGGATGGTAAAAGGTTTTTTAGCCAGATTAAAAATGTACTGGGAAATAGCACAGCATGTAAAAAGGGGTTCCTGAAACAGACCATCCGGGTGTAGACTTTTACCCTGAAGGGCATGAGAGAGGACGCCACATATCCGGTAATGCTTAAAAGGGGGAAACTGCGTGGGAGAGGAAAGTCAGCATCAAGATTTTGGTGAAAGCGCCTGGCTTGAGAAGTTGGAACAAACCCTGGATTTGCCGACGAAATTACGGCAAATATTAGCACAGGCAAAATTGATAAAAGTTGTGGTAAATAAAGAAAAACGCAGATGGCGGATATATGTTGAATTTAACCAGTTGATTTCTCAACATGAGCTAAACTCTCTTGCTGATTTAATTGGCCGGTCGCTGGCGGTGAGCGTTTCTTTTGCGGTTACCTACCGCCTAAATCATTTATCTTTGTCCCGGTTGTGTGAACGCTGGGACTTACTAATTGAAGCGGTTTCGCAGCGGTTCCCCGTTGTTTACAGCTGGGCAAGCGCTATCAGGCCTGACGTCCGGGGAAATGTTTTGCGTTTGGGTTTGGATAACCCCATGGGCATACGTTATTTGCAGCAAAAAGAGTTTCCTTCCCGATTGGGATGGTGGCTCAGTGAGATTCTCGGGAATTTGGTCAGTGTTGAATTGTTTGAAATGGAACGGCAGGTGGTTGATACACAACAACTTAAACAGCATTACCTGTCCCAAGTGGAGGTAAGTGTACCACAGCCGGCAACCGGTAATAACGGTAACCACTCTGACAAGAACAGCAAGCGGAAACGTCAATCCGGTCCAAGGGTAATCAAGGGTAAACATATTGACAGTGGTAGAGAGATAATTTCTCTAAAAAAGATCAAGGATGAGGAAAAAGAAATTATAGTATTGGGCAAGATTTTTTCGTTGGAAATCAGGGACCTGAAAAGTGAGCGCCGCTTGATTACTTTTGACCTTACTGACGATACTGATTCCATTACAGTAAAAACATTTGCGAAAAAAAATGAAGATTGGGTTAAAAAGCTAAAAGAAGGCCTCTGGCTAAAAATACGCGGTTCAGTACAGCATGATCGCTATACTCAGGAATTGACTCTCTTTTGCCAGGACATTAATTTGTCGGAACCGGCGATAAGAGAGGACAAGGCGGAAAAGAAGCGGGTGGAACTGCACCTGCATACGAAAATGAGTGCCCTGGATGCAGTGGTGGATGTTCCAGCAGCTGTGGCCACGGCTGCCAGGTGGGGGCATCCTGCCATAGCTATTACCGACCACGGTGTGGTACAAGCTTTTCCGGAGGCTTTTGCAGCCGGGGGAAAATATGGGGTTAAAATAATTTACGGTCTTGAAGGCTATTTGGTTGAGGACAACTGGCAGGAAGACAAAAACTATCGTTCTTATCACATTATTCTCCTGGTGGAGAACATAGAAGGGTTGGAGAACTTGTATAAGATTGTCTCCCAATCACATCTCCAACATTTTTACCGCAAACCGCTGCTTCCTCGCAGCATCCTAAATGAGTACCGTCAAGGGCTGCTGTTGGGCACGGCATGTGAGTCGGGAGAGTTAATTCAGGCCTATTTGCACGGCGCTGCCAAAGATGAGTTGGCGAGGATTGCCCAATGGTATGATTACATTGAAATTCAACCAAAAGGTAATAACTTGTTTTTGGTACGCCAGGGAAAGCTGCCGTCAGAGGAAGACCTGCAGAAAATGAATGTGTTCCTGGCAAACTTGGGCCGGCAATTGGGAAAGCCAGTGGTGGCTGCCTGCGATGTGCATTTTTTGGAACCTGCGGACAGTGTTTACCGGGAAATATTAATGAGCGGTCAGGGTTATGATGATGTGGAACAACCTCCCCTCTACTTTTATACTACTGAAGAGATGTTAAGGGAATTTGCTTATTTAGGCGAAGACCTGGCACGACAAGTGGTGATAGAGGCACCGCGAATGATTGCGGAAAGGGTGGAGGGAATAAGGCCCATACCGGAAACCTTACATCCACCGGAGATTCCCGGTGCGGACCAAGAAATTATTGAAATGGCGACGGGCAACGCTGAACGCCTTTACGGCAGCCCACTGCCGGAGGTTGTAAAGTCCCGCTTGGAAAAAGAATTGCATGCAATTATATCCAATGATTTTGCCGTTTTGTACTTAATTGCCCATAAGTTGGTAAAAAAGTCCAACCAGGACGGATATCTGGTCGGGTCCCGCGGCTCGGTAGGTTCCTCTTTTGTCGCCACAATGACAGGAATTACCGAGGTTAACCCCCTACCTCCCCATTACCTCTGCCGGCAGTGCGGCTATAGTGAATTTATCAACGATGGGTCAGTTAACTCCGGCGTTGACCTGCCGGATAAACAGTGTCCCCATTGTAACCAACTGCTAAAAAAAGACGGGCATGATATTCCCTTTGAAGTGTTCCTCGGGTTTAAGGGGGACAAGGTTCCGGATATTGACCTGAATTTTTCCGGTGACTACCAACCACGGGCGCATCGTTTTACCGAAGAGCTTTTTGGGCGTGATCACGTTTTCCGGGCCGGCACCATAGCCACTATTGCCGAAAGAACCGCCTTCGGTTTTGTCAAAAACTATTTTCAGGATAGAAAAAAAGTTGCACGTACGGCGGAAATTAACAGGTTGGTCAGGGGAATCGCAGGTGTGAAACGCACTACCGGGCAGCATCCCGGTGGGCTGATGGTGGTGCCGCGGCAGCTGGACATCCATATGTTTAGCCCCATTCAACACCCGGCGGATGATACCGCTTCTGAAGTGATTACTACCCATTTTGATTATCATGCTATCAGCAGCCGACTGGTGAAATTGGATATACTGGGTCACGACGACCCGACGGTGATCAAAATGTTGGAAGACCTTACCGGTGTGGATGCCAAAAGTATACCTTTGGATGAACCGAAAACCATGTCCTTGTTTTCTTCGGTAGCTGCCCTGGGGGTTACACCGGAAGACATCGGTTCGGAAGTAGGAACCTACGGGATTCCCGAGTTTGGCACCAGATTTGTAAGACAAATGCTGGTGGATACCAAACCGCGGAAATTTTCCGACCTGGTGAGGATAAGCGGGTTATCTCACGGCACTGATGTCTGGTTAAATAATGCCCAGGAGCTTATTCGCGGTGGCACGGCAACAATTTCAGAAGTTATTTCCACCCGGGATGATATTATGGTTTTTCTGATTTATAAGGGCATGCCCAAGGATTTGAGCTTTAAAATCATGGAAGATGTGCGGAAAGGCCGCGGACTAAAGCCCGAGTATGCGGAGAAAATGAAGGAATGTCATGTTCCCCAGTGGTATATAGATTCTTGTAATAAAATCAAATACATGTTTCCCAAAGCTCATGCTGTGGCTTACGTTACCATGGCTTATCGAATTGCATATTTCAAGGCATATTACCCGGAAGCTTTTTATGCTACTTTCTTTACGGTGCGGGCGGACCAGTTTGATGCCCAGTTGATTGCTAACGGCCGTAATGTGGTGAAAAAGCAAATCAAAGAACTGGAGACCAATGGGAATAACCTTTCCCAAAAGGAAAAAAATCTGTTAACCATTTTGGAAGTGGCGTTAGAAATGTATTGCCGGGGTATTCAGTTGCTGCCGGTAGACCTGGAAAAATCTGACGCACAGCAATTTCTAATCACCCCCGAAGGTATTTTGGCGCCTTTTGCCAGTTTGCAAGGAGTTGGAGAACAGGTCGCCATGAATATTGTCAAAGCACGTGAGGAAAGGCTGTTTAGTTCGCAGGAAGACCTGAAGAGCAGGGGAAGAGTATCCAGTGCTGTGATGGATATTCTCATGCAGCACGGGACTTTGGACCATTTACCGGTTTCAGACCAGATGGCGTTATTTTAACTGGATTTTACAGAGATTGGGTTTTACTTGTAACTGTGTAACGAGTATGGTATACTTAAATACATGAGAGATTGCTGCAAGAGTGGGTGCCCCCACTCTTTCCTTTATCTTACTGTCATTAGCTGGGACTGCTAGTATAATATAGCAAACGGCTTGGATAAACTAAAGATAGACGGCATTTGTTCGGAAACTCGCGGACTTTATCGGATAATTTATTTTTGCAAGAAACCAATAAGGAGGAGAATTATGGCCGGCAAGGTAGAACAGAATGTAAAGAAACTGGTAGCAGAGATTATTAAGGAGACTGATTATGAATTGGTAGATGTAGAATATAAGAAAGAAGGCGTGAATTGGTATCTCCGTGTTTATATGGATCATCCGCAAGGTATCGGACTGGATGACTGTGAGTGGTTAAGCCGGGAATTAAGCGAAGTGCTGGACAGGGAAGATCCAATTCCCAACAGTTATATTTTGGAAGTATCCTCGCCCGGTATTGAAAGACCTCTGAAAAAGGATGCGGATTTTCAACGATTTGCGGGATATAAAGTTACCGCCAATACATATGCGCCGCTTGACGGTAAAAAGTGTTTTCAAGGAAAGCTGCTTGGGCTTGAAGGGGAATCGGTGGCTATTCAGGATGGGCCCGACAAGCTTCTTATTCCCAGAGACAAAATTTCTTCAATATATTTATCTATTGACTTGTAAGGGGGTTAAAAAAATGAATACTGAATTTATTGAGGCGATTCGAGAACTGGAAAAAACTAAAGGCATATCATCGGCGGTACTGTTCGAGGCGATTGAAGCTGCGCTGATTTCCGCCTATAACAAAAATTTTGGCTCGAAAAAGAATGCCCGCACGGTTATTGATCGTGAGAGCGGTGAAATCAAGGTGTACAGTTGTAAAACTGTTGTGGAACAAGTGGAAGACGGACGAACGGAAATCTCTTTGGAAGAAGCACAAAAAATTGACCCCAATTATGAGTTGGGAGATATAGTGGAAGAAGAAGTTACCCCCCGTGATTTTGGGAGAATTGCCGCGCAGACCGCAAAACAGGTTGTGGTGCAACGTATCCGGGAAGCCGAGCGGGGGGTTATCTTTGATGAATTTGTCAGCAGGGAAGATGAGATTGTTACCGGTTTAGTGCAGAGGATTGAAGGGAAGACGGTATATATAGACCTGGGTAAAACCGAAGCGGTGTTGCCGCCGACGGAACAAATTACCCGTGAGGAATATAAACAAGGAAGCCGGATAAAAACGTACATCTTGGAAGTAAAAAAGACTACTAAAGGACCGCAAATCATTGTGTCCAGGACCCATCCCGGGCTGCTCAAAAGGTTGTTTGAGCTGGAAGTGCCTGAAATTCACGATGGTATAGTGGAAATCAAGTCCATCGCCCGGGAGGCAGGCAACCGTTCCAAACTGGCGGTTTATTCCACTGATGAAAACGTAGACCCTGTGGGTGCCTGTGTGGGGCCTAAAGGTATGCGGGTACAAAATATTGTTAATGAATTGAACGGAGAAAAGATTGATATCGTTCGCTGGAGTGAAGACCCGACAGTATTTGTGGCCAATGCCCTCAGTCCTTCAAAAGTTGTTTTGGTTAAAGTAGATGAAGAGGCAAGGATTGCTCGGGTTGTGGTACCGGATTACCAGTTATCACTGGCCATTGGCAAAGAGGGACAAAATGCTCGTTTGGCAGCGAAGTTAACTGCTTGGAAAATAGATATTAAAAGTGAAAGTCAAGTGGCGGCCAATGTATCGGAATTGGCGGCAGAAAGTAAAATCGAAGATACAGATGAGGATTTTCAAGAAGAAATTGAGAGTACCGATGCATTGGTGGACTCTCGGGAAGAGGATAGCGAAACTTCCGGGCGGGAATTAGCCGTGGAGGAGGAATAGGAGATGGCGAAGGCGAAGAAAAAAATACCTCTCCGTATGTGTGTTGGCTGCAGGGAACGTAAAGACAAACGGGAGTTGGTTCGGGTCGTACGTTCACCAGAGGGAGACATTGATGTGGACACCAGCGGCAAGAAACCTGGTCGCGGTGCCTACGTCTGCCCGGATAAAGTCTGCCTGGAAAAGGCTATTAAATCAAAAGCTTTGGAAAGGTCTTTGTCAACGAATATATCCGAGCATGTAAAAGAGCGATTGTTTGAGGAAATTTAAAAATGGAA
This sequence comes from uncultured Thermoanaerobacteraceae bacterium, assembly GCA_964529795.1. Taxonomy (GTDB): domain Bacteria; phylum Bacillota; class JADQBR01; order JADQBR01; family JADQBR01; genus CAZGXM01. Next base: position 29,107 of record CAZGXM010000016.1, read on the forward strand.
CAGGTACTGAGTCTGTTGGGGTTTGCCCAAAAAGCCGGAAAAATTGTTTCCGGCGACCAAGTAACGCTGGAAAAGTTAAAAAACAGGCGGGTGAAACTGATAATCGTCGCTACCGATGCGGTGGAAAGTACCAAACAGAAATTAATCTCCAGGGCTGAATCAGCGAACGTTACCTGGGTGGAATTGGGTACAAAGCTGCAGTTAGGTCTTGCTGTAGGCAAATCACCCCGGGCTGTTGTTGGTATTTTGGACTACGGGTTTGCTAAAAGAATCAAACAATTAATTGATGGGAGTTGGTAGTGGAAACCATGGCCTACTACTAAGGGGGTAAATATTTTATGATTAAAAAAAGAGTTTATGAATTTGCTAAAGAATTAAAGCTTAGCAGTAAGCAGTTGATGAAATTACTAAATGATTTGGACATAGAATTCAAATCACATATGAGTTCGTTAAGCGATGCAGCCATGAATAAGGTTAAAGCTCATTTAAAAAAGTTAGAGCAGCCTCAGGAAACTGAAATTGAGAAACAAGATAAAAAAACATTGAAGGACAAAAAGAAGAAGGCGAAAAAGAAAGCAAAACAAAAAAACCGGGAACGAGCTAAGAATAAGGAAACTATCCAAAAGCAAAAAGTGAAAAAAAATAAAAAACCGGAGCAGGTGAAACCCAAGGTTGAGGAAGTTGAAATTGAGGAAACAGTTGTTGTACAGGACTTCGCCAAGCTTTTGGGCGTAGAGCCTACAGACGTTATTAAAAAGTTAATTGGTTTGGGGGTAATGGCTGCATTAAATCAGGAGATTGATGCGGAAACCGCCCAGATATTAGCAGCGGAATACGGTGTGGAAGTAAAGATCAAACAACCGGAAACCATCGGTGAATTGGAAGATGTTGAGGATGACCCGGAAACTCTGGAGGAACGCCCACCGGTAGTAACCGTAATGGGGCATGTGGACCACGGTAAGACTTCCCTGCTGGATGCAATCCGTGAAGAAAATGTCACTGCCACTGAGGCCGGCGGTATCACACAACACGTTGGCGCCTATCAGGTTCAGGTTGATGGGAAAAAGATTACCTTTTTAGATACACCGGGGCATGAGGCATTTACTGCCATGCGGGCTCGGGGCGCCCAGGCAACGGATATTGCAATTTTGGTGGTAGCTGCTGACGACGGTGTGATGCCACAGACAGTAGAGGCTATCAATCACGCCAATGCCGCAGGTGTACCTATTATCGTTGCCATCAACAAAATTGACAAACCGGATGCCAATCCGGAAAAGGTAAAGCAGGAATTGACCGAGCACGGTTTAGTGCCGGAGGAATGGGGCGGAGAGACCATCTGTGTGCCGGTATCCGCGCTGCGCAAGGAGGGCTTGGATAATCTGTTGGAAATGATACTTTTGGTAGCAGAAATGCAGGAGATAAAGGCTAATCCGGATCGTCCGGCCCGGGGGATTGTCATTGAGGCGGAATTGGATAAAGGCCGGGGACCGGTAGCAACAATGCTGGTACAAAAAGGCACCTTGAAAATAGGGCAGAGTCTTGTTGCCGGTACAATTTACGGAAAGGTGCGCGCCATGATGGATTACAAAGGCCGCAGGATTAAAAAGGCCGGACCTTCCGCACCGGTAGCAGTTGTGGGCTTATCTGAGATTCCCGATGCTGGTGATATCTTCCAGGTGATGGACGAGAAAAAGGCACGGACGATCGCAGCCAAAAGACGGACCATGAAACGGGAAGAGGAATTGCGTCGCACGAGGAAAGTAAGTTTGGACGAACTGTTTATCAGTATGCAGGCTGGTGAGATTAAAGAGCTAAACATTGTGGTAAAAGGTGATGTTCATGGCTCAGTCGAGGCGTTGGGGCAGGCATTGGCACGCCTATCAACGGATGAAGTTAAAGTGAAAATCATTCACAGCGGTGTGGGTGGCATCAGTGAGACCGATGTTATGCTGGCTGCCGCATCCAGAGCTATCATTATTGGTTTTAATGTTCGTCCGGACAGTAATGCCCGCAAGGCAGCGGAAAAAGAGGATATTGATATTTATCTTTACCGTGTAATTTATGAGGCAATTGACGATGTTAAAGCGGCCATGGTCGGATTGCTTGATCCGGAATTCAGAGAGGTTATCCTGGGGCAGGCGGAAGTCAGGGCGATATTTAAGGTTTCCAAAGTAGGAACCATTGCCGGATGTTATGTTACTGACGGGCAAGTTACCAATAACGCAAAAGTACGTGTAGTACGTGATGGCGTTGTTATTCACGAAGGCAGTATAGATTCTTTAAAACGTTTCCAGGACGACGTCAAAGAAGTAGTACAGGGCTACGAATGCGGCATTGGTATCGAAAACTTTAATGACATCAAAAATGGAGACGTATTGGAGTTTTATACATTTGAGGAAGTGCAAAGAGAGTTATAAACTTTTGGGGGGGTTAACACATGTCTTCCCACAGGGCCAGTAGGGTGGCAGAGCAAATGAAAAAGGAAATTGCCCAAATAATTAGAGACGAGGTAAAGGACCCGCGAGTGGGATTTATTACTGTAACTGGTGTGGACTTGTCCAAAGATTTACGACATTCAAAAGTATATATCAGTGTTTTGGGTAGCGAGAAAAATCAAAAAGAGTCTCTTGAAGGTTTAAAAAAGGCAACCAGTTTTATCAGGCGTGAGTTGGGGCGGAGAATAAAACTTCGCCATACGCCCGAAATTGACTTTCGCTTTGACCATTCCATTGAGCATGGTGCACATATTGCAAAACTGCTTTCAGAAGTAAACAAAAACGAGGACCGGGATGCTTGACAAACTTGTAACATTAATAAAAAAACATCAAAATTTCTTGATTGCTTCCCATGTACTCCCTGATGGGGACAGCATCGGTTCTACGGTTGCCTTGGGATTGGCCTTGCAGTCAATAGGCAAGAATGTGACGATGATAAATAATGACCCGGTACCGGAAATGTATTCGTTTCTTGCCGGCAGTGAAAAGATTTATCCACCTACAGTCTTGGATAGGCTTCCGGGATTATGTATTCTCGTGGATTGTACCGGTTTCGAAAGGTTGGGCGACAAACTCCATGACCTGTTGCAGACTAGACAGCCGCAGGTACTCAATATTGATCATCATATAAGTAACAGCAATTACGGCAGTTATAATCTGGTGGATCCGGAAGCCGCGGCAGCGGGTGAACTGATTTATGATTTACTTATCACTTTAGGTGTGGATATGGATATCAATATGGCCAATGCTCTTTATGTAGCTCTGGTCACTGATACCGGTTCCTTTCAATATGAAAATACCCGCGGGAAAACTTTGGAAATTGCGGCAAAGTTGTTAGCTGCGGGTGTTGATCCGGGAAAGATAAGCCAAGCGTTATATGAGAACCGCTCGCCAATTAGCTTGCGGTTATTGGCAGCAGTTTTGCCTTCTTTGACCATTAGCGATGACGGCCGGTTGGCTTATATGTGGGTGGATTTAGCAACAATGAACCGTTTGGGTGCCGAAAGCGAGCATTGTGAAGGTTTTGTAAACTATCCCAAATCCATAGCTGGAGTGCAAGTTGCCTTGTTTTTTCGCCAGATGGGAAAGGATACCGTCAAAGTGGCGTTTCGTTCCAAAGGTCATATCGATGTTAACCGTATTGCAAAACGATTTAATGGCGGTGGGCACCCCAAGGCCGCCGGATGTACCATATTTGGTTCACTGCAGAAAGCAATCAATCAGGTGGTTGCTGTGGTGGACAAAGAACTCGGTTGCTTGTAGGGTGTTCAAAGAATATCCTATACATGTACATGACTTTTATTTGAAAATGCAATACAAGGTGAATACAATATGGATGGTTTTATCAATGTCTTGAAGCCTCCGGGGATGTCTTCCCATGCCGTGGTGGCCTGGCTGCGAAGAACTTTTTCACAGGAAAAAGTAGGTCATACAGGGACCCTGGACCCCGGCGCTGCCGGGGTTTTAGTGCTGGCATTGGGTAAGGCGACCAGGCTTAGCCAGTTTATTTTAAATTATCCAAAGCAATACCGGTGCTTGTTGAGGCTGGGGACAGCCACTGACAGTGGTGATGTCTACGGAAATGTGATTGGGAAAAGTGCGGTTACCGGAGTATCCCGCCAACAACTTGAAGAGGTCTTTTTAAAGTTTACCGGTGAGATTCAACAAGTACCGCCGATGACTTCTGCAGTAAAGGTAAAAGGCAAGAAGTTATACCAACTGGCCAGGGAAGGACGCACAATACCCAGAGAAAAAAGAACGGCAAACATTTATGCCATTAAGCTTGTTAAAGCCGAGTTGGGAAAGGAAACAGCCGTTGTTATTTTTGACGTAACATGTTCCAAAGGCACATACATTCGCGTCCTTTGTAATGATATTGGGAAAGAACTGGGGTGTGGCGGTTTAATGCAATTTCTGGTCAGGACCGGGATAGGGCCTTTCAGGCTGGAAGATGCTTACACCTTGGAGCAACTAGAGGCAAATTCCTTGGAAAGGAAAATTTTTTTGAAACCGATGGACACTGCCGTAGAATATTTGCCTCGAATTAAGTTGGCGGGTATCAAGGATACCCGCAGATTGCTCAACGGTAATTTTATCGATTTGAGAGGATATAACTTGGACTTTGATTGGCAACAGGAAGTGGCCGTTTACAGCCATCAAGGCGAATTCATAGCCATTGGTAAGATTGATAACACGGCTTGTGCTGGTAAAAAACTGAAACCACAAAAAGTATTTTTTTCGCCAGACACACTACCAGTATAAGGGAGAGAATGCGGGTGGATTTGGTACAGGTTAACGAGAATATGTTTTTACAACACTCTACAGCACTGGCGCTGGGCAACTTTGATGGTGTGCATTTAGGGCACCAACAACTGATTACCCGGGCAATTGCGTGGGCCAGAGAAAATGAAACGGTTTCCGCAGTGTTGACATTTACACCTCACCCCCTGACAATATTATATCCGGAGAAGGCACCGGAACTGCTGACCGGTAGAAATTTAAAGCGGAAATTAATTGCTGGATTTGAACCGGATCTGCTGGTGGAAATACCTTTTACAAGGGAATTTTCCCGGCTTTCCCCACACCGTTTTGTTGAAGACATACTTGTTTCCCGGTTAAAAGCGGCGGCAGTTTTTGTCGGATATAATTACACTTTTGGCACCGGGGGAAGCGGCAATGCGGAAATGCTTGCGGAATTGGGAAAGATTTATAGTTTTTCCGTTCACGTTATCCCGCCGGTAAAAGTGCAAAGCCAGGTTGTCAGCAGTTCCTTAATTCGTGATTTATTGGGCCAGGGCAAAGTGGAACTGGCAAATCGTTATTTGGGACATCCGTATATCATCCAAGGAAAAGTTATTGGTGGGGAAAAATTGGGCCGGCAAATTGGCTTTCCCACGGCAAACCTGGATTTAGGTGAAATTGAGATCTTGCTTTCAGCGGGCGTGTACGCCGTTAGTGTGCGCGGTGCCAACTTTTGCCGACCCGGTGTGATGAATGTTGGCTCTTGTCCCACATTTGCCAAAAAAGGCACCAGCGTAGAAGTGCATTTGCTTGATTTTGCCGGTGATTTATATGAAACTACACTGGAGGTGGAAGTTTTACAGCGCTTGCGGGGGGAAAAAACTTTTGCTGATGTCGGGCTGTTGGTTGAACAAATTAGAAGAGATGTGAGACAGGCCAGAAAAATTTTCAGTGGCGACCATTATTTAAAAAGTTGCCAATAAGTAAATTTTCTTTTATAATTAGTTTTGAACCATTAACTAGGTTAATCGTTCCTCCGTCGATTTACTTGGTTTATGGCGATTTAAGAAAAAGGAGGTGAACTACCATGTCAATTTCCCAGGCTGAAAAGCAGCAAATCATCGAAAAGTACAAGCTGCATGATAATGATACCGGCTCTCCTGAAGTACAGGTAGCAATTTTGACTGAAAGAATCAATCATTTGACGGAGCACTTAAAGTATCACAAGAAGGACCATCATTCGCGGCGCGGATTGCTGAAGATGGTAGGTAAAAGAAGGGGTTTACTGAATTATCTTAAGGATAACGACTTTGACCGTTATCGTAAGTTAATTGAATCACTGGGCTTAAGAAGATAGGGCGGGCAACCGCTCTTTTTCGTATTTACAAAGGATTTAGGGGATATTGGCATTTCCCCGGACCGATGACACCTGCTATTGCCGGCTGGGGCCGGGTGGTGCAAATGATTGGCAAACAGTTGTTTGCTGTTTGCATACGGTGTGGATTTGGTATTTTTTTCTGCTATTGAAGGAAATAATATCAATAATGTGGAATATGTAATGGTTATCTTATAAGTAAGTATTATGGAGGAGGTTTAAATGTTTAATGCAGTTAAATCGAGAAGGATTGGTCAAAGCCGTAACTATTGGCGGTAGAGAATTAATTTTGGAAACGGGCCGGGTGGCTAATCAGGCTAACGGTTCTGTTATCGTACGTTACGGCGATACAGTAGTTTTAGTTACTGCTACCGCTTCGCAAACACCACGAGAAGGAGTAAATTTTTTCCCACTGACGGTAGATTATGAAGAAAGGCTTTACTCGGTGGGCAAAATCCCCGGGGGCTTCATAAAAAGAGAAGGCCGGCCCAGTGAAAAGGCGATATTGACTGCCAGGTTGATTGACCGGCCCATTCGCCCGCTGTTTCCCAGGAAATACCGTAATGATGTGCAGGTTGTCGCCACGGTTATGTCAGTCGACCAGGACAATCCACCGGACGCAGCAGCCATGGTGGGCGCTTCTGCAGCGTTAACCATATCGGATATTCCCTTTCAAGGCCCCATCGGGGCAGTGGCAATAGGACTGGTTGATGATGAACTGGTCGTTAACCCGGATCTCAAGGAGGCAGAAGCCAGTAGACTGCGATTGATTGTTGCGGGGACAGAGGACGCTGTGATGATGGTGGAAGCAGGGGCCAAAGAAGTCAGTGAAGAAATGATATTGAAGGCTATTGACCGGGGGCATCGGGAAGTCCAAAAAATTGTCCGCTTTATCCGGGAATTTCGCGAGGAAGCCTTTAAGCGCGGTTTGGCAAAAGAAAAACAAACCGTTGAGGACGACAGTTTACCCGCGGACCTGGTGGAAGAAATCGGTGATAAGTGCCTGGGACCGTTAAAGGACGCTATTGAGACCTGCGCGGGCATGAAGAAATTGGAGCGGGATAATAAGCTATCCGAAGTGAAAGAGGAACTGAAACAGCAATTATTGGAAGAGTATGCAGGAATGCTGGAGACCATTGAGGATTTTGAAAGCAAATTGGCTGAGGCTATTGGTTCCAAGGAAAAACAAATTTTAAGAGAAATGGGTATTAAACACGGCAGAAGAATAGACGGTCGGACTTTGGATGAAATTCGGCCCATTTGGTGTGCAGTGGGAGTTTTGCCCCGGACGCACGGGTCCGGTTTATTTACCCGGGGCGAAACCCAGGTTATTACCATTGCCACGTTGGGTGCCATCAGCGATGAGCAGATTTTGGACGGGCTGGGAGTAGAGGAATCAAAGCGGTACATGCACCACTACAATTTTCCGCCTTACAGTGTCGGCGAGGCACGACCCATGCGGGGACCGGGTCGTAGGGAAATCGGACACGGAGCATTGGCGGAGAGAGCATTGGAAGCTGTTCTCCCCAGTGAAGAAGAGTTTCCATATACCATTCGCCTGGTTTCCGAAGTAGTTTCCTCAAACGGGTCCACTTCCATGGCCAGCGTTTGCGGCAGCACCTTATCCTTAATGGATGCGGGAGTACCCATCAAGGCGCCGGTTGCCGGGGTAGCCATGGGCTTGATGAAAGAAGAAGACACAGTTGCCGTGTTGACGGATATTCAAGGTATTGAAGATGCTTTAGGGGATATGGATTTTAAAGTTGCCGGTACCAGGGCGGGGATCACTGCACTGCAGATGGATATAAAAATTGCCGGTATCAATCTACCGGTTTTCGAATTGGCTCTGGCCCGGGCAAAAAAGGGTAGAATGCATATCCTCGAGAAGATGACAGAGACCATTGCGGCGCCCAGGGAGGAATTATCTCCGTATGCTCCCAGTATCATACGCATGCACATTGACCCCGATAAAATCAGGGATGTAATTGGTCCCGGCGGCAAGACAATTAAAAAGATTATCGATGAAACAGACGTAAAAATTGATATTGAGGATGATGGTTCCGTATTTATTGCCGCTATTGACCGTGAAGCAGGCGATAAGGCTGTAAAAATCATTGAGTCAATTACTCAGGATGTGGAAATAGGCAAAACCTATCTTGGCAAGGTGACCAAGATTACTGATTTTGGTGCTTTTGTAGAAGTAATCCCCGGTGTCATGGGCATGCCGGGCAAGGAAGGAATGGTTCATATTTCCCAATTGGCGCCGGAGCGGGTGGATAAGGTTGAGGACGTGGTTTCCGAGGGAGAAATAATTACTGTCAAGGCAATTAGTTTCGACCATCAGGGGAGATTGAAATTGTCCCGTAAAGAAGCTTTGCATGGATCTGAAAATAGAAACCGCCGGGATCAAAACAACCGCCGGCGCAGTTTCCGGGGACGAAACAATCGTAATAATTAAGTGACCGACCATAAACGGTAATGTTTATGGTCTTTTTATTTTGAGATATATGTAAATATATAATTGTGCAATGTAAATGGCTATATACACAATTTAACCGTTCGCCGTTTGTTAAATGCCGCTCACTGGGCTTATTGTGCCGGTCGCCAAATGGTGGTATTCTTTTTTTAAGCAGTAAGATATAATGTTTGGTGAACAAGTGGAGTGAATATTTCACAATATTCAACGAAGACACGGGGTGTTTACATGGCGTTGAAAAGAGAGGTTTTACAAGAACTGAATGTCAAGAACGATTTGGTGCTAAACTCAATGCATAACGGCGTTGTTGCCGTTGACGTCAATGGGGTAATTGTTGTTTTTAATAAGACTTTACAGCGTATTTACGGTTATAGTGAGGAACAGGTGCTGGGAAGACACATTCAGGAAATTGTCCCCTATACGGGCTTATTAAAGGTTTTGGAAACTGGAAAATCTCATATCGGTCGCAAGTTTACGGTAGGGGATGCGGTATACCTTACCAACCGCACTCCAATTATCAGAAAAGGCAGAATTGTCGGAGCAGTGGGAGTAATTCAAGAAATAACCGAATTACAGAGCATTGTAGAGGAACTGGAAACTGTTAAAGAACTGAAGGGGACCATGGAAACTATCCTGGAGGCAGCCTATGACGGCTTGATTGTGGTTAATCGTGAAGGCGTGGTTACCATGGTTAATAATGCTTTTGCGGGGCTGCTGGACAAACCGGCACAGTGTGTCGTGGGAAAACACGTTACTGAGGTGCTGGAAAATACCCGTATGCATTTGGTAGTAAAAAACGGGCGTGCTGAGATTGGAGACCTGCAGCGCATAAACGGTCAGGACGTGGTAGTGATGCGGTACCCGATTAAAAAGGAAGGGCGTACCATCGGTGCTGTGGGGAAAATCATGTTTAAAGATGTTCATGACCTCAACGCTTTGGCACAGAAGATAAATTCTCTGCGCAGTGAACTGGCCTATTACAAAGGAGAACTGCAGCGCTTTCGCGGGGCCAAGTATGGTCTGGAAAATATTGTCGGCATTTCCGGGAAAATTCAGCGCATCAAAGAAACTTTGGCCAAGGTGGCCCAGAGCACCTCCACTGTACTGATTAATGGCGAAACGGGAACGGGTAAGGAACTGTTTGCGCACGCGCTGCATATGGAAAGTAATCGTCGCTACGGCCCGTTTATCAAAGTCAACTGTGCCGCAATTCCCGAGCAGCTCCTGGAGTCCGAACTGTTTGGCTATGTTGGCGGGGCATTTACCGGCGCACGTAAAGACGGGCAGGTAGGAAAATTTGAACTGGCTAACCGGGGAACCATTTTTTTGGATGAAATTGGCGACATGTCCATGCCGCTGCAGGCCAAAATTTTACGTGTATTGCAGGATAAAGAAATTGAACGTTTAGGTGATACCCGTACGCGTACCGTAGACGTGCGTGTGGTTGCGGCAACCAATAAAAACATAGAAGAATTAATCAGAAAAGGCCGGTTTAGAGAGGACCTTTTTTACCGGTTAAATGTAATTAATTTGACAATACCGCCGTTACGGGAACGGCAGGACGACCTGGAAATACTTGTGAAACACTTTATTGATAAATTTAATTTTGAGTTTTCGCTGCATGTTAAGGGACTGCATGAGGATTGCTGGCGGATTTTTCTCCGGCATCATTGGCCGGGTAATGTCAGGGAACTGGAAAATGTTTTGGAAAGAGCTTTTAATATTGTTGAAGGTGAACAAATCAGGCCGAAAGATTTACCCATGTATTTGCAAAAGTCCAGTCAGCCGGGCAAAATCATC
>CAZGXM010000017.1:0-39473 GCA_964529795.1 uncultured Thermoanaerobacteraceae bacterium
ATGGCTCATCAAATTAGATCTATTTCAAAAGAACGTCTCGGTGATTTATGCGGAGTTATTGAAAACGAGGAATGCAGAGATAAGATAAAAAACGTTGTCAAACTTTACCTTGACTTACTATAGGAAAAACTGTCCCTTGATCATTTTGTTAAGGAGTAAGCCCATATAGGCGGCGGGCAGTAAGAGCACAGAAAAAAGCCACAGTAGAAATGTAATCATTTCACTGTGGCTTTCTGTAATTTCTTAGCAACCTACTTAAAAAAGTTTCTCACAAACTTTATTTCTCACCATTTTCACCCACCGCAGCTTCACTACCGGCATTATCCGCAATAAAGTTCTCCGGGTCAGGCAGTTCCGCCAAATCCTTGAAACCGAAATACTGGAGAAATTGGTCGGTAGTACCATAAAGTATGGGCCTCCCCGGCCCTTCCTTGCGGCCTACTTCCTGGATTAGTTTTTTTTCCATCAAGGTATTTACCACACCGTCCACCTTGACACCCCGGATATGTTCCATATCAGCCCGGGTGATGGGCTGGCGGTAAGCAATTATGGCCAGCGTTTCCAGAGCGGCCCTGGACAGCGCCTGCACCTGAGGTTTATATAACTTTTCAATATATGGGGCGAACTCAGGCCGGGTGCATATCTGGTAGCCGCCGGCCAGCTGTACCAGCTGGATGCCGCTGGTGTCCTCTTCGTATTTCTGGGTCAATATGTTTAAAAGCTCCTCGGCTTCCTTTTCTTTCACCTCTAGAATTTGAGCCACATTTTTTAACGATAACGGCTCCGCCGCTACAAACAATAAGCACTCCAACGCAGCTAACAGTTTCTCCGAAAACAACATCAAAACTCTCCCCCGATTTCCTCTCGCGAATAAATACCAATTTCTCCGAAATTATAACGCTGCCGCACTATCACTTTCCCCAGGCGAATAATTTCCAACAGGGCCAGAAAAGTGACCACTACCTCCACCCGGGATGCGCCAACGGGGAATAAATCAGTAAAGCAAATACCGTTGGTATTATACCGCAGCCGGCTTCTGATTTCCCGCACCTTGTCACGAATGGTTATTTCTTCCCGGTGCACCCGGGCCACCGGTTCTTCTGCCGCCATCTTTTCCAAAACCCGGGCCAGGGCCTCCAAAAGGTCCGTCAACTCCACGTCCTGTAGAGGGTTCTCATTACCGGCAAATGCCCGGGCCATTTCCTCCAAGTCAACCTGCCGGGTAAAAATGCGGCCTGCTGCTTCTTCCCTTTGTTTCAGGTATTCAGCTACCATTTTGAACTTTTTATATTCCAGGAGCCTTTCCACCAGCTGGTCCCGGGGGTCGATACCCTCTGCCTCATCTTCTTCCTGCCGGGGCGGTTGCGGCAGCAGCATCCGCGCCTTGATGGTCAACAGGGTTGCCGCCATTACCAGAAATTCGCTGGTTACCTCCAGGTCCATCTGTTTCATTGTTCGCAGGTGCTGCAGGTACTGGTCGGTAATTTGCGCAATGGGAATATCGTAGATGTCGATCTCATTTTTTTCTATCAGGTGGAATAACAGGTCAAAGGGACCCTGAAATATTTCAAGTTCAATCTTGTAGCTCATGGCTTTCCCGCCTAACCAATATTCATGACCTCACGCACTATTTTCAGAGTTGCCGACGCCTCTTTCCCGGCCTTTTCCGCACCGGCAGCCAGTATCTCGTCCACCAGGCCGGGATTATTCTCCAGCTCCGCCCGGCGCTCCCAAACAGGGCTGAGGCTTTCGGTCATTTTGTCCGCCAGGCGGCGCTTGCACTGGATACAGCCAATACCGGCGGTGCGGCACTGCTCCACCCTTTCCTCAATTTCTTCGGGATTATAGATCTTGTTATACGTGTGCACCACACAGACCTCCGGATCACCGGGGTCGGTTTTCCTCACCCGGGCTGGGTCGGTAATCATAATGCGCACTCTCTCCCACAGTTCGTCCGCATTGCTCTTAATGGGAATATCGTTGTCATAGCTTTTGCTCATTTTCCGTTTGTCAATCCCCGGCAGCATCGCTATCCTGGCCAGCTTGGCCCGGGGCTCGGGGAATACTTGGGTTTGATAAAGATAATTGAAACGACGCACTATTTCCCTGGCAAGTTCCAAATGCGGCAGCTGGTCTTCACCCACCGGCACCGTATCCGCACGGTAAATCAAAATATCTGCAGCCATTAACACCGGGTAGCCCAAAAAACCATAGGTGCGAATATCATGGCCTTCGCCCAACTGCTGCAGCTGCTCCTTGTAGGTGGGGCAACGTTCCAGCCAGGAAAGCGGCGTAATCATGGACAGCAGCAGGTGCAACTCGGCATGCTCCTTGACGTGGGACTGCACGAAGATGGTACTTTTTTCCGGGTCCAGGCCCACGCTCAACCAGTCTATCACCATCTCCCTGGTATTTTCCTTGATATCGGCAGTGTTTTCATAACCGGTGGTCAGTGCATGCCAGTCCACCGGTGCAAAAAAACAATCATACTTCTCCTGCAGGCGCACCCAATTTTCCAGAACGCTCAGGTGCCCGATATGCAGTTTCCCCGTTGGCCGCATGCCGCTGAAAATTCTTCCCTTACTCATTAAAAACACCCTCTCTGTCTGGTATCAAAATTATAATAGCGTGAAACTGCTTAGATACGTGAATAAATCGACAATGGTCTGTACAATGGGCCACATGATGGTGCCAATTACTCCGGTAAATAACAAAAGTAGCAGGATGATAGGGCCATACCGCTCCAGGCTGTAAATGATATGGGCCTTGCCGGGCGGAAGTAAACCGGTCAGTATTTTGGACCCGTCCAAAGGCGGTACCGGAATGAGATTAAAAACCGCCAAAACCACGTTGTAGATAACCAGTGCCCTGAAAAAAGAAAACAGGTATAAATTGAGCGGCCCAATCAGACGCAAACCAACTGCACCCAGGTACGCCAGCACCAGGTTCATCAGCGGTCCGGCCAGGCTAACCAGCATCATTCCCTTGCGCCGGTCACCCTGAAAGTGAAAGGGATTGACCTGTACCGGCTTGGCCCAGCCAAAACCCACCAGCAAAAACATCAGCGTCCCCAGAGGGTCCAGGTGGTTAAGCGGGTTTAAAGTCAGGCGCTTTTGATACTTGGGGGTGGGGTCCCCCAGCATGTAAGCTACTTTGCCGTGGGCATATTCGTGGAATATAATTGCCATGAGGATCGCCGGCACTGCCGCCAGCAGCCAGTGTATGTTCGTACTATGCATTGTCATTGTATAACACCCCTTTGTCTGTCAGCCACCTGCGAACAAAACGTTCCTGGGCCGTGCTATCCTGTGCTTCCCCGCCCAACAAAGCCTGTTCCAGGGCAAACAATACTTCACCGTACACGGGACCGGGTTTGACACCGATCTGCCGCAACCGGTCTCCGTTAACTTTTATCTGTTCAGGAAGCCTGGTACGCAGGGCTAAATACCGGTACATAATGGTTGCCAACTCCCTGTCCTCCAGCCGGCAGAGAGCCACTGCCACTTCCACCGGAGAACAGTTATGTAATAAATTATGTAATTTCCCCGGCGTCGGTGCTTTCATGGTTTGCAGTTCCGCAACCAAATCCTCCTCCAGGCAGCGGACAACCAGCAGGCTCTTTTCCTTGACCAGGGACAACTGCTCCAGCCAGTTTCGTGCCTGCCGCCTTTCGGTTCCCATTAAAATCAAGGTCAGGTAAATAATCCATGGTTCGACATCAACCGGTGTGATTTCATTGATAGCTGCAGTTACCTGCGCCACCTTTTCCAGGGCTTCTTTTAAAGAGTCTTTCCATTCCAGCCCGGGAATAATCTGCGGCCATACTTTCAGGCGCGCAAGCCGCTGCAAACTCTTCACCGGGTATTTCTCCGCAAAAATCAGCTTCAACTCGGTCCACACCCGGTTAGGACTGATGTTTTTCAGCACTTCTTCGCCAATGGCGTTTTTCATCACATGGGCAGTCTGGGGCTCAAGGTGAAAATCATAGCGCTGTTCAAATCTCACCGCCCTCAAAATCCGGGTGGGGTCCTCCACAAAACTCAGGTTATGTAAGACACGGATTCTTTTTTCCTCCAGGTCACTGTAACCGCAGAAAAAGTCCACCAGTGTGCCAAACTCACCGGGATTCAAGCTCACCGCCATGGCATTGACGGTAAAATCCCGCCGGTACAAGTCTTCCCGCAAATTTGTCTCCTCCACAGCCGGCAGCGCCGCCGGGTATTCATAAAATTCCTTTCTGGCCGTGGCCAGGTCCAGCTTGAGACCGGAAGACAAAATCACCGTTGCCGTTTGAAACTTTTCATGCACTCGCAGTTTTCCCCCGTGTTCAGCCACCATTTTCTCAGCAAGCCGGGGAGCATTGCCCTCCACCACAATGTCCAAATCATAATTGGGTACGCCCAGGAGCAAGTCCCGGACAAAGCCACCTACCAGGTAAGCGCCCCAATTATTTTCGTCAGCCAGGCGACCAATTCCTGCAAGCAGTGCCAACTGCTCTTCATCCAGGTGCTGCTTCAACAATGCCGGTACATCCGGCATACTGCGCCAGGTACACTGGTCAAGATAAAGCGTACTAAACGGATGGGCGTACCCCTCGCCGTGCAGGGTGCGCAGCACATCGCTACGGGAGACAATTCCCACTATTTCCCCACCGGCAACCACCGGCAACCGGCCCACGTCATGCTGCACCATCAACCGCTGTATTTCCGGCAAGGGAGTGTCCGGCCCAATGACATACACCTTCCCGCTCATGAATCCTTTCACCGGTGCGTGACCAAGCCCGTGGTGCAGGGCCTTGTCCACATCCCGGCGGGATACCATCCCCACCAGTTTATCATTATCCTGCACCGGCAGACCGGTATGCCCGTAGCGCAGCATCAACCTCCCCGCCTCTTTGATGGTGGTATCCGGCAACACCACTTTAACAGGGTATGACATGATTGTTGCCGCCGTCACCAGGGGCCGGACAGTTTCCTGCAGCAGTTCAACCAACCGGAGATAAATATCATTTATGTTCCCCTCTTTGACCGTGGCCGCCGCGGCCTTGGGGTGCCCGCCGCCACCAAATTCCGCCATGATACTGTTCATGGGCACGCAGTCCAGGCGAGTACGTCCCACCACGTGCACCCGTTTTCCCATCTGTACCACGCTGAGCAGTGAATTGACGCCGGTAATCGCCAACAGCTTGGAAGTTAAATAGGATAAACCGTTGATGTATTCATCCACCTGTCCCCTGCTCACCAGGATCAGAATGCCGTTGACCCGCACTTCCGTGGTATTACTTAACAGCTTATTTAACAGAGCCTGCTGTTCTTCACTGAGATGCTGTTCCAGAAAATCTGCCACCACAGTAAGGTTGGCCCCCTGTTCCAACAGCCAGGCCACCACCCGGGCATCCCGGGATGTGGTACCGGGATGGGTCAAAGAGCCGGTATCCTGGTAAATTCCCAGGGCAAAAATAGTTGCCTCAAAGGCGGAGACTCCAACACCGGCCGCCAGCAGTTCCTCAACAAGGATGGTGGTAACGGCGCCGACGCTTTCCTGTTTCACCTTCGTGGCGTTGATGCTTTCTTTCTGCGGGTGGTGGTCATAAACAATAATTTCCCCGGCCTCATCAAGGACCCACTCCATCTCCCCCAATCTTTCCGGAGAATTGGTATCCACGATGATCGCCCTGTCCAATTCCCGCCTGGAGATTTCATGGGATGCCAAAAAAGGCAGGGTATCCTTGTAAAGCGCCAGAAATTCCCCCACTGCGGGGCCAGGCTTTCCCGTCAAGACCATTTTGGCCCGGGGATAAAATTTTTTTGCCGCCACCATGGCAGCCAGGCCGTCAAAATCTATGTTCCTGTGGGATAATATCAACTGCATACCTGCCACCCCGAAATTTACCAAATACTGCTTTAGATTATACCATTAATGTTCCTGTCAAGCCACTAAAACCGTATAAAACCGGCAACCGGAAACAAGCGCCCAAAAATTCACGGGCCTTTTTTAAAGGCCCGTGAATTTTAACCTATGGATTTCAGACAAACCTGCTTCTTTTTTGCCAGTCTTTCCGGCATCACATCATTGCGAATTAAATCCGCATAAGTTTCCCGCTTCAAAATCAATTCCGCCTTGCCGTCCTTGACCAGTACCGCACCGGGCTTGGTCAGGCGGTTGTAATTGCTGGCCATGCTATACCCGTAAGCGCCGGTGCAGGGCATCAACAGCAGGTCACCTGTTTCAGCCCGCGGCAGGTCTACATCCCATGCCAGCATGTCACCGGACTCACAGCATTTACCGGTAATGGAGACGGTATCGTCTCGTTCCCGGTCAGCCTTGTTGGCCAGGATGGCCTCATATTTTGCCTGGTAAAGAGCCGGGCGGATGTTGTCGGTCATACCGCCGTCCACGGCAACATACTTGCGCACACCGGCGATCTCTTTTACGGAACCCACGGTGTAGAGAGTACTCCCCGCCGGCCCGGCAATGGAACGGCCGGGTTCCACCAGTACCCGGGGAGTGAGCAGACCGTACTCTTCAGCTTTCTCCCGCACCCGCTGCATGACCATGTCCGCATACTCTTCAATGCTGGCCGGCTGGTCCCCTCCGGAGTAATAGATACCAAAACCACCGCCTAAATTGAGCTCTTCAATGGCCAGGCCCGTCTCCTGCCCGATATCCGCAATAAACTGCATCATCACGTCCACAGCATGCACGTAAGATTCCATTTCAAAAATCTGCGAACCGATGTGACAGTGTACTCCCTGCAGGGAAACATGCATTTCCTTGGCTGCTTTGACCGCCGCCATGGCCTGCCCGTTGGGCAGGGTAAAGCCAAACTTGGAATCGATCTGACCGGTCTTGATGTACTCGTGGGTATGGGCCTCAACACCGGGAGTGATGCGCAGCAAAATTTCCGGCACGCAGTGGCGCTCCCTGGCCAGGATATCCAGCAGTTCCAGTTCGTAAAAATTGTCCACCACTACCCGGCCCACTTCGCTGTCCAGCGCCAGGCGCAATTCCGCCGGCGTCTTGTTGTTGCCGTGAAAATATACCCTTTCCATGGGAAAACCGGCTTGCAGAGCGGTGTAAAGTTCACCGCCGGAAACCACGTCAAGGCCCAGTCCCTCTTCCTCCATAATGCGGCAGATGGCCGTGGTCAAAAAGGCCTTGCTGGCGTAAAGCACCATGGCGTTACCATATTTTTCCACAAACGAATTATGGTATTCGCGGCAGGTTTGCCTAAGTTTTGTCTCATCAAAAATATAGAGAGGGGTGCCGAATTGTTTTGCCAAATCCACAGTATCGCAGCCGCCCACTTCCAGGTGCCCCCTGTTATTAACCCTCATCGTGCCGTGAAACTTCATTCGTTTTCTCTCCTTTTTTCCAGTGTAGTATATGCGGATGTTCCATGTATTTTCTACAGGTAAATAAAAACGGCAGTGAGCATTTCTCACCGCCGCCTACTGGCGTACACAGAAACACCCATCTCTTTCCCCGTAAAGCGAGATAGTTCTCCACCGGAGAACCAGGGTCATCTCCGGTGACAGTCCTACGCCTCTTAAGCGCAGGCCCAGCCTAAAAACAGCAGCCGTTTTCAGACTTCGGCGAATGCCCCTTTCCTATGAACTCACAGGTGCCCTCCTCACCCATAGTACTGATGGCCATTCGCGCCTCTACCTCACCTCCACCAAGAGATGAGGCATATGTATTTTCTTTGTAAATCATATTAGCACGGGCCCCAAGTTATGTCAACCAAATTTTCAAACACCAAATTTTCAAACAAGCTATTTTGGGAAACATTCAAGATGACAGGTGCTGTTAAGCAGGGCAACAATGGGCGGGCGTGTTTCAGGAAATTTAATGATGTTTACCGCGGTATTGCCCTGTTCAATCTGCCAAATGGCCTTTAACGGTAAATCCAGCACGGCGCAAAGGATGGTACGGATGGTTGCACCGTGGGAAACCACCGCCACCCGGCCGCTGTATTCGTTTTTGGCCATAATTTCTTTTACTGCCCGGTAAGCCCGCTGCTTTACGGCAGTGAAACTTTCCCCCTCCGGCAGTTCCACCGCTGTCGGGTCAGTTATCCATTTTTCCACCAATGCCGGGTAAACCCTCTTGATTTCACTGAAGGTATGGCCCTCCCAGGTACCGAAGTTAATTTCCCGCAGGCGTTTATCCACCACCACTGTTAATGAATGAGACCGGGCAACGGCGACGGCAGTATCATATGCCCTGGATAAATCGCTGGCATATACAGCCGTAAGCTCGTGCCCCTCCAGCCAGCGGGCCAACTGTTGAGCCTGACTTTTTCCCCGTTTGCTAAGGGGAATATCCTGGTGTCCCTGGTACTTGTGGTCTTGATTCCATAAAGTCTCACCGTGACGAATCAAATACATTTCCAGCATAACAGTTCTCCTTTAGCACTTTTACCAGTGTTTCGGCAAGCCTTTCGTTTTCCCCGCGCTTTCTCACCGCAACCCGGATGTACCCGGAATTCAACGTAGGATATGTTTCGCAGTCCCGGACGATAATTCCTTCTTCAATTAATAACCTGCGGAGCGCCGTGGAAGTTAATCCTGTCTCTCGAATATCTATAAAGATGTAGTTTGCCCGGGGAAAAAAAGGTTTTATCCCAGGGATTGAATTCAGGCGTGCGAACAGCCACTCTTTCTCCCTGGCTATCAATTCCCTGGACCGGTTTATGTAATCCCGCTGTCTGACGGCCACGCGCCCGGCAATTTGAGCCAAAACGTTAACACCCCAAGGGTCGCGTATGGAATTCAACCGCCCAATTACCTGCGTCGGCGCCACGACACAACCCAACCTCAGTCCGGGCAGGGCAAAAAACTTGGTTAGAGAATAAACGACAATTAAATTATTACTCTGTTGTACATAGGGTATCACACTGGGCATATCCCTGACAAAGTCCCGGAAAGATTCATCAACCACCACGAAAGCGCCTGCTTCTTCGCCTTGTTGAATAATTTTCATCAATTCCTGCAAGCTCAATAAATTGCCCACCGGGTTGTTGGGATTGCACAGAAAAAGCGCGTCTCCCGGCAACAATACGTTTGTCAGCGCTCCTATATTCCACCTGAAACCGTTTTGCCGGGAAAGAGGGACAGAAAGGATTTCCGCCTTCACGGTTTCTGCAGCCAGCTGGTACTCGCTGAAGGTGGGTTGGGGGATGACCACCCTTTTGGGTTCCAAAAGACGTACCAGCAGGTAAATCAGCTCCGAAGCACCGTTCCCGCAGGCCACCATTCGGGGGTCCGCGTCCAGGTATGCCGCCACCTCCTGATTCAAAGCTCCTGCATCAGGTTCGGGATAATTGACTATTTCACTGATACCGGTGCGGATTGCCTCCGCCACCGCCGGGGCCAATCCCAGCGGGTTGATGTTGGCGCTGAAATCAAGATAATTCTTCGCCCCGAAACGGTCAATCACCTCTTTTATGTTCCCCCCGTGCTGTCTTAACTTATTACCCGGCATAGCTGTCACTCCTATTAGAAAAAAACTCAATTAAACTGCGAAAAGGAAAAACAGCAGCCACACCACTTCTGAGCCCTCATTAATCCAACCGTAGACATCCCCTGTAAAGCCGCCCAACAACCTGGTGACGGCTGCCGCAGCAATTACCGCTGCCACTATGGTGCCAGCGGTAACGATAATTCCCTGCGGCCCCAACAACAGGCCGCCGCTGGAAACTGCAGTTGCCAAGGCAAAGATAACATCCTGCAATTTCAAAGAGTCAGCAAAGGCTTTGCCCAGCCCCTCCCGGCGGACATAGGGGAAAAAGTACGTTGCCAGCACTATGTTCAACCGTCCCGCAGCAGGCATCACCAGCAGCGCCGCCATTACCAGTTTCGCCGGTTGCTGCTGGAGCTGGAGCAGGAGTGACCATTTGAGCAGGAGCAGCACAACCACTGACACCACGCTGTGGGCGCCCACCCGGCTGTCCCGGAGAATTTCCAGCCTTCTTTCCCTGGTCCGCCCGCAGAACAACCCGTCCATCGTGTCCATAAAGCCGTCCAAATGCAGGGCCCCGGTAACGGCTACCTCCACTAGGATTATCACTGCCGCAATAGACGCGGGTATCAGCACGGGCCGGACCAGCCAAAATGCGCCTGCTAAAAAAGTGCCTGTCAACAGTCCTACCACGGGGAAAAAAGCCATGCAGCGGGCAAAATCCTCGCTGTCTACTTTCACCGGAGGCCACGCGGGCAGCCTGGTCAAAAACTGCACCGCGCAGATAAATCTCTTGATAATCAAGAAGCTCACTCACTCCCTCTGGAAACGCCGGCATCTTCAAAGGTGGCCATTTCATGCAAAATCTTTAACGCAGCATCCACCATCAGCATGGCCAGCGCTGCACCGGTACCTTCTCCCAGGCGCATATCCATCAGCAGCGTGGCCTTAATACCCATGGCCTCCAGCATCTTTTTGTGCCCCGGCTCCACGGACAGGTGCGAGCCGATGAGGTAGTGCCTGGCCATGGGGGCAAGTTTGGTGGCCACCAGTGCCGCGGCCCCGGAAATAAAGCCGTCCACCAGCACCGGCACCCGCCGTGCCGCTGCCCCCAGCACCACCCCGGCCAGGCCGGCTATTTCCAGACCGCCGACTTTGGCCAGTACTTCCAGGGGTTTGTCCGGGTCCGGCTGGTTGACTGCCAAAGCCCGTTTGATGGCCTCGATTTTTCGCTGCAGGCCGTCATCGTTAACACCGGTACCCCGGCCCACGGCTTCTTCTGCCGGAACCCCTTCAAATGCCGCTAACAGCGCCGCACTGGGGGTGGTGTTGCCGATGCCCATATCTCCCAGGGCCACCAGGGAAACCCCCTGGTTGACCTGCTCGTTGGCCATATCAATACCCACTTCCAGGGCAGCCACTGCCTCATCCACCGTCATGGCCGGTCCCCGGGCCATATTCCTGGTACCGTACGCCACCTTGCGTTTCACCAAGCCGGGCAGGTCCGGCAGGTCCCGGGCCACACCTACATCCACCATACATAAGGTTGCCCCGGCATGCCGGGCCAGGACATTGATGGCTGCCCCGCCGTTGGCAAAATTATAGACCATCTGGGGAGTGACCTCCTGGGGAAAAGCGCTGACACCTTCAGCAACCACCCCGTGGTCTCCGGCCATGAGGATAATTCCTTTCCTGGGTAACGGGGGCATCACCTGGCCGGTAATGCCGGCAATCTGCCTGGCAATTGTCTCCAGCACTCCCAGGCTGCCCGGCGGCTTGGTCAGGTTGTCCAGGCGCTGCTGGGTTTCCGCCATCACCGCTTCGTCCAGCGGCTCAATGGCCTGAATGGTTTTTTCCAACTTGCTCATTTGGGTCTACCTCCTTAATATTCTATTCCCCTGCGGCTGTCCACACCCCGGTCAAAAGGATATTTCAGCGCAGAAAATTCCGTCAGATAGTGTGCCTGTTCAATGATTTTTTCCGGCATGGTCCGCCCCCGGAATAGGTACTGCCTTTCATAAACTGTATCAGCGCCACCCGGGCACCGTATCCCAGGGCGCGCAGTACCAGTGCCAGCGCCGCGGTGGTTTTCTCCTTGCCGCTGCCCAGGTAGACATGAATACGTCCGCAGTCATCCACGGGATACCAGCCTCCTGTACCGTTTACAAAACCGGATAAATCGCTGTGCTGCCTTCCACTGACCAAACAAATGCAAATGGAGATATGATGCCAGCAAATTGTCTTTTGCATAGCCATCGGGTCTACCGTCCGCACCGCGCCCTCCGTAAAAACTGAAAGCCGTATTTGTCTCCCCGGCAGCGGGTAAGTAATGAGAATAATGAAACTCGTGTCCGTTTAACCTCTCTCCCCTGCTACAGAGAAGGTTGTCATACCGCGCAACGGCGGTGACGTATCCCATCCCAGCCAGTTTTTTTGTCATCACTGAAAATCCCGGCACCAGCCCCGCCATCGGGTAGCTGTTCCCTTTCAGGTCGGTAACCTGCCGGCTGAGATACATGAAGCCGCCGCACTCGGCATAAATTGGCATCCCCGCTTCACCAGCCTCATGTAACGCAGCAATCATTTTCCGGTTGGCGGATAACTGCTGTAAGTACATTTCCGGGAAACCGCCGCCGATGATTACGCCATGCACATCCACCGGCAGTGCCCTGTCATGCAACGGGCTGAAGAAAACCAGCCTTGCCCCGCAGGCGGTGAGGACATCGAGGCTGTCCTGGTAGTAAAAGTTAAATGCTTCATCCCTGGCAACGGCCACCGTCACACGCCGGGACTGCGGTTGAGGCAGGGCGGGAAGCGCCAGCGGCGGCGCGCTTTCCGCAATTTTGATCACCTGTTCCAAATCCACCGCTTTTTCCGCATGCCTTCCCAGCGCAGCCACCTTTTCCCTGGCCTGATTATTTTCCGCAACGGGCAGCAGCCCCAGGTGCCGCTCAGGAGTGAAAAGGTCGCCATTGCGGTACACTGCACCCAGTACCGGCACACCACAGTACCTTTCAATTGCCTTCCTGACCATGTCACGGTGCTTATCACTGCCTACTTTATTGATAATCACACCGGCCACCTGCAGGTCCGGCCAGTAGTTCTGAAAGCCGCAGACCACTGCGGCGGCGCTCTGACCCATGGAACGGACATCCACCAGCAGGATTACCGGGGCCTTGAGCAGCCGGGCAACATGGGCGGTGGAACCCGTACCACCGGTGCGGGCGCCGTCAAAAAGCCCCATCACGCCTTCAATAACACTTATTTCCACCCGGGATGCCGCCGCACAAAAGGATTGATAAACCCCGTCCTCGCCCATCAACCAGCAATCCAGGTTACGGGAAAAGCGCCCGGTGGCCAGGCGGTGATAGCCCGGGTCAATGTAGTCAGGCCCCACTTTAAATCCCTGCACGCAATAACCGCGTTTGCTCAAAGCGGCCATTAGCGCAACAGCTAACGTGGTTTTTCCCACACCGCTGTGTGTGCCGGCAATGACCACTCTCGGCAGCTTCATCCAACCACCTCAATCAGTATCATGATTCCGCCTGCAGCGGCGGCAAACAGCGCCGCGGCAATTCTCATCAGACTTACGGTTGTCTTGATATCTTCCGGCGCCATTTCCCGCAAATTATCCCCCATGGTGGCGCGAAAACTGGGCCGGCCAAAATAATAGTTCTCACCGCCCAGCTGTATGCCCAGGCCGCCGGCCACCAGTGATTCGGGAATGCCGCCGTTGGGGCTGGGATGTTTTTTGGCATCCCTGAGCATAATTTTTACCGCTCTGCCGGCATCCAGCTTTTTCAGGACAAGGGCAGTAAGCAGCATGGGGACAACCAGCCGCGCCGGCAGGTAATTTGCCCCGTCGTCCAGCCGGGCTGCAAACCAGCCGAAATGGCGGTACCGCTCGTTTTTATAACCAATCATGGAGTCCAGGGTGTTCACCGCCTTGTAGGCCATGGCCAGCGGTACGCCGCCCAGGACAGCATAAAAGAGGGGTGCCACCACCCCGTCCACCAGGTTCTCCGCAACCGTTTCCACCGCCGCCCGTACTACCTCGGCAGCAGGCAGGGCAGCCGTGTCCCGGCCGACAACCATGCCCACCGCGCTCCTGGCCACAGGCAAATTACCCTTCTGCAAGCGGTGGTAAACTTCAAAGGCTGCACCAGCCAAACCCCTGACCGCCAGGGTGGTGGAAAGCAGCCAAAGATTGGCGGCCAAACCCAACCAGAAGTTGAGGGTATACAGTTCTCCAATCAGCACCAAAGTAACCACGTAGGTACCAGCCACTACCGTCAATGCCAGCACCGCCCCGGCAAATTTTTCAGCGGCAGGTGCGGTGAAAAACTTCCGCAGCAAGCCTTCACCCTGCGTAATAACTTTACCAATGGCCCCCACCGGGTGGGGTATTCCCCGCGGGTCTCCCACGACCAGATCTACCAGGTACGCACCCCAAAAAACATATACCTTGAACATTTCAGCACCTTCCAAAAGACTAAAGCCCCATAATCTGACACAACAGCCGCATATTCAAACTGTCACGCACCGCCCGGGCCAGCTTGTTGTAGTTCTCCTGCCGCCGGGCCGGGGTGTCGCTGCCTGCCCGGGCCAGCGGTTCCAGCCCCCGTTGCACGCGCAGCTTGTTTAACAGGTACCGGCGCCACCGGTCGTTGTCAAAGATACCGTGCAAGTAGGTACCAAGAACATTGCCTGCCTCGTTTACGGCACCGTCCAGTGCTTCCACCTGTTCCCGGGACCGCCGGGTAATGCGGAATGCCGGCCTGGCCCCAGGGCCCAGAGTTGTCCGGCCCATATGAATTTCATAGCCGGAAAACTCCTGCCCGTAAAAAGCTTCCAGCAGCGGACCGCTGCCCACACACCGGGCCCGGGCCTGGTTGGTGACTTTTTGGGGTTCAAAGACGGTTACCAGATCCAAAAGCCCCAGTCCTCTTGCTTTCGCAACGGCCGCCTCGGTACCGTGGGGGTCCTTTAGTTCCCGGCCCAGGATTTGCAACCCGCCGCAGATGCCGATAACCGGGCATCCCCCGGCGGCCAGAGACTTGATCCTGTCCGCCAGCCCGGACCTTTCCAGATGTAAAGCATCCTCAATGGTATTTTTGCTGCCGGGAATAATGATTAAATCCGGCTCTTTCAGCTGGGAGACTTCCTTGACATAGCCCAGCTGCACGTCCGGTTCAGCCTCAAGACTGTCAAAGTCGGTGAAATTGGAAATCCGGGGCAGGTAAATTACCACCACATGCAGCTTTTCGCCGCTTTCTGCCGCGGCAGTGCCGGCACATTCCAGCACCACGGAATCCTCTTCAGGAACTTTGAAACCGGTAAAATAAGGCACTACTCCCAACACCGGCTTGCCGGTCTTTTTTTCCAGAAAATCCACCGACGGCTGTAGCAGTTTGAGGTCACCGCGAAATTTATTGATGATGATACCCTTTACCATGTCCCTTTCATCCTTATCCAGCAGTTCCAACGTGCCCACCACCGAGGCCAAAGCCCCGCCCCGGTCAATATCCGCCACCAACAGCACCGGCGCGCTGGCCATTTTGGCCACCCGCATGTTCACAATATCCCGGTCCTTGAGATTTACCTCCGCCGGGCTGCCGGCACCTTCAATCACCGCTACCTGAAAACCGTCAATATACTGCAGGCAATCTTCGATTACTCCCAGGGCAGTGGTGTTAAAGTCCAGGTGATATTCCCCGGCGCTCATGTCCCGCACCGGCCTGCCTAAAAGCACTACCTGGGACCTGGCATCGCCGGTGGGCTTTAATAAAATGGGATTCATGCGCACATCCGGCTCAATTCCCGCGGCCTCGGCCTGAACCACCTGGGCCCGGCCCATTTCCCCGCCGTCTTTGGTCACGAAGGAATTCAAGGCCATATTCTGCGCTTTAAAAGGTACCACGCTGTACCCGTCCTGGAAAAAAATCCGGCAGAGCGCGGCGGCCAGCACGCTTTTTCCCACGTTGGAAGAAGTACCCTGGAGCATTATTTTTTTTGCCATGCCAGCAGTTCGCCCCTTTCTTTTAACTTTAACGGCATCCCGGCCACCGTCAGGTAAGCATCATCGGCGGCAGCCGCAAGAACCTGGTTGACGCTGCCCAGCAAGTCGACAAACTGCCGGGACAAGAGGCTTTCGCCAATCAGCCCCCAGCCAACTTCGCCGGATACCATAATTACCCCGCTTTTCATGAATTTTACCGTTTCTGCCAGGCACTTGGCCTGTGCCAGGACATCGCTTTTTTCCTGGCGGAACAAGTGGTTTGACACCCACATGGTAATGCAGTCAATGAGTATTACCGGGTACCGTCCGTCTATCTTTACCAAAAGTGAGACAAGGTCCAGGGGTTCCTCATAAGTTGCCCAGGCACCGGGACGCCGGCGGCGGTGGGCCTCTACCCGCTGCCGCATTTCATCATCCAGGACCCTTGCTGTGGCCACGTAAGCCGCCCTGTCACCGCCCAACTGCCCGGCCAGCTGCTCGCCGAAGGCGCTCTTGCCGCTGCGGCAACCACCGGTAATAAAGATAAACTGCCCGTTTTCAGCCATAGCCTCCGCCCCCTATCCCTCGAAGCTGTACAGCAGGGCATTGACCACCGCGGCGGCAATGGTACTGCCGCCCCGGGTGCCCCGGACGGTTAAATACGGTATGCCGGCACCTGCCAGTAATTCCTTGGATTCCCTGGCCCCCACAAAGCCTACCGGTGTGCCCACAATAACCCCGGGCTTGACGCCCCGGGACGCCATTTCCAGCACCGTAAACAAAGCCGTGGGGGCATTGCCGATTACCACCATGTTGCCGTCAAGTAAATCTTGAGACATGCGGGCAGCGGTCATTGCCCGGGTTTCCCCGGTGTTTTTCGCCGCCGCGGCCACCGCCGGCTCACTGATACGGCAGATAACCTGACCGCCCAAGGCAGTAACACGTTTCTCGTTGATACCGGTTTTAATCATGTTTACATCAGTGTAAATGATAAAATCCTTTTTCCTGAAAATTTGACAGGCTCTGCTGACAAAATCCGGGTGACAGTTTATCAGGGAAACTATGGCCGGGTCACCGGTGGTATGGATGATGCGGCGGTAAATCCGCTCCTCCACCGGCGCCAGCCCCAGACCGGCAGTGTACCGGCCCACTATCTCCATACTTTTGGCCAGGATGGCTTCCGGATTTTTTATATAATCCATCTAGCCTACCTCCCGGATACGGTCCATGATGATATCGGCAATACGCCGGTCCGGGCCCAAATTTCTTGCAAAGACCATGTTCACGCTATACTTTTCCTGCAGCCGCCGGATATCTCCGGGTATGTCCTCCTGCACGTGAATGCCCCGGTAAAGAAACAGCGGCATGACGATGATCTGCTTTGCCCCCTGACCCACTAATTTTTTTACGGAAGCTTCCAGGTCGGGTTCACAGCGCCCCATAAATGCCGGTTCCACCAGGTCAAATTCTCCCCGCTCCTTTACCATTTCCACAATATCGTGCAGTGCCCGGTTGGCTTCCGCCGCCCTGCTGCCGTGGCCCAAAACTATTACTGCCTTCATGATAAGTCCCTCTCCTTCAAGAATTGCTCCACTTCCGCAAAAGTCATTACCTTACATTGATAGTTAAGCCGAGGACGCTTAAGCACAATTACGGGGAGGTTCATTGCAAGCGCTGCCTGAATTTTCGTCTCCGTACCCCCGGTTTCACCGCTGT
This sequence comes from uncultured Thermoanaerobacteraceae bacterium, assembly GCA_964529795.1. Classification (GTDB taxonomy): domain Bacteria; phylum Bacillota; class JADQBR01; order JADQBR01; family JADQBR01; genus CAZGXM01. Next base: position 17,177 of record CAZGXM010000017.1, read on the forward strand.
CCTTGGTGATCACTGTTCCCACTGTAAACTGCTTGAATAAAGCCATGTTCAACTCCTTAGAAGCGACACCCCGAAAGGCCACAATCTCATCCACTCCAAACTTTTTACAGGCTGCGATACTGCTTTCCTCCGGCAGCACCCGGGCAACAACTTTTTTGCTCCGCATCAAACCGGCCCGGTACAGTCTTGCCAGCGGTTTGACCCCCACTGTCAAAAAGACGGCTCCCGGTGTTTCCCCTGCAGCGTTGGCAGCCTCCTCCCAGCTATCCACAAGGTTGATAAGCGGGTGCCGGGGCAGTCTCGCCCGTGGTCTTTCGTACCGCAGGTAAGGAACGCCGGCCAATTCACAGACATCCTGGGCCAGGCGGGAAATTTCCGCCGCAAAGGGATGGCTGGCATCCACCAGTGCTTCAATGCCATTCACCTGCAAGAAACGCCCGAGGCTTTTGGCGGTAAATTTTTCTTGCACAGCCTTTACTTTTGCATCTCGCAACAGCCTCGCTCCCAAAGCAGTGGTTACTGAAACAGTGACGGCATAACCCCTGGCAGCCAAAAATTCCGCCAGTTTTCGCCCGTCGGCAGTACCGCCGATTAGCAATATCACAACCGGTACCCCCGGGGCGTGATTAAACGGCCGTTTTCCACGTAGGACTGGCTGTTGCCGACAATCACCGTGGTAAACATATCTATTTCACAGCGGGTAAACTCCGCCAAATTGCTGATAACTGCCTTTTCCCCGTGCCGTTTGGCGTTTCGCACTATGCCCACCGGGGTATTGGCCGGCAGTATCTCCAGCAGCAGTTCCCTCACTTCCTCAATATGTTTCACCCGCTTGTTACTCTTGGGGTTGTAAAGGACAATGACAAAATCCCCCCTGGCCGCCAACTCCACCCGCTTGAGAATGGTTGGCCAGGGTGTCAGCAGGTCGCTGAGGCTGATACAGGCAAAATCGTGCATCAGCGGCGCTCCCAGTACCGCCGCCGCGGCATTGGCGGCAGTTATCCCCGGCACCACTTCCACGGGGATGCCAGCCTGCGCCTTGCTTAGCAGTTGAAATAAAATCCCGGCCATGCCGTAAACACCCGGGTCCCCGCTGCTGACCAAAGATACGGTCAAGCCCTCCCCAGCCAGTTCTATTACCCTTTCGCAGCGTTCCACTTCCCGGGTCATCCCGGAGGAAATCACCTGCTGGTGCTCGCCCAGCAGGTCTGACACCAGTTCTATATATTTTTTATAGCCCACCACTGCATCACTTTCAGCAATGCACTGCCGGGCGCTCTCGCACATGAATTCCCTGTCACCGGGGCCTATGCCCACCACAAAGATGTGTCCTCGGCCACTGCCACCGTCACGCCGGGAAACACCTGCTTTGTCACCGTCATGCGGGGCGCTGCCGCCCCCCGCATGGCTGCCGGTTCGCATACCGCCTCAACTCCTATCTTCGTTTTTACAAAACTTGAACCCGTCAGGTGATATTTCCTGACAGTTTCCTCCAGTTCGCGGGGGCTATAAAACCTTACCGGCACCCCCAGGTGGTGCGCAAGTTCCTGCAAACCCGCTTCCTTTTCTTTTACCGTACAGGAAGTAACTTCTCTCAGGGATTTCACGCTCAGCTGATACTTGTCAAAGGTTTGATGAACTGCAGCCAAAAGTTGTGTCACACCCACACCGCGGCGGCAGCCCACGCCCAGGTAAAGGTTTTTGGGCCGGAGGTATAAATATGAACCGTCCCGGTCTCTCTCCCGGTTGCTGATGATTACCAGAGGGGCATGGCCCCGCCCCTTCTCCCTTTTCGTCACCGGAACCACCTCATGACCGTAAAACTCTCTTCCCACCAGGTAATCACAGTCCGAGGCAAACACAACCTGCTCCCCGTTGGCCATGGCGCCGTTCACCCGTTTTAATCCAGCCACAGGTTCCACCTGCCAGCCAAGTTTCCGTGCCAGGCTGTCCACAGCGGTTGTTCCCTGTACATCGGTGGAAGTGGTGATCACCGCCACGGCACCCAATTTATTCGCCAAATCTTGGGCAATTTCATTGGCCCCACCCAAATGACCGGACAGGGCACTGATCACAAACTTGCCCTTTTCGTCCAGCACCAGCACCGCCGGGTCAACGTCCTTACCCCGCAGGTGAGGCGCAATGGTACGGATGACAATACCCAGGGCCATGATCATCACCACCACCCGGTAGCGGGGCAATATCAGGGGGTATAGCTGGGACAGGGAAGTAAAGGTGTGTACACTGACCAGAGATGATACACCATCCCTGCTGGCAAACAAGTAGACATCGCACTCCTCCAGCCGGGCAATTCTTTCCGCCAGCCTGCTCCCTCCCCGTGTCAAGGCCACCACGGCATATTTCATTTGCCGTCACACTCCTCGCCCTGCCGGTAACCGTGGCTGAAAGTGGGATCATAAAGGCTGGACCGCCGGTAGTCATCTTTCAAGAAATCTCCAACCAGGACCAGGGCGGTCCTGTCAATTCCCGCCTCTTTGACCTTCCCGGCGATGTCCGTCAGCGTCCCCCTGACCACCTTTTCTTCCGGCCAGGAAGCCTTTTGTATCACTGCCACGGGAGTATCCGCATTATAGCCCTGCTTGAGCTCCGCAACCACCTTGTCAATCATCTGTACGGACAAAAACAGGCAGAGTGTGGCCCGGTGTTTTGCCAAGCCGGCTAAATTCTCTTTTTCCGGCACCGGTGTCCGGCCTTCTCGCCGGGTGAGAATCACTGTCTGGCTGACATCGGGCAGGGTATACTCCCGTTTTAAACTGGCGGCGGCAGCCAGAAAGGAACTGACGCCGGGTATCACCGTATAGCCAATGCCCAATTTATCCAGGGCATCCATCTGCTCCTGGGTTGCCCCGTATAAACAAGGGTCCCCCGTATGCACCCGGGCCACGGTTTTGGCGTCATTCACCGCCTGTTTGATAACCGCCAGCACTTCCTCCAAAGTCATGCAGGCGCTGTCATAAATTTTTGCATCCGGCCTGCGGTAGTCCAGTACTTCCTTGTTTACCAGGGAACCGGCATATATAATCACGTCCGCTTCCTGCAGTGCTTTTACCGCCTTGACGGTGATCAGGTCCGGGTCGCCGGGACCGGCACCGATAAAATACACGTGCACCTTACCTGCCTCCTTTACTGCTTTTCACTATCATCAACGATAAATAGTCTATGTCCGTCCCCCGGAGACTGTCCAGGTCACGTGTCACCGTTTCCCGCTCAGCACCGCAGCGGCTGATAAAAACCGCATTCCCCTTTAAATCCAAGTCCTCAAGCACCTGGACAATAGTGTCAAATGCCCGGGAAACTTTCATCAAAATACAGTTATCATGCCGGGTAAGCATATCTTTTAAATATTTGGCGGTACCTACGGAGGGTACCAACACCAGGGTTTCATTGCCCTCCACCAGCGGCATCCCCACCCTGGCGGCACAGGCGCTAAAGGATGTCACCCCGGGGATAAACTGCACCGGTGTGCCCGGCTGCAGGCGCTGCACAGTTTCTGCCAGGTAAGCTGCGGTACTGTAAGTGAGGGGGTCTCCCAGGGTAAGAAAAGCGGTGCTGCCCTCCGCCAACTGCTCTATCACCTGCCATGCCGCTTCTTCCCAGTAACCATTGAGCTCGCGGCGGCAGTTAATCATGGGCATATGGAGAAACTTTACCCTGGCCTTTTCAGGGATGTACCTGCCGGCAATTTCCAGGGCCACACTTTCGTTTTCCGTCCCGGGTTTGGGAACAAAAACAGCAGTTACCTCCTGAAGCACACGGTGCGCCTTGAGAGTTAAGAGTTCCGGGTCCCCGGGACCGACACCTATTGCATACAATGTATTCAATTAGCCTAGTCCTCCTTTACTCCCCAGATAATGGTGACAGGGTTTAGGGCCTGCCACAGGTGCGAACTCCCCACCCTTTTCAGCCTGCTGATACTGACGGTTACCGCCTCTGTCCGGTAGTTTCCGGCTTCCAGCAGGCAAACAGCTTTATAAGCAGTTTCCAGGGTGACAGCATTGATGACAACGCACCCGTTAACCTTTAGGCGCTTATCCACCACTTGGATTATCTCAGGGAGCTTGCCGCCGCTGCCGCCAACAAAAACCCTGTCCGGCGGGGGCAGTTCCCAAAGACACCCCGGTGCCTCACCGGAGATCACCTGCACATTTTTCACACCAAACTTCTCCAGGTTTTTATGTATCAAATCCAAAGCCGCCCGGTCCCGTTCCACGGCATAAATGCTGCCGTGGGGAATGGCCAGCGCCGCCTCCACCGTGACGGAACCGGTCCCCGCCCCGACATCGTAAAGCACACTGTGGGGCTGCAAATCCAACTTACTGATACTGATGGCGCGAATTTCTTCCTTGGTCATGGGCACTTTCCCGCGGCTAAACTTTTCATCGGGTATACCCTGAGCTACACGTGCACTAGTCATAAGTTATCACCATCACACTGTTTGTCATCTCCCTGTCAACCCTGGATAACCTGGTTGCCAGCACCGTTTCCGCCGGGGTGCCCAGACTGTCGCAGATATAGGTCAGGGGGTCACCGGGTACCTTATCCTTTAAAAATTGGGCAACAACCCGGGGGGTATTTTTATTATCCGTTAAAACAACCACCGTCCGTCCCGGTTTAACCAACTGGGCCAATCCCTCCGGGGAACGCCCGTGCACGCTGAAAAACACTGCATCCTGCCAGGCCTTTTTCAACCGGGCAAAGGCCAACTGCACGGAACTGATACCGGGAATGACCTCCAATTCACCATCCGGAAAATGCCGTTTCAAAAATGTAAGCAGGCTGTAAAATCCCGGGTCGCCGCTGACCAGCACCACCACCCTCTGTTTTCCCCTCAAGTCCTTCAGTACAGGAATTACCCGGGATAAATCCCCATCAATGACGTATTCCGGTTTATGCAAGTGCTTAAAAAGTGCCAGAGCCCTCTTGCTGCCCAGGAGACAGTCGGCCTGCTCCACTGCCTTCGCTGCAACAGGCAGCAGGTAATCGCCATGCCCCGGCCCGGTACCCACTACTGTAATCGGGCAAACCAATTTTTCTCCCTCCCCATCTCCAGGGCCTGCGGTTCGTAGCCAATAACTTCGCCCTTAAGAGAAAACAGTATGGCGCCCACTTTCAGCTGTCCCTGAACACGCTGCGCACTCCTGGCTGCCGCTTTTTCCGCCAGGCGGTGAAAAAGAAACTGTAACTTTTTCTCTGCCAGCAGCGGTATTGCCGCCTCGGCGGTAACGCAGCGGGATAACTGCATAATTGTCTCCCTGTCCACCCCGGCCAGGGCCGCTTCAGTAATCAGGGCTTCCAGGCGGGCATCGGCCACTTTGCTGTGAGTATGGAAAATCCCCGCCGCCACCTTGGCCAGCTTCCCCAAATGGCCGCAGAGGATCGTCTTTTTTACACCCCGGGCCACACACTGTTCCAACATGTAACCGACAAAATTACTCATCTGCACCGTGGCGGTTTCAGGAATCCCCAATGCCCGGGCGTGTTTCCGCCCCAGTCTACCCGGTGTCAACACCAGCGTGTCTTCTCCCTGGGCCAGGGCCACCCTTATTTGCGGTACCAGCGAGCTCTTAAACGCCTCTTCGGACATTGGTTCAACAATGCCGGTGGTTCCCAAAATGGAGATGCCGCCTTTAATTCCCAGCTGGGGGTTGAGGGTCTTTTCCGCCAGTTTTTCTCCCCCGGGGACCCATACCTTCACCAGGGCGCCTTTGCCGGGCGGCAGCAACGCAGAAACCGCCTGTTCTATCATCTGCCGGGGGACGGGATTGATTGCGGGTGCACCCACCGCCACCGCCAAACCAGGTCTGGTAACCCGCCCGATTCCTTCACCGGCGGCAATTTCCACGCCTTCCCGCCCGGTCCAGGAAACCCGGGCAAAAACCTTGATACCGTCGGTAATATCGGGGTCATCCCCGGCATCCTTGACAACGCTGCAGCTGGCGCTGTCATGGTTTATGTTCCGGTCATGCAGTTCCAGGTTCAGCACCGCTCCCGCGGGAGTTGGGATGGATACCCGGTCAAGCAGTTTTCTGTCGTTGAGCATGGCAGCGGCTCCCTTGGCCGCCGCCGCGGCACATGACCCGGTGGTATAACCCTTGCGCCAGCAGCGTTTTTTCCCTTTATCATTGGCAAACAACAGCGTGCGCCAGGCCTGCCCGATGGTCAGGGGCAGGTCTTCATTAAATTTCCAGCCGTGGTGTTTCTCCAGCACCTCAAAGAAGTGCCCCATTCTGGGCAGACGCAGCCCCGCGCGGCGCAAAACGTCCCGCCGGTTAAACACTGTCTCCGGGCTGCCCTCCAGCACCGGTTCTCCCCTGTCCAGCACGCATACCCGGTGAGCATAGACCGGTACCAGTTCCACATCATGGGTAGAAAATATCACCGTCAAACCCCGTTCCTGATTGAGGCGCAGCATCATTTTCATCAAATCACTCACCGCCAGGGGGTCCAGTCCCGCCGTGGGTTCATCCAAGATCAGCACTTCCGGTTCCATGGCCAGCACCCCAGCAACCGCCACCCTTTTTTTCTGGCCAAAACTCAACTGGTGAGTGGGCCTGTCCTCAAAACCCGCCAGGCCCACCACCGCCAGATTTCTTTTTACCCGGCAAGCAATTTCCTCCCGGGACAAGCCCAGATTGGCCGGTCCGAAAGCCACATCCTGGGCTACCGTCGGTGCAAACAACTGGTCGTTGGGGTCCTGAAAGACAAAACCCACCCGGGCATGCAGTTCTTTTCCGGAAATACCACTCACCGGCTTATCATTTAAAAATATTTCCCCTGTCTGTGCAGTCAAAATTCCGGTGAGCAGCTTGAAAAGCGTCGTTTTACCGGAACCGTTGCGGCCCAGCACGGCCAAAAATTCCCCGGGCCAGACGGAGAGATTCACTTGCGCCAGCGCCTTGATATTACCCGTATATTGATATGACACACCCCTTACCCTGATCAGCTCCAAGTTATGCCCGTCTCCTTTCAAACATCTCCAGGGGCAGATTTTCCTCATAACCCCTCAGCTGCATGGCCTGAGACGCTGTTTCCGCTCTTTCCAAAGCACGTACCAGTACCAAAGCCGTCAACTTAATCATGTTAAAAAATGAACGCCGCCAGGTTTCATGGCCCAGCCTCAGCTGCTGGGCGTTGTAGAGCCGCACCGCCTCCTGCCAGAGAATGAAAATATAGTGATAAACAAGCATTAATAATTCCAGTAAAGCCACCGGTACCTTGAACCACCGGGCCGCCCGGATAAATTCAGCCACGGAAGTGGTAATGCTCAACAATATGACAGCGGATACCCCGGTGATTATCCGCAAGGCAGCGGTGAGCCCCTGGTATAGCCCTTCCCGGTATAACACCAGCTGCCAGCTGCCAAGGGGCCAGTCAACAGCCACCGTTTGTCCCACCAGAAAAGCCTTGGTAAACAGGTAAAAGACAGCAATCATTAGAGGAAAAATTAACCGGGCCAAGAAAAACCGCCAGGGATAGCCGCTGAAGCGTACACCCAGTAAGATACCGCTTAAAATAATTACTGAGCCAACCGGTCCGGACCAAAAAAGTATTAATATACAGCCCAGGGCAAACAGCAGTTTCAGCCTGGTATCAACAGACTTTATGCGGGTTACCCGGTAAGACCAGGCGTCATTGAAAAACAGGTGCTGCTTCACCGGCTACCCCCCCTGCCGAACACTTTCAGCCAGAAATGGTAAAGCAGTATCCCGGAGACAAAACCACCCAGGGTAAACATAAACGTCTCTGCAGTGGAGCCCAAGCTTACTAGCGGTTCCGTAACTCTTGCCCCTAAATGTTCTGCCAGTGCCGCCGCCTGGTCATCGGTACCGCCGCTGCCGGAAGGAACAATCATAAACGCGGTGACTGCAAAAGACAAGAGCAATATACCCAGCCAAAACACCAGATATTTATACTGTCTCACCGGTATCACCATCCTTATCTGCAAACAAGTTCAACCGCGCCAGCACATCGGGCCTGATCTGCTTGATATAACCCAAAACCCCGCCGGTAAGCACCCCTTCCACCAGCGCCAGGGGTACCTGGGTAGGCATGAAGATCATGACAAATTTTCCCAACACGTCCAGAAATGGCCTGCTGCCGTGCAGGGCAAAAGTAAGCTGGGAAGCGGTGACAAGATAAACTGCCAGGTCACCCAGCAGCGCGGCAACTGCCGCCGCCGCTACCAGCGGCACCCCGAATTTCCTTAATGCCCGGTATATCCCGTACCCCACAAATGAACCTGCCACGCCCATGGAAAAAACGTTGGCCCCCAAAGTGGTTAACCCGCCGTGGGCAAAAAGCACCGCCTGTAAAAAGAGGACAACCACGCTCAGTAAAGTAGCCATCCACGGCCCAAGCACAATTGCCGCCAGCGGGGTCCCCACGGCATGGGAACTGGTCCCGTAGGGCAGGGGAATGGGAAACAGGGAAATCACAAACACCGCCGCACCCATCAACCCCACCAGGGGCTTGAACATGGCATCCTGTTTGGCTTTTTTCTTTAACTTTCCAATCCCCACCAGTACCGCCGGCGCGGACAGTCCAAACCACCCGGCTGCCCACTGGGCGGGTAAAGACATCTCCGGTAAATGCATCTGGCAATATCTCCTTTCACTCAACCTGTCCGAATTGAAAACACTACCGGTAAAACACCCAAACGGCAAGCATATAAAAAAACCCTGCCTGCGGCAAGGTCTTATGGCAAAATTAATCACCACCTCCCATCTCCCGTAGGACTGCTGGTAGACTTGCAACAGGCAGGTCTCCTGGCTATGGGTCATGGTCAGCTTACACCTTCCCGGGCGGCATCTTAAATGCCCCCCAGTGGCTTTTGCAAGTGACTACCCACTTACAGTGGCGGGGACCGCGCCGTTTCCTCCCCAATACAAGACGTGAGGTACGGACTTCCCTTTTAAGTCAATTGACACCTGATTGCAAATATATTTAATTTTGTATTTATTTATTCTAAGCTATCTAAAAAATTCCTCTTTTTCAGGCTGAGAAAATTTTGCTAAGATAACGGGGACGGTTCTTGACTTGAATGACAAACTTTAACACCATGCGACAAATTTTTCAGGAATCAGCGGGCTACAGCCCTTTTTTTGTCGAAAATTGTCATTCAAGTCAAGAACCGTCCCCAAAATGACGATACTTTAAATAATTTTCGGCAGGCAGGCCAAACTTTGTTTGACACTTTCCTCGGAATATTTCGCATCCTCCAGCTTGCCGCTCAGGTACGCGTCATAGGCAGAAAGGTCAAAATGCCCGTGGCCGCTGAGGCCGAAGAGGATGGTCCTGGCTTCGCCGGCTTCTTTGCACTTCAAGGCTTCCACTACCGCGCCATGGACTGCATGGGCGGATTCCGGTGCCGGCACAACGCCCTCGCTGCGGGCAAACTGAACTGCCGACTTGAAGATTTCGTTTTGCCCGTAAGCCCGGGCTTCAATCAACCCGTCATGGTAAAGCTGGCTGACCAGCGATGAATCACCGTGGTAACGCAGGCCTCCGGCATGAATTCCCGGCGGCACAAAATCATGTCCCAAAGTATACATCATACTAATAGGCGTCAGCTGCGCCGTGTCACCATAGTCATAGGCAAATATCCCCCTGGTCAGTGTCGGACAGGCACTGGGTTCTACGGCTATTACCCTTACCCTTTTCCCTTCCGTAACTTTGTCCTTCACAAAAGGAAATCCCAAACCGGCAAAGTTGCTACCACCGCCACAGCAACCGAGGACTATGTCCGGATACTCATCCACTTTGGCCAACTGCTGCTTGGCTTCCAGGCCGATGACAGTCTGGTGAAGAATAACATGGTTCAGCACACTGCCCAGGGCATAGTTGGTATCATCCCGTTTAGCAGCATCTTCCACCGCTTCACTGATGGCAATACCAAGGCTGCCAAGGGCATCAGGGTCCTTTTCCAGGATTTTTCGGCCGGCCTCTGTATATTCACTGGGACTGGCAATGACATTCGCACCAAAAACCTCCATAAAGGAACGCCGGTAGGGTTTTTGCTCATAACTGATTTTTACCATGTAAACCGTACATTCCAAACCGAAAAACGCGCACGCCTGGCTGAGAGCAGTCCCCCACTGGCCGGCGCCGGTCTCGGTGGCCAAACGCTTGATACCGGCCTGCTTGTTATAGTACGCCTGGGGGATGGATGTGTTCAGCTTGTGGCTGCCCGAAGGACTGACACCTTCATATTTGTAATAAATTTTAGCCGGCGTATCCAACACCTTTTCCAAACGGACAGCACGAAAAAGCGGCGACGGTCGCCAGAGACGGTAAATTTCCGTTACTTCTTCCGGGATGTCCACCCAACGCTTGGTAGTAACTTCCTGTTTAATCAGTTCCATGGGAAAAATGGCAGACAAATCCGCAGGGCCGACAGGCTGCTTGGTGACAGGATTCAGCGGTGGTTTTGGCAAACTTGGCATATCTGCCTGGATGTTGTACCACTGCCGGGGCAACTCTTTCTCATCCAACAAGATTTTTACATGAGCTCCTTTGCTCACCTTACTCATCTCTCCTCTCCTGTACTGGGCTAAAGTATCATGTATGCTCCTATTTTACTAAAGCTTTTTTGAATTGTCCAGAGTTTATCCGGTTTTTGAGGATGCTGACAGGGACTGTTCCCACTTGCCGCAACGGTCACCCCAGCGGGCTAGAGGCTGTCCTTCCATACTGATTTCAATTACCTCGCAGGCATTGGCGCAGCCGGAACATTCGAAGCTCTTGGTCCTGAATTGCTGCTCCACCAGGGAAAAACCGCGAAAGTCGGTGCAGCCTTTCTGTCTTGCCTTCTCCCGGGCCAAAATTGCCGCACCTACTGCGCCCATGACATTAAAATGCTTGGGAATGATCACTTCCTGCCCCAGTGCCTTGTTAAAAGCCTGGCGCATCCCTGCATTGGCGGCCACACCGCCCTGGAAAACCACGGGACCCAATATTTCTTTTCCTTTGCCCACGTTGTTCAGGTAGTTCCGCACCAGTGCCTCGCAAAGCCCGGCAATTATATCCGGCAGGCTGTAGCCCATCTGCTGTTTGTGTATCATATCGGACTCCGCAAACACCGCACAGCGGCCGGCAACGCGCACCGGGCTTCCGGCCTTTAGTGCCAGTTCCCCGAACTCTTCAACGGGAATACCCAGGCGGGCAGCCTGCTGGTCCAGAAAGGAGCCGGTACCCGCGGCACAAACGGTATTCATGGCAAAGTCGCTGACCACACCGTTACGCAGGATGATGATCTTGGAATCCTGCCCGCCGATTTCCAACACCGTCTGCACTTCAGGTATCAATTCAATAGCCGCAATGGCATGAGCAGTGATTTCATTTTTCACCGTGTCCGCACCCGCAATTACCGCCGACAAATTTCTGGCGCTGCCAGTAGTGCCCACACCGGCCACCCGGTAATCTGCAGGCAGTTTCCCCTTCAAAGCCACCAGCCCGTTCTTCAACATACGGATGGGCTGTCCCTGGGTGCGCAGGTACAGAGATTCCAGGACCTCTTTCTCTTCGTTGATTAGTACCAGGTTGGTACTCACGGAACCCACGTCAATCCCCAAATATACCTTCATTAACTCATCACCTCTATTTCAGCGTATTTACGGCGGTAAATCAAATCCACAAACGCTTCCAGTCTTGTCATCAGTCCCGCTTCCCCGGTCTGTTCGTCCACGTATAATGTCATCACCGGTATTTCCTGCTCCTTACTGACCTGAGGCAAAATTGTCTGGGCGACAATTTCCGGCATGCAGGTAAGTGGCGCCAGCTGGATTACCCCGTCAAATCCCCTGCGGGCGTAATCCACCGTACCGCCCACGGTTTCCCAGCCATGACCGCCCACAAAATGGTTCAGATATGGTCTGGCCAGTTTCCGCAGCCTTTTATTGCTTTTCAGCGGCAAAATGCCGCGGAAAATATGGTCGTTAATCCACTCACTGAGATAAATTGCCCGGTTAACTTCAGCCCCCATGCGTCCCAAATGTCTTTCCATATCCAGGTTGACAAAGGGTTCCAGGATAGTGTATATCTCTCCCACAATGGCAATCTTTACCGGGGTGAAATTTGCTTTCTGCGGTACCACGTCCATTTCTCCAATGGCCCGGCGGGCCGCACCGTAAATTTCCTCTTTTGTTTTGGCCCGGTCAATTTCCTTCAAGGCCTTTTGAAAGATCCTATCCGCCATACCAAACCTTTCTTCCCTGGCCCGCACCTGCTGCAGTTTCATGTCCACCAGGTCGATGGCCCGGGCCTTATACCAGGCCAGTTGAATAGCCTTTACTACCTGAAACCACGACCTGCCATTGGCCAGGGCACGGATATCGTATAAAAAGTCCTTCAGACCGGTGTCCGGCGGCTCCAGCACTACCATTTTCATGTCCATGCCCAAGTCATGCAGTATTTCCCGCTGTACCTGGGCGTAATAGCCAAAGCGGCACGGCCCCAGGCCACCGGCCATGAGGATGCTGTCGGCGCCCAATTCCCGGGCTTCCAGGTAATTGCCCAGGTTTATCTTCAAGGGCAGGCAGGCAAATTCCGGTGAATGCCGGGTTCCCAGAGACAGGGTGCGCTTGCTGCAGGCAGGCGGGGTAACCACCTCCAAGCCCACATGCTCCAGCATCGCCTTGAGCGGTATATGCAGGTGTCCCATATGCGGCATTGTTATCGGCACAGGGTGTCCCTCCTTGCAATCATGTCCCAAAATGCCTCCAGCCTGGTGATTATCCCGGCTTCACCTGTTTGTTCATCGATTGTTAAAAACAGGAAAGGAACGTTCTTGGCCCGCCTGATGTAGCGTTCAATCAGTTCCCCCACCAGAGAATCCGGGCCACAGCCGAAGGAAGCAACATGAATTATACCCTTGATATCCGGTCGTTTTAGAAAATGAAAGGCGGCACCAACTTGTTTTTTGCCCAGGGTCCAAAACAGGCGTTTCGGCAAACGCCGGGCCTCGGTTTCAATCACAGCCGCTGGTACGTTTTCCGCCGTCACCACCTGGGTACCCAGTTTTCGCAGCCGCTGGATAATATCCATGCTGATATAGCGGTCGTAGATGTTATAACCATGTCCCAGCAGTCCAATCTTCGGTCTGCTTGCCATATTGTTCTCCGGCCGGGGATAGTCGTTTTCAGCGTTCCACAATTCCAGCGCCTCCGGCGCCACCATGCCTTTATGCTGGACCAGTTCGAACTGCCGCTGGGAAAACTCGGCCAAATGCCAGGCCTTGCGTATTTTTAGAACATTGCCGGTTAAATAGTTCCCCATGGTCAAGGCAGCCTTTTTTGCCGCTTTCTTACCTCTGCTCAAATCGAAATCAACTTCTATCAGAGCCGGCAAGTCAATATGGGCAGCCTTGATCATATCAGGCAGGCCCATGAATTTGGGGCAGATGTACTCTTTTTCCGCCGTACTCACCAGGCGCGGCAAGAACAACAGGTCCACCTTGCCCGCCAAATCCACAACATGACCATAAAACAGCTTTACCGGCAGGCATGCTTCATCCACTGCCAGGGAAACCCCGTGATTGAGAATTTTCTTATTGGTGCGCTGGGATATGATAACTTCCGCACCCAAATACTGAAAGAAATCCCGCCATAATGGGAAATAATAATAGTAAAACAACCCGCGGGGAATACCAACTTTTACCATTTCTCTACCTCCTCACGTCCCTCATAGGATATCCCATTTCCAGCTGGAATATTCTGCTAAAACAAAGCCGGTCCGGCTGCGGCAAATACCTTTATCCAAAGGGGAAAAAGCAAACAGGTTGCCGATTTCTTTGAAACAGAAATCAACAACCTGTTTGCCAATTCAACCATAGACTATATCATTTAATTGGGATTACTTATCTCAAAAAAAATTTTTGCCGCAGCCCGTCCACTGCGTAAGCGCACTGTGCCCTGGTGGCAAATTTTTTTGCGGAAAACCCGGGATAAGTTAACCCTTCCTCTTCAGCAACCTGCACGTAACCGCTGTACCAGTAATCACCGCCAATGCTCAAGGCCCTTTCCTCCAGGCCCATGGCCCGCACCAGCATGGTCATCACCTCGGCACCGGTGATGTTGTCACCCGGCGCAAACAAGTCTCTAGCCTTACCCTTAATCAAGCCCTTATCCACTGCAACTTTCACCACCGGGTTCGCCCAGTGTGCGCTGGGCAAGTCCTTAAACTTACCTGTATTACCTCCTATCAGTTTATCATAATTCAAGCCGTAGACCAGAAACTTGGCAAATTCCGCCCGGGTAACCCTGGCCTCCGGGCGAAAGGTGCCGTCCGGATAACCGTTCAATACACCATCCAACACCAAAGCCTTTACCGGGTAATATGCCCAGTGGTTCTCTTTCATATCAGAAAACTTCTTCATAGCAGACAGTCTCCTCAACCGCCGGTATACAGATTCATGGTTGAGATAGTCACTGAGGGCAATCAAAGCCTGCTTGGTGGCCATCATGTCCGTGCGCCCGTCAGGCAGGTGGGCAAAGGAACCGTCGGGCAACTGGTACGCCAGCATGGCCGTAATGGGATTACCACCGGGTTTTGTCCAGCGCGGACCGGTGGGGTCCAGGCCCAGTGCCACCAGGCCCTGCACCACGCTGGCGGTCGATTCCAAATTTTCCGTGCCCCAGTTGGCAAAACCACCGTTATTCAACTGCACCTGCTCCAAATATTCCAAAGCCTTTTTTACAGGCACGCCTTCCTCCGTCTCGCCGAGGAAAGCAAGGGCCACCAGGGCTAAACCGGTCATATCCGTTTCAGATTCTTTTATAGTAGTATCAAAATGAAACCCGCCGTCCGGGAGCTGCTTGCTCTTCAACCACTCCAGTGCCGCTTGTTTGTCGGGAATGTTTTCACCGGCAGCAAATAAAGATATAATCCCCCAGATGTGGGCGTTAATCAGGTATTCACCACCCTTGCTGATGGTATCGGCAAGCTTGCCGTTTTCCAGCTGGGAGGACTTGATGGCACCGGCCAAATCATAGCCGGCAAAATCTGCGGGGTCACCCCCGGCAGCCAGCACCCCCAGCAAAGTCCGCTGGTAGTCGGTGTTTTTTTCGGGGTGAAAAGTCTTGCCTTCTTTCACCTCCTGAGCACGCCACGAAAGCGGGGTATGCCCGTCCTTACTCCACTTGCCCGAACTTAAATCCTCACCGGCGGCAAAGAGAGCCACTGCCGCCCAGTCCAGAACCCCTTGAAAATCTCGCACCCGGTAATAATTGTACAAAAAAGAAACCACCTTTTTCTGAGCGTTTCCAGCCCCGTTAAAACCGGCACCCGCAACAGCCGGACCCGGTGTCAATATCATCGTCACAATCAATATCGGCAACAGTAACACCTTTCCAAACCGCATTGCTTGCTTCCCTCCCGCATTTTCACTGTCCAAATACACAACCCGAAACTTGCTGTCAAAACGCCGCAAGATTTTTATCAACTCCATCCCAAACAGGCGAATAAAGATAAGATTGCTCAGCGCGTGCATGGTATCCGGCCAAAAACTGGTCACGTTAGTCAACATAAACGACTCCCAGGTAAGAGGATAGACAAAGGCCAGCCAGTTCCACAGGTTCATCAGCCAGCCAAACAGGTATCCCCAGAAAAAACCGCATGCCAGTACCGCTTTACCAAACCAGCGCCTGTCCCGGTACCTGCCCAACAGGCCGCCCGTGGCACCCACCAGGCCCCAGGCCAGCATCTGCCATGGCGTCCAGGGGCCCTGACCCAGAAACATGTTGGATGCCAGTGCGGCGATAGCGCCCACCATAAAACCGGACTGGCCGCCAAATACCAGGCCGGTCACCAGCACCAAAAAAGTAGTTGGCTGGACGCTGGGAATAGCCGCAAAAGGAATCCTTCCCGCCGCTGCCAGGGCCGCCAGAGTGGCTACCATTGACAAACGCCGGGCATCAACGGCACTTTGCTCATAACGGAAGAAAAAATATGCCAGCAGCGGTACCAGAATCAGCAAGGATAACAAACCCCAGTTACCCGCCTTAAAAGCAAAATATGCTCCGGCAGTACAAGCTAACATTAACACCAGACTAAAAATTTTCCGCATTGTGCATGCCTCCTGTCACTGCCACAGCATCTTCATAAGTCAATACACCACCACAGGCAGGCCAAAATACCCTGCTTAACTGGGACGCATAATGCTGGTCGCCGCCCAACACCCGGTAACGGTCACCGTCAGCGAGGATTGCCCCATCTTTAAGAATGACCACCCTTTCACCATATCTGGCCACAAATTCCACATCATGGGTAACCATTATCACAGTCATTCCCCGGCCCTGCAGCCGGTTAATCAGCAGGCCCAAGTCTTTTTTTAACGCCAAGTCCAGGCCGCGGGTCGGTTCATCCAACAGCAGCAGCCGCGGTTCACTGACCAATACTGACGCCAATGCCACCCGCTGCCGCTGGCCGCCGCTCAAATCCCTGGGAAATTTTTGCCGTACATCCCATAATCCCAGCTGCTTCAGGGTATTTTCCACACGCCCTTCACCGGGCAGGCCCATATTGTCCAGGGTAAACAGCAGTTCTTCCTCTACGGTATCCCGGAACAGATAATCATTGGGGTTTTGGGACAGATACCCCACCTTACCCACCAATTTGCTGGTACAGCCGGGTTTAACCGGTACATCAAAAAGACGCAGGTCCCCGTGACAAAAGGGAATAAGCCCGCATAAGGCTTTTAATAAAGTACTTTTTCCCGCCCCGTTACTGCCCAGCACCGTCAGAAACTCTCCGGGATAAACTTGAAGGTTCAGGTCTTTTAGCACCGGTGTATCTTTTATGAAACCGGCGGAAAAACAACTCCCCTCCACAAGTGGGCAGTTGGCTTTAGGTCTATTTCCCCAGGACAGGTCTGAATTACGGGGGCTGGCCTGTTTCTTCAGCCTGGGCAGGTACTGTTTTGCTTCCACGACATCCAGCGGCACGTCACCGCAACTGACGGTGGTAAAGTATTTATAAAAGTCGGGGACAGGAATGTTATTTCTTACCGCCCAGTGCAGGAATTTTTGTACAGCACCGTCAAATAACTTCCTGCCGCCTTCTAAATAAAGAACACGCCCTACAAAAGGCAGCACCCGCTCCAACCGCTGCTCGCCAATGATAACAGTTACTTTCTTTTCTTCATTCAGCCGCCGCACCAGTGACATCAATTCCGCCGCCGCTTCCGGGTCAAGCTGGGAAGTCGGTTCATCCAACAGCAGCATTTCCGGCTGGCAGGCCATGGTGGCAGCCAGTACCACTTTTTGTTTTTGACCGCCGGACAACTGTCGCAGTGGTAATTGCCTGATACCGTCAAGATTAAAGTACTCTATAACCTGGTCAATGCGTCGTTCAATATCTTTTGGCGGAATACCGATATTTTCCAAACCAAAGGCCAGTTCCCGCTCCAAACCGGTCATAATCAGCTGCCGTTCCGGGTCCTGAAAAACCATTCCCATTTCCCGGGCCAACCCGGGCCCGGCCAGCCGGCGCATATCCTGACCACGGTAATAATACTTTCCTGCTAAAACACCGCCATAAAACTCCGGCACCAGCCCCGCCAGCAACCTTAACAGAGTTGATTTGCCGCCACCGGAGGGACCGGTTACCAGTACCATTTCCCCCTTTTCCAGGGTCAGGTGGAAATCACTGAGGGCAGCAGCGTCAACACCGGGATAGGTGTACGTTATTCCCCTGACTTCGCAGAGAGCCACCGGTGCCACCCCCAATCCGCCGCTGCAGGTAAAAAGACCAAAAAAGCCATCACTGCCAGAAAGTACCGCTGGCCGCTGTTTAAACCGAAGTTCAGCAAGTACGGAAAAAACTGCACCTTTTCATTTGCCATGATAAATGTTACTGTCCAACCCACCAGTAAAAGCAAGTGGACAAGCATGCCCATATCCACGGCTCCAAACCGCTCCCGGTGGTAAAACGTCCGCCTGCCGGCGCCGTAGCCCCTGGCACGCATGGCCTCAGCGGCATCCAAACTGTCTTCCAGAGATGACAGTATCAATACCTTTAACAGCGGTAGGCGGCGACGCACTTTTCCAATCAGACCGCCCCGGTCAAAATCAACACCGCGGATAAGCTGTACCTGGGTAATCTCTTTCAACTGCCGCTGAAAATTGGGGATCAAGCGTACCGTCAGAGCCAGGGTCAGGCCCGATTTGGGCAACAGCCGGGTAAACAGTGCCATCACCCGGTCAGGATGGACTAACAGGTTAAAAAGTGCAAAAAGCAGGATGACAGCAGCAATACGCACAGCCATCACCCCGCCGAAAACCAGGGCTTCCAGGGTAATGCGCACTCCCCCGACCAGCGGCCAGCGGGGAGCCTGCCAGAGCAGTGTCGCACCGTTCCTGTTCACCAGGGGGTTGATGAGGAGAATCATTATCATCATAATTGCAGCCATCCCGCCATAAGCCAGCAATTCCCTTTTTCCTCCATTGGCCAAGAGCATGGCCACGGCACCCGCCAAAATCACCAGCAGTACCGCCGGGTGGTCCACCTCCAGGGTTAAAACCACCTGGACCAGAATCAAGGCCAATAAAGTGGCAGGATGTGACCTTTGCAACAACCCGTTTTCACCCCGGTTCACCATGACTTAAACCTCCCGTTTACTTCACCACAGGCACACCGACCAAATCATCAGGGGTAACAATCACCCCAGCATATAACTGCAGCCGCTGCGGCTGCTTTGTCATCAATTTGACTGCCCGTTCCAGTCCTTCCCCGTCAACACCGATTACCAACCATAACGGGGTTTTATCCCCCTGACCGGTACCGGTGGCCACAATGGCCGCACTGCCTTTCTCATAAATCCCCGCTCCAACACGGTTTAAATCAAGCGCTACCAGCCCTGCATCAGTTGGCTTAACAAATATGCCAGTGCGGTTCAGGTTTTTTATCAAATCCTGGATGGCAGGAAAAGTTTTTAGTTGCTGCCAGGTACCTAAAACCAGCGTAATCTGCTTTCTGTTAAAAATCAAACTATTTTCCAGGGGAACAACAGACAGTTCCTTGACACCCTGACTTTTGAGAAACCCTTCCAACTGTTGAGCTAAATCCTTTCTGCCTCCTGCATGCAGGACATAGGTAGGCGTACTTTCATCACCGAAACCGGAAAGGAAAGGCTGGGGATATTGCCCAACTACCGCCGGCATGTAGGTTAGTCTCTGCCAGTTATGATAATCCCACCAGATACTGTCCCCGGCTTTTGGGTAATAGGCCCCCCCGCCCACATTACTTTGAATGCCGTTTAACCAGTAAAACCAGTCCCGTTTCTGGCGGTCTTTCCCGCTGAAATTGGTGTAAGCGGACTCAAGTCCGTTGATAGCATTCACAAAGCCACCGCCGTACTCCGTTTCTACTTGGACATGGCGGGACAGAACATCCAGTACCGTTTCGTTGCCCTTTAAAGGAACTGTCTCATTGAAAAACACCGCTGCACCAAAGTCCCTGGTTACCCATAAGGTAACTCCGCCATCCGAGGGCGTCGCCCCCTGGGGGGTGCCGCCGCTGCACCCGGATGCAACGGCAAGTATTATCAGGGTAATGACAATAAGCCAAACTTTACGCAAAAGATTCCCCCCAGTTTATTTCATTTGCTCCAGTGCCCGCCAGATTATCACTGCCGCCTGGGCCCGGGTCGCCGTGGCCAGGGGGGCAAAGATATTATTGCCCACACCATTTACCAACCCTTTTTCCACCGCCACCGCTATGGAAGCTCTGGCCCAGGGCTCTATCCTATCCTTGTCCGCAAAAGTCACCTTTTCGTAACTTGCAGCAGAAGCTTCACCTGTCAATCTCAAAGCACGCACCATCAATGCCGCCATTTCCTGCCGGTCAAGGGCCTGGTCGGGGCGGAAAGTACCGTCTTGATAACCGCTTGCCAAACCGGCGGCACGGGCCGCAGCCACATAGGGCGCATACCACTCTTTACCGGAAACATCAAGGAAACCGGTGCCGGCTTCGGCCCCAACCGGGATACCCACGGCCCCAACCAGCATTTTCACAAACTCTGCCCGGGTCACCGGCTGCTCCGGCGCAAACAACCCCTGGCCCACACCGTTTATGACCCCCTGGCCGGCCAAACCTTCGATAGCTGTAAACGCCCAGGGGTATTTTTCCTGAGTAACGTCAGCAAAAGTGGGTTGGGATGCCGCAATTACCGCAAACTTGGTAAAGTGATCGACCAGACCGGCAACCTCCCCGTTGGCCACATCCACCACCGTGGGCACGGGCTGCCACTGCCCGTTTTGCTCATCATACCAGGCCAGACGTACAGCCTGGGGATTGACATCAGCCAGTATGACCTTGAGCCGCAGTTCAACAGGCTTGACAAAGGTGGTCCCGTCGGGCCCGAAGTCATAGACACTGCTCATGCGTTTTACGGTAGTTTCACTATCATCACCGTTCTGCTCCAGTTCCTTCACTTCTATGGTTTTATTTTCACTCAATGCCCCTGCCGGGACCAGCAAACTCACTTCTTCTTTTTCATCAACAATAACAGTCTCCGCATCACTGTCAACTTCTTTTTCCAGTTCAACATTGTTCTCCGCCAAAACCTGCTGCCAGTAATCAATCTCCTCGGCGGTCATGGCAGTATCCTCGCCAAGTACCAGGATACTGTCCGGTTTGCCAGCCAGCTCGGCCAGTTTTTCCTTGACTTCCTGCCGTACCTTTTCCTTTGCCTCCTGCACATCTTCCGGCAACTCCGGCGGCAAGAGCCGTTCTTCAAACTGGATACCGGGTTTGTTGTCGCTGCTGTTTTCGGCGTAGAACCAGATAATCTCAATGACCTCATTACCATCTCCATGAAGTATATAATTACTTGCACCTATACCAGGGTCTTCGTTATTAACCAGGTACTTCCATCCACCTGAACCTTGAGGAGTAATACCGTTTATTGCATTGACAAAGTATGCATCATAATTTTCCCAATACTCTGCGTCAACCTCTACATCGTCCAATGCCAGCAAAGCGTCAAGTACGGATGAGCCAGCGGGGAGTGTCAGCACCTCCTCGATTGTTTGGCCGGGAATGTCTTGGATTTCGATGTGCACCTGAATATTCCCATCGTGTTCTGCAGAATCACCACCATTTTCAGTCTGCTGAACCGGTATCATAATATTGGGAAATACTTTTGTAAATCTGACCAAAGCTAAAAGAGTATTCCAGGTAGTATAAGTATTATCAACTCCCAGTTTAAAAGCACCGGTATCGGTATTTTGATTCTTCAAGAGGCTTGTGATCAGATTTCCATCTGGCTCCTGCCACTGCCCGGCGGTGGGATTGATATCTAATTCAATCAGCGCTCTTACTAACTCAGCCGTTGTATCATAATTAGGCTCATTTTTAGATGTGTCTGTCCAAGATGGCGTGGTTATAACGCCACTGCTATTCTGCATTTTTTCAAAAGCAGACAATGAATTTTTTATCGCAACATTATCGGCATCTGTCCCCAAAAGCGCCAGTGCAGCGAGAATTCTGGCAGTAGCATCAAAGTCTTGGTAAGATGTATCCCCCCATGTAGCGATAACTATACCGTCACCGTTCTCAATCAAATTCAGAAAGTAAGTTTTGGCCGCATCGGCATATTTCAATTTCCCGCCAGCTTTTTTTAAAGAAATCACAGCATCCGCTTGAGAACCGTCCCAGTCCCAGTCAAATCCATCAAAACGACCGCCTTTCAGTTGACGAGTGCTTAATTCTGCGACTAAATCATAGACCGTGTCACCAACAGTGAAATTAGCAGGGTCTTCACCCAGCGCACTTAAAATATTGATTTCGTCAATGAGTTTTTGAGTGTCAAGGCTAAGATTATTTTTTAAATAATTAAGGTACACCTTTGAACCTTCTGATAACGCTTGTGTTAAGTCAACTCCCGCTTCCGCCAGAGCCAGTGCCACCCCATTACCGCCATCAAAAGATCCGACTGCCGTTTGCTTAGTTTCTAAATAGCTGATGGCTCTAACTATAGCCAATTGTAACCAATCATTGTAAGTATCAAAGCTAATTTCATCTACGTAGACATCCTGATAGACCGCTCTTACCACCTGGGTTTCTTTCCCAGCGACAGTGGAGACCGTCAGTTTTAACTCTGGTCCACCAGTCCAGGAATCAATTACATTTCCGTTTTCACCCACGTAATACCATTCAACGCCTGAATACACCTGCCCGTAAACACTGCTGTAAACATCCGCAGTTACATTCAACGTCTCACCGGCGGCATAAACACCGCCGCTTTCCGGTGCGACAATCTCTACCGTGGTCCCGGCCAGTG
>CAZGXM010000018.1:0-39379 GCA_964529795.1 uncultured Thermoanaerobacteraceae bacterium
TTGGTACACCCATATTTTTCAACCTCCAAACATAAATTAAATCTTCTAGATTTTCCAAGAGTATCAGGACACCCACATAAGGCCATGCTTCCCTGGCCACAGGAAATTTACGCAATAGGTTTCCCCCTTATTAAAATGTCGTATTGCCGGTTTTGTCGTTGAAAAATTATTTTAAACATGTCGGTCCTTCATGCTTAAGCCAAAACCAGACCAAATTTTTGCATTGCTCCACGCCTGTTCAGAGCAAAAAGAGACGATAAACGCTCCCGCCGCCATTCGGAGAGGGCATCAGGATGGTGCAGCACGATTAAAATCGGAGCATGTCCGGCGGGCAGCACCTCATAAACAGCTTGTAAAAACAAATGAAAAGAATGATGATTTTTGGGTACGGGAATATTGAGCAGCCCTTCGCAGGGCTCCATTTTTATCAACTGGCCGATAATTTCCAGTGCTACCAACTGGTAAAAGTTTTTGTCATCCAAATAATACAACTCCAGGGCATCAATGTTAATGTGACATACCTCGGCATGATCAATAGACAATTTTTCCACCCCGCCAAAAGAAAGGAAAATTGCTTTTATACAGTTCTCCTGAAAACTGCTGATTCCTGCTGCCAAAAGTTACTTGGTAAAAAAATTGTTAAGGACAGCGGAGACTTCTTCCGCCAAAATCAAATTTGCTGCTGTACCGGGCAGGGAGTTGAGGAAATAGCGCCCGTATCTCCGGTTGATAATACGCGTATCCAGCACCATTATTACTCCCCGGTCCCTGCTGGTGCGTATCAGCCTGCCAATACCCTGTTTGAAACGTAAAATAGCCAGCGGCAAACTCAGATGATAAAAAGAGTTCTTTTGCTGTTTTTCCAGCCGTTCCAATCTTGCTGCCACAGCAGGATCTGTCGGCGGTAGAAAGGGCAAGCGCATGATAATTACACAGCGCAGGTTGTCACCCGGCACATCCACCCCTTCCCAGAAACTTTGGGCGCCCAAAATGACCGTGGCAGCATCACTTTTGAGCTGTTCCACCAACTGCCACCTGTCCCCGTCTATACCCTGGCCTAAAAGCTTGATCCCATTTTTGCGTAATGACGGCTTTAAACGGTAATAGCAATCTCTCAGCATTTGATGGGAAGTGAAAAGGACCAGGGTCGACCCCTGCAGGGTACTGATTACGTCTTCAACCAGCGGGATTGCCCTGTACAGGAAGTCCTTATGGTTGGCAGGAGGTAAATTTTTAGGAACGCAAAACAGTGACTGCCGGGCGTGATTAAACGGCGAACCGACTTTACTGTAAATGGGCATCAATTCACCTAACCCCAAGCTCTCTTCAAAGAATTTAAAACGATTATTGATAGTGACAGTAGCCGATGTAAAGATCAAACTATCAAAGTTAGCATAAAAGTCCTGTAACAAGGGCCCTACATTGATGGGGCAGCGGTGTAAAGATACCGCGTCTTTGCGGTTTAATTCAAACCACGTTACAAAATCCTGGTCATCAACAAGCAAAATCTTTGAAAAGTCGTCAATAATACCGGCAACTTTTTTCCCCAACCCGTGCAGCTCTTTCTCCCAGCTGTCGCTTACCATGTCCAGCCGGGCAATTTCTTCTTGAATATTTTCCAATAAATCCAGTACAAATTTGCACTTATCTCTGATAATGTTGGCTGTTTTATGCCACCGGGACCAGAACGGCGAATGGACCACTGCCGGCGTGATGCGCAAACAGCTTTCACCGGCACCGGTCAAATATTCCCGGGTAAATACCGCCAATTCCCCGGCATCCCTGGCCAATTCCTCCGCGGTTTTGTGTAATTTGTTAATTTCACGTCGGGGGAAAACTGCAGCAAATTGTAGCGGCGGTTTTTGATTGTTTATTTCCTGAAGCAGGGAAGTGATTTGTTGGCTGTAGATTGATATCCCCAATTGTTTGGCGGCAGTTTCCTCAAAATGATGCGCCTCATCAATTATCAGGCGGCTGAAATCCGGCAAAACCTGATAATCAGAAAATGCATCGGCCAGTACCAGGGAATGGTTTGCCACAATAATATTTGCTCCGGCAGCTTTTCGCTTGGCCTTACTGACATAACAGTTTTTAAACCACGTGCAGGTACTGCCCCAACAGGTTTCACCTTCAGCGCAGATTTTCTGCCATACTTCCAACCTGGTTTGATTCAAATTCAGTTCACTTTTGTCGCCGGTAGCGGTATGCTCCTGCCAGATCGATACAGTTACAAAGAAAACCCGCATCCAGTCCGGCAGGTTTTCCACCTGGGTTAACCAGTAATTCCATTTGCGCAAACACAGGTAATTGGTTCTGCCTTTCAAAAGTGCTGCGTTGAACTGTCCAGGCAGTATCTTTTGCAACAGGGGGATGTCCTTTTCCCACAACTGTTGCTGCAGGCTGAGGGTATTGGTACAGATCACCACCCGTTCACCGCTGTTTAAAGACCAGATTGAGGCAGGCACTAGATATGCCATGGTCTTTCCCGTGCCGGTTTCCGCCTCCACAACCAAAGATTTGTTGTCGTTCAATGCATTAAAGACCTGTCCTGCCATGCTCAACTGCTGGGGGCGCTGTTCGTACTGTTCTATCACTGCCGCAATCCCTTTTTTGCCGGTAAACAGTTCCTGAATATTCTTCCAGGTAAAGGCAATGTCATCACTGACAGGGGGTTTATCCCTGTTCCTGTCCTTAACTTGCGGGGAGTCATCCCCTGATTTACCTTCCCAGGCCATATTTGCCAGTGCAAGCTTGAACAGCGGTTTCCCGCGCCAACTTTCCGGCGCAACAGTAACAACCCTGCGTACGGTAGTGACGTCTAACGAATGAACTTTTTCGGTAAGAATCTGTAGCAGTCGGGTGGTATTTAAAGCATCGGGCAATGCCCGGTGCCCGGTTGTAGAATCGCCAAGAAGGACACCTTGCAGGTATTCCAATGAATGAGACGGGAACGAGGGGAAAAATACCCGTGCCAACTCCAAAGTGTCAATTAACCGTGCCGGTAGGGGGAAATCGTTTACTTGGAGAAATTGTTCTTCAAATTTAACATTATGCGCAGCTACAATGCAATCATCAGTGCAAAACTCTTTCAACTCACGCTTTACTTCATCCCATGAAGGTGCCCGCAGCAGTTCTCCGGGGGAAATACCGGTTAAATGCCGGATATAAGCACTTAAATCACCGTCAAAACGGACCAGGGACTGAAAATTGTCGACGACTTCGCCCCTGACCAGCTTTACTGCTGCAACTTCGATGATGCTGTCAGTTTCCGGATTTAGCCCGGTGGTTTCAATATCGACCACCACTACCGGCGGGTACTTTCCCATTCCCTCTCCCCCATTCTTTCCTCCCTGCTATTGTACTAAAAATCCCGTAACCTGTGTAGCATTTGTTGAAGCCAATCAAAAAAACAAATGCAAGCTTTACCTGCAAAATTCAGGCCGCTGGCTCCGATGTGATAACCAGCGGCCTTTGATTTTTATCTGACAAACTGTAAAATTGTATAGGATTTTCGTTAAATACCAGCCATGTTTTTGGTTTTTTCCGCCACTGTCTCCGGGTCAACCTTTACCCGCGCCACACCGCTGTCAATTGCCGCCTGGGCTACCGCCCTGGCCACTGCCGGCGCTACCCGCGGGTCAAAGGCTTTGGGGATGACATAATCCGCACTGAGTTCATCCTCGGGAATCAGGCCGGCAATGGCATATGCTGCTGCTACCTTCATATCCTCGTTGATCTCAGTGGCCCCGGTATCCAAAGCGCCGCGGAAAATACCGGGAAACGCCAGTACGTTGTTCACCTGGTTGGGAAAATCGGAACGCCCCGTGCATACCACTTTAGCCCCTGCCTGTTTTGCCAAATCCGGCATTATTTCCGGTACCGGGTTAGCCATGGCCATGATGATCGCATTGCCAGCCATGGATTTTACCATGTCCGGGGTGACCAGGCCCGGACCGGAAACGCCGATAAAGACATCGGCACCCGGCAGTGCATCGGCAAGAGTGCCCTTTAATTTGTCCCTGTTGGTAACTTTGGCAATTTCCTCCTTGGCAGGATTCATTCCCTGCTGACGCCCCTCATGGATGATACCGCGGCGGTCACACATGACCACGTCTTTTACGCCCATGCTCAACAACAGTTTGATAATGGCAATGCCCGCCGCACCGGCACCGTTAGTAACAACTTTGATTTGCTCAAGTTTTTTGTCCACAATCCTGAGCGCGTTAATTATGCTGGCCATGACCACAACTGCCGTGCCGTGCTGGTCATCGTGGAAAATGGGAATCTTTGTTTCCTCTTTCAAACGTGTTTCTATTTCAAAACAGGCGGGAGCGGCAATGTCCTCCAGGTTAATACCGCCAAATGTGGGTTCCAGAAGTTTCACCAATTCCACAATTTTATCCACATCTTTTGTGCCCACGCAGATAGGAAAGGCATCTACTCCCGCAAAAGCCTTGAAGAGAACGGCTTTCCCTTCCATCACCGGCAGGGCCGCCTCGGCGCCGATATCTCCCAATCCCAACACAGCCGTACCGTCCGTAACCACCGCCACAAAATTGCCTTTATTGGTATATTCATATATCTTGGCCGGATCTTTGTGAATTTCCTTACAGGGCTCTGCAACACCGGGAGTGTAGGCAATACTGAGATCATAACTGTTATTGACCGGCACCTTGCTGGTTACTTCAATTTTTCCCTGTTTTTCCTTATGCATTTTTAATGCTTCTGCCTTGAAGTCCATCAATCCCACTCCTCATTTTTGGTATTTTTTTATCCCTTCCTGGTAAAGGTCACCGCCCCGGCAGTCATTGACAACTATTGCCGGGAAATTCTCCACTTTTAATTTCCTTATTGCTTCGGGTCCCAATTCGGGATAGGCCACCACGTCTGCCTCCTTAATAGCTTTGGCGATCAAGGCGGCAGCGCCACCCACCGCAGCCAAATAGCAGCCTTTATACTCCTGCATGGCCTTACGCACTTCTTCGGAGCGGGAACCCTTGCCAATCATGGCTTTTAACCCCCGGGCCAAAAGTTTCGGTGCATATGGGTCCATACGATAACTGGTGGTTGGCCCCGCGGAGCCAATTACCTGTCCGGGCTTTGCCGGTGTGGGACCCACATAATAAATTATTTGTCCCCGGAGTTCAATTGGCAGTTCTTCCCCTTCTTCCAATAAGTCCACCAGCCGTTTGTGGGCTGCATCCCGGGCTGTATAGATAGTACCTGTGATAAATACCTGGTCGCCAATTTGCAATTCTTCAATATCTTTATCCGTTAAAGGCGGGGTTAAGAATTTCTTGGCCATATTTTCACCTCCTAAAGTTCAACAGATTTATGCCTGCTGGCATGGCAATTAATATTTACCGCGACCGGAAGACTGGCAATATGGCAGGGGTGTGCCTTTATATGTACTGCCAGGGCCGTCACCCGCCCGCCCATGCCCTGAGGGCCAATACCCAAGTTATTGATCTTTTCCAGCAGTTCTTTTTCCATCCGTGCGACATCCGGGTCTTCACTGGACTCGCCAACAGGGCGAAGTAACGCTTCCTTGGCCAGTATGGCACACTTTTCAAAATTGCCGCCGATACCCACGCCAACTACTATTGGCGGGCAGGGATTTGGCCCTGCCTTGCGTACAGTATCAATTATAAACTGTTTTACGCCTTCTTCGCCGGCGGCGGGAGCGAGCATAGCGATCGCACTCATATTTTCACTGCCGCCGCCTTTGGGAGCGACGGTGATTTTCAGTTTATCCCCGGCAACAATTTTCGTGTGAATAATGGCCGGAGTGTTATCCCCGGTGTTCTGTCGTTTTAACGGGTGTTTCACCATCGATTTACGTAAATAACCTGTTTCATATCCCTGGCGCACCCCTTCTTCCACCGCATCGTCAAGCAGGCCACCTTCCACATGAACCTCCTGGCCCACCTCCAAGAAAATAACCGCCACGCCGGTGTCCTGGCACATGGGTACATCTTCGCTGCGGGCAATATCGGCGTTTTCAATCAATTGTGCCAACACTCCCTTGCCTGTGGCAGATTCCTCTTCTTTCAGGCCTTTTTCAAATGCCTTGACCACGTCGTCGCCCAGATAATAATTGGCATCCCTGCACAGCTTTGCAACAGCATCGACAACCTCGTCATAATGAATTTTGCGCACATTCATCCCCCTTTAACATTTAAAATACCTTTATAACACAGTATACATAACCCACAGGCAATAAGCCAGCAAAGTTTGTACCAACTTCCATTGCTAGCTTGAAAATATTCTTTCCAGAAAAAAAGGGGAAAAAGGTTTACATTAACTGTATTCCTTACTCCCCTGAGCATTCCTGCATTGCTATATAAATTTTAGAAAAATTCCATTATTTATAATTTCTAGAAGTTCGTTCTCTCTTTTAGAATTATTGCGGCATTGCACATTACTTTAAAATAGAAATCAGCACACCTGCCGCCACGGCAGAACCGATCACACCGGCAACATTGGGGCCCATCGCATGCATCAGCAGGAAGTTCTTCGGGTTCGCCTCCCGCCCCAACTTCTGCGATAACCGCGCCGCCTCGGGTACGGCGGATACTCCGGCGGCGCCGATAATCGGGTTGATCTTCCCGCCGCTTAGTTTATACATGATCTTCCCAAAAAACAGCCCGGAGGCGGTACTGACGATAAACGCTGCCAGCCCCAGCAGGAGGATACCGATAAACTCCCAGGTAAAGAAACGCTCGGCCGTGGCACTGGCGCCCACAGTGGTCATTAAAAAGATGGTAACTATATTCATCAGTTCGTTGGCTGCGGTTTTTGACAGGCGGTCTGTTAAACCACACTCTTTTAAGAAGTTCCCCAGCATCAGCATCCCCACCAGGGGGATGGCGTTGGGAACCAGCATCCCCACCAGGATCACAACTATGATGGGAAAGACGAGTTTTTGCGTCCTGCTCACGGGCCTTAACTGGTGCATCATCACAGCCCGTTCCTCCTTGGTGGTCAATGCCTTGATCACCGGTGGCTGTATCATGGGTACCAGGGCGATGTAAGAGTATGCCGCCACAGCGATGGGTGCGGCTATTTCACGTGACAGAAGCGCTGATGTGTATATGGCGGTGGGGCCGTCCGCACCGCCGATAATGCCGATGGAACCGGCCTGGGCAGGTGTGAAGCCTATGAAGATTGCACCGAGAAAACTGGTAAAAATACCAAACTGTGCTGCCGCACCCAAAAGCAGTGTGACAGGGTTGGCAATTAACGGCGCAAAGTCGGTCATGGCGCCGATACCTAAGAAAATCAACGGCGGGTAAATCCCCAGCCAGGTGCCCAGACCCAGGTAATGCATTAAACCGCCAAAAATGCTTTCTGTGGGCACCCTTAATAAACCGGTCTGGGGAATGTTGGCTAAAAGGATACCAAAAGCGATGGGTACCAGTAATAAGGGTTCAAAATGTTTGGCAATGGACAGGTACAGGAGTAAGATGGCAATCAAAATCATGCCCGCGTGACCAATTTCCAGATTGTAGAACCCGGTCCAGTTGACAATGAAGTTGGTCAGTTTCTCCAGGAGCAATGCATAACCCCCTCCTTTCTTCAAACAGGCAAAATCTTTTCAGCGCAGCAATTGTCTCGATTAACCGATAACCACAAGTGCATCTCCCGAACCAACCGTGGCGCCTTTTTCCACCAGGATTTCCTTCACTTCGCCGCTGACTGTTGCGGTAACTTCATTTTCCATTTTCATGGCTTCCAGGATAAGCAATACGTCTCCTTCGTCAACCTGCTGCCCGACACTGACTTTAACATCCAGTACCATACCCGGCAGCGGGGCGGTTACCTGTTCACCGGCAGCGCCGGCAGCGGCCGCCCGGGGTGCCGCAGGCTTGGGTGATGGTGCGGTTTTGAACGCCGGGGCAGGTGCAGGCTTCGGTACACCGGCGGGAGCCTGTGCAGCAGGCTGGCTTTCAGTCCTTGCAGCGGCGGTACCACCCAGTTCCTCTACTTCTACTTCATAAACCTCGCCGTTAACGGTGACACGAAACTTTTTCATGATTCTACCTCCCTTTTCTTTCATAATAACGCTGTCTGGTGTTGATAATGTCGTTGCGCCCGGCCCGGGCCCAGGCAAAGCCACTGCTGCCGGCAGTCCCTACATGTCTCACCCCGGTAATCTGTATCTTCCGGGCATCCTTACCTGACATCACTACCAGCGCCGCGCTGATGGCGGCAATCACTGGCCCGGGTATTCCTCCTTGAACCAGTTTTGGGGCCGGAGGAGCGGCTGCAGTTTCTTGTTGAACAGCCGGCGGCGCTTCCACTTTTGGTGCCGGCTTGGTTTCCTTTTCTTCAGCTACCTTGGCAGCAGATTTTTTGGCCCCCGTAAAATCCCAAAGCTTGTTCATCCCTATCAGCATCAAACTCAAGAGGATCAGAACCAGAAACGTTATGCCCATGCCCATGATGGTGACGGTAATGGCAAAATTTAAATTGTCCAAGAACTAAAACCCCCTTTTAAACGGGAATGTTGCCATGTTTCTTGCCCGGCCTACCTTCGCGTTTCGTGATCAATGTTTCCAAAGCCTTGATGAGATTCGGACGGGTTTCCTTCGGTTCCAGCAGTACATCAACCAGGCCCCGGGACGCTGCCACATAGGGGTTGGCAAATCTCTCCCGGTACTCGTTGATTTTTTCCCGGCGAACTTCCGGCGGGTTTTCCGCCTCGGCAATTTCCTTGCGGAAAATGATGTTTGCGGCGCCCTCAGGACCCATAACAGCGATTTCCGCAGTGGGCCAGGCAAACACCTGGTCAGCACCCAGAGAACGGGCACACATGGCCAGATATGCACCGCCGTATGCTTTGCGCAAGATTAACGTAATCTTGGGTACTGTCGCTTCTGAATAGGCATACAAGAGTTTCGCCCCGTGGCGGATAATGCCGCCAAACTCCTGCTGGGTACCGGGCAGATACCCGGGTGTATCCACCAGCGTTAAAATGGGTATATTGAAGCTGTCACAAAAACGGATAAACCGTGATGCTTTATCTGAGGCATTGATATCCAGGCAGCCTGCCAGCATCCGCGCCTGGTTGGCGATGATACCCACGG
This sequence comes from uncultured Thermoanaerobacteraceae bacterium, assembly GCA_964529795.1. GTDB lineage: Bacteria > Bacillota > JADQBR01 > JADQBR01 > JADQBR01 > CAZGXM01. The sequence continues at coordinate 9,090 of CAZGXM010000018.1, forward strand.
ACCGCCCGTTAAGTCTGGCAAAGCCCACTACCATGTTGGTGGCGTACATCTCCTGTACTTCAAAGAAGTCGCCGTTGTCCACAATGTTGGTGATCACTTCTCGCACGTCGTAAGGTTTGTTGGGGTCTGTGGGAACGATTTCGTTCAGGACCTCTTCGCAACGACCGATATCATCGTTATTTTCGCTTACCGGCGCTTCCTCCAGGTTGTTGCCGGGGATAAAACTTAACAGTTTCTTGATCTGCCGGATGCACTCATCCTCGGATGCGGCCCGGAAATGAGCGACACCGCTGGTGCGGTTGTGGGTCTTTGAACCGCCCAGTTCCTCGGCGGATACTTCCTCGCCGGTCACTGCCCTGATTACCTGGGGACCGGTGATAAACATCTGGCTGGTATTGTCCACCATGAAGATGTAATCGGTAAGGGCAGGCGAGTAAACTGCGCCGCCGGCACAGGGTCCCATGACCACGGATAGCTGGGGTACGACACCGGATGCCAGGGTGTTGCGCTTGAAAATCTCACCATAACCGTTGAGCGCGTCCACTCCCTCCTGGATACGGGCGCCGCCGGAGTCGTTTATCCCTATTACTGGCGCCCCCATTTTTACCGCCAAATCCAGCACTTTGCAGATTTTTTTGGCGTGCATTTCTCCCAAAGTGCCGCCAATAACGGTAAAGTCCTGGGCAAAAACGTATACCAACCGGCCGTCTACGGTCCCGTACCCGGTTACCACTCCTTCACCCGGCGCCTCCACTTTTTCCATGCCGAACTGGTTGCAGCGGTGGGTGACAAACTGGTCAATTTCCACAAAACTGCCTTCATCCAGTAGCTTATTTAACCTCTCCCTGGCAGTCATTTTCCCCTTCTCATGCTGCTTGGCTGTTCTTTTTTCGCCGCCGCCCGCCAACACCTTTTCCTGCCGTTCTCTTAATTCTTTTAATTTATCTTCAAAAGACATGTACTCACCTCCTAGTCCTAGCGTTCACAGATTTCCACCAGCGTGCCAAAAGAAGCTTTGGGGTGAATGAAGGCAATTTTCGCCGCGCCGGCGCCTTTACGCGGTTTTTCGTCTATCAGGCGCACACCTTTTCCCTTCAATTCTGCCAGCGTTTTTTCAATATCATCCACCCGGAAGGCAATATGCTGGATTCCTTCCCCTTTGGCGGCAATGTGCTTGGCAATGGGTCCGTTGGGATCAGTGGATTGCAGCAGTTCCACCTCGCTGTCCCCGGTAGGGATAAAAGCAACTTTAACCTTTTGATCAGCAACTTCTTCTGTTTCCGTTACTTTCATTCCCAAAACTCCTTCGTAAAAAGCTTTTGCCGCTTCAATATCTTTTACGGCAATACCAACATGGTCAATCTTTTTTATCAACGGTTTTCCCTCCTTCTTGAAAAAAATACACGTGTTATTCGGACTTAAAACCATCCCTGTGTTATCACTTGAGCCAGACAAAAACCATTCGATAACCTTTTACAAACGGGTTAAACATGCCCCTTAATGAACCTGACTATGTCCCTGGTTGATGCACCCGGTGTAAAAATTTCAGCAATTCCCGCTTCTTTCAGGTAGGGAATATCTTCTTCGGGAATAACTCCGCCGCCGACAACCAGGATGTCATTTGCACCCTTTTCCCGCAATAATTCCACTACCGGCGGGAACAGGTGCATGTGTGCTCCGGAGAGACTGCTGATACCGACTACCTGCACATCTTCCTGGATAGCTGCTTCCGCTATTTGTTCCGGAGTTTGACGCAAACCGGTATAGATAACCTCCATACCGGCATCCCGCAATGTCCGGGCAATTACTTTTGCACCCCGGTCATGGCCGTCCAGGCCCGCCTTGGCAATTAAGACACGAATTGGTTTATCCATTCTCAAATCCCTCCCCTTAGATTACTACCTGCTGCTGGTACTCGCCAAATACTTCCCGCAGCACCCCGCAGATTTCACCTAGTGTGGCATAGGCTGTTACTGCATCGATGATATAAGGCATGAGATTATTGTCAGACTGGGCAGCGTTGCGCAGTGCTTTCAGTGTTTCCGCCACTGCCTTGGGGTTGCGCTCCTTGCGTACCTGTTCAATCTTCTCACATTGTCTTTGGGCAACTGCCGGGTCCACTTTTAACAGGCCGGTAGGGGTATCTTCCTTCATCCGGTATTGATTTACCCCGATCACTACTGTATCCCCGCTTTCAATTTGCTGCATGTATTCATAGGCGCTTTCCTGGATTTCTTTCTGCACAAACCCCTTTTCAATGGCCTTGGGAGCTCCGCCCAGCTCGTCAATCTGCTCAATATACTGCCACACCTTTTCTTCCAAATTATTGGTCAGTTTTTCCACATAGAAGGAACCGCCCAAGGGGTCCACCGTGTCAGTAACACCGATTTCGTGGGCAATTACCTGCTGGGTCCTCAGGGCTATCAACACCGCGTGTTCACCGGGCAAAGCCAGGGCTTCATCTTTGGAATTGGTGTGCAAGGACTGGGTACCACCCAAAACGGCGCTTAATGCCTGGAAGGCAACTCTCATGATATTGACATCAGGCTGCTGGGCAGTTAAGGTTACCCCGGCAGTCTGGGTATGGAAACGCAGCATCATCGATTTCTCGTTTTTCGCACCGAAGCGTTCCTTCATGATTTTGGCCCATACCCGGCGCGCCGCCCTGAACTTGGCAATTTCCTCAAAGAAGTTCAGGTGAGCATTAAAGAAGAAAGATAACCGCGGCGCAAACTTGTCAACGTCCAACCCGGCGTCAATGGCTGCCTGAACGTAGGCAATACCATCCGCCAGAGTAAAGGCAATTTCCTGGGCAGCGGTGGCTCCCGCTTCCCGGATGTGATAGCCGCTGATGCTGATAGTATTCCAGTTCGGCACATTTTTGGAACAGTATTCAAAAATATCCGTAATCAATCTCATGGAAGGCTCCGGCGGGAAGATATAAGTTCCCCGGGCAACATATTCTTTGAGAATATCATTCTGGATGGTGCCGGACAGTTTGTCGGCAGTTACTCCCTGCTTTTCGGCGACGGCAATGTACATGGCCAAAATTACCGCTGCCGGTGCGTTAATGGTCATGGATGTACTTACCTTATCCAGGGGAATGCCGTCTAAAAGGATTTCCATGTCCTTTAGCGAATCAATGGCCACCCCTACTTTGCCCACTTCTCCCCGGGCCAGGGAATGGTCGGAATCATAACCGATCTGGGTGGGCAGGTCAAAGGCCACACTTAAACCTGTCTGTCCCTGCTCCAACAGGTACTGGAAACGCTGGTTGGTTTCCTCCGCGGTGCCAAAACCTGCGTACTGGCGCATGGTCCAGAAACGCCCCCGGTACATGGTGGGCTGGACACCACGGGTATAGGGATAGTGCCCGGGCATACCCAAATCCCTTTGATAGTCAAAGTCTGCCAACTGGTCCGGCGTATACAGCCTTTCGACAGGAATACCGGAATCCGTCTCGAATTTTTCCTTACGCTCGGGGAAACGACTGATAGTCCTGTTAACAGTGGTTTCCTCCCAAGCAGCCTTATCCTGTTTCACCTGTTCCAGGAGTTTCTTGTCATACATGTTTGCCACCTCCATAGTCGCAGTGCGGGGTGAGAAGTTCGGAGTGCGAAAACAGGCTGTAACCACTCACCTCGTTTATTACACTTGAGTTGAAAATTCACGTCCAGGAATTTAACTTATAGTACTTCCGACAGCAGTTGCGGCACCTGGAAGGGCAGTTCCGCCACCCTGACACCGGCCGCAGACAGGGCCTTAACCTTACCCGCAAATGTTCCTTTTCCTCTTTCGATAATGGCGCCGGCATGGCCCATCCGTTTGCCGGGCGGGGCGCTTTTGCCAGCCAGGTAAGCAACCACAGGCTTGGAAATGTTGTCCTTGATGAATTCTGCCGCCTCCTCTTCGGCGCTGCCGCCAATTTCACCCACCATTACCACTGCTTTGGTCTCCGGGTCCTCTTCAAAGCGTTTTAACACATCAATAAAACTCAGGCCCACTACCCGGTCGCCGCCCAAGCCTACTACGGTACTGGTACCCATCCTGGCAGCGGTCAGGTTGCCAACAATTTCGTAACTGAGGGTGCCGCTGCGGGCGACAACGCCTACATTGCCGGGAATGAAGAATTGGTTGGGCATGATACCGATTTTGCATTTACCGGAAGAAACTACACCAAAAGTGTTCGGTCCCACCACGGTCGCCCCTTGTTCCCTGGCAAAAGCCATAATTTCCATGGCATCATGCACAGGGATATGTTCCGTAATACAAACCACTACCTTGATACCGGCATCCAGCGCCTCAAGAGCTGCATCCCTGGCAAACGGTGCCGGAATAAAGAGAATTGACGCATCAATTTTATGTTCACTTACTGCCGCTCTCACAGTGTTGTACACCGGTCTGCCTTCCACGGTTTGCCCGCCTTTGCCAGGCGAAACGCCGGCAACAACATCCGTACCGTAAGCCAGCATTTGTTTGCTATGAAATGAACCCTGGTTGCCTGTCATACCCTGAACAAGCACCTTGGTATTTTTATCAATAAATATTGCCATTTTTATCCCTCCCTACTGGTTTGCCAACCTGACAGCCGCCCGGGCAGCTTCATCCATGGTCCTGAAAGCCTCAATGCCGTGGTCTTTTAGTATCTGCACACCCTTGTCCTCATTGGTACCTACCAGGCGGATAACAACAGGAACAGGAATTTCCCGCTGCTTTTTCACTGTCACAAAGGCATTGGCCACATCGTCACAGCGAGTAATGCCACCAAAAATATTGATCAATATGGCTTTGGGATTGGTGGACAGCAGAATCTCCAGCGCCTTGGCCGTGGCTTCCACACCGGCGCCGCCGCCGGCATCCAGGAAGTTGGCGGGCTTACCGCCATAATGCTGGATGATATCCAACGTGGCCATGGTTATCCCGGCCCCGTTGGCCATTATGGCAATATTGCCGGCCAGCTCCACATAGGACAGCCCCAGTGCATGGGCCCTCTGTTCCGCTTCCGTCCGTTCTTCAACCTTTGGCAGGTCTTTATGACGGTAGAGTGCGTCGTCATCAATGGTCACCTTGGCATCGGCGGCAATCAATTTACCACCGGCCAAGACCAAGGGGTTAATTTCCACCAATTCGGCATCCAACTGTTTAAAGGCTCTGTAAAGATTAACCAGTATTTTCGTAAACTGTCTGGCGTGATCACCGCTTAATCCCAGTCTTTCCGCAACATCCCTGCCCAAATAGGGCTGAACGCCGACACGGAGGTTGACTTCCCGGCGGACCATTTTATCTTCCGGTACCTCTTCGATATCCATACCGCCCTCGGCAGAAGCCAAAATGACCGGCTTTTTCCTGGCAGCGTCCAGTGTTATGGCCAGGTAATACTCCTTTTCAATAGGTAACTTTTCTTCCACCAGCACCTTTTCTACTGTAAATCCTCTCAACTGCGTCCCCAAGAGTTCAACCGCCGCCTCTTTGGCCCGGGCGCTGCCGGAAACAAATTTTATCCCTCCGGCTTTACCCCTTTTGCCGGTCAGTATCTGGGATTTAATAACGGCTTCCGGCAATTCCGCCGCCTTTTCCGCCGCTTCCTCAGGCGTACTTGCCACCCCACCCCGGGGAATGGGAATGTCATACTTGGCAAACAATTCTTTACCCATGTATTCAAACAATTTCAAGATTTATCCCTCCTCAGGTAATTTAATTTTGAAAAAAGTAAAAGTAAAGATTTCATAACCCTCCTTCCCAAACTTATAATCTTTCTAATAATTATAAATCGCTGAAAACACAAAAAAAAGACTTCAACATCGTATCCAGTTATCCCAGGTTAGCCCGGTATTTTTTTAGTTTATTATACAGGGTAGCCAGGGAAATATTCAGCGCCTGCGCCGCCTTTTTCTTTCCCTCCAAACTTTCACCGTAACGAGCCATAGCGGCCTTGAGCATCAACTGCTCCATCTTATCCAGCGGCATTATTTCGGTGAACTTGTTGCCACTGAGAGAATCAAACTGGCAAATATATTGGGATAGCTGGTGGTGGGTAAGGATATCATCTTCCACTACCACCATGGCACGCTCAAGTACGTTTTCCAGTTCACGTACGTTGCCCGGCCAATCGTAGTTGACCAGCAGCTGCAGTGCTTCCGAAGATACTCCCTTGACCCTTTTGCCCAGCTTGCGGTTGAATTTGATAATTAAATGCTCCGTAAGCACGGGAATATCTTCTTTACGTTCCCGCAGTGGCGGTACTGACAGTTCCACCACGTTCAGGCGGTAATACAGGTCTTCACGGAAAGTCCCCTTCCGCACCATGGCTCTTAAATCCCGGTTGGTCGCGGCAATAAAGCGTACATCCACCTTGATGGTCTGGGTGCCACCGACCCGTTCAAATTCCATATCCTGAATAACCCGCAGTAATTTGGCCTGTAAAAACAGGTTCATGTCGCCGATTTCATCCAGGAACAAAGTACCGCCGTTGGCCAGTTCAACTTTGCCCAATTTTGTACGCACCGCACCGGTAAACGCACCCTTCTCGTGACCAAAAAATTCGCTTTCCAGCAAACTTTCCGGTATGGCGGCGCAGTTAACTTTGATGAACGGCTTATCCCGCCTGGTGCTGCTCTGGTGAATTGCATGGGCGTAAAGCTCTTTGCCGGTGCCGCTTTCCCCGGTAATTAAAACCGTTGAATCGCTGCGCGCGGCTTTTTTGGCCATTTCCACCGTGGCGCGAAAGGTTTTGCTACGTCCAATCAAGTCATCAAAGGTATACTTGCTGCCGGTAATCTGGCCAATACGGGCATAAAGGTTTTCAATAATAGTATTTGATTTTTGCAGCTCTTCCATTAGTTTAATAATGTCCGTTATGGGCTGGAAAACAACTACCGCTCCCTCGATCTTGCCGTCCACAAAAATGGGTGCAGAATTAGAGATAACTTCCACACCGGACCCACCCACCTTGGTGCGATGCCCTTGAACGGTTTTTTGGGAGACCAGGCTTTGAGCCAGAGCGCCGTGAGGTGAAACTTCAAAAATATTCTTATTGATTCGTTGGCCCTCGGGAATACCGGTTACCCTGGCAAAAGCGGGGTTCACGTATTTAATCACCCCATTATTATCAGCCACTTCTATGGCTTCCTGGACAGAATTGAGAATGGTTTCCAATTCTCCTTTAAGCCTTTTGAATTCCAACAGTTCTTCCTTCTCCTCCAACAGGGATACAAAAAGTTTGGCGGCCTGTGCTTCAATCACTGCAATATGGGGCGCTTTGAGCCTGTGAATTTTCACCTGTACTTCCCGGCTGTTGGTAGCTTCAAAAATCACGTCAAGGTTTTCTTTCTGCAATAGTTTCTCCAACTCCGTGGTAACAAAAATACCCTCTTTTTTTGCCATGGCAATGGTGGGTGCGTTGGGATTGGTGTCACAGACACCGACAATTTTCACTTTTTTCATCTCTTTCAGCATCCGAAAAATAGCATTACCACCCTTGCCGGCACCCACCAGTCCCACGTAGAACGGTTCCACATTCATCCTCTCCCCGGTGTTCAAGAATTTAGGTCATTTGGTATTATAATTATAAAGGAACACGTATACTTATTAGAAATTTCGTAATAATTAGAAGGATTCCTGCTGGGAAATAAAATTTTTTCAAGTATACAGGTATACAATATGCGTGTCCCCCGGTTGCAACAAGGCCGCCGCTACAAGCAGTACCGCCGGCCTTGTGCTGTCCGTAAGCAAACAGGTTACAACTCCCAGCTTTGCAAATATTTTACCTGTGCCGGTGTCAAACTGTCAATCTTCAACCCCAATGCCTTTAAGCGCAGCCGGGCCACCCCGCGGTCAATTTCACCCGGTATCCTGTGTACACCCGGCTGTAATTTGTCACTGTTTTCCAAAATATACTGCAGTGATTTAGCCTGCAGGGCAAAACTCATGTCCATAATTTCTGCCGGGTGCCCGTCCCCCGCAGCCAGGTTCACTAGTCTGCCTTCAGCCAGCAGGTTGAGTACCCTGCCATCCGGCAGCTGGTATTGCCGGACATTATCCCGCACCATTACCACTTTTGTTGCCATTTCTTCAAGGTCCGCCTTTGATATTTCCACATCAAAGTGCCCGGCGTTGGCCAGAATTGCCTCATTTTTCATCACCTTAAAATGTTCTTCGCGAATTACCGCTTTGTTTCCCGTAACCGTAATAAAATAATCCCCCACCGGTGCCGCTTCAATCAAGGGCATCACCTGAAACCCGTCCATTAATGCCTCGTTAGCTTTAATTGGGTCCACTTCGCACACTATTACCCGGGCGCCCAACCCCTTGGCCCGGAGGGCGACGCCCTTGCCGCACCAACCGTAACCGATTACCACCACGCTTTTTCCGGCAACCACCAAGTTAGTGGTGCGGTTGATGCCGTCCCAGACCGACTGGCCGGTACCATAACGGTTATCAAACAAGTATTTTGACAAGGCATCATTCACTGCCAGCATGGGAAAAGCGAGAGCACCCTCTTTTTCCATGGCTTCCAGCCGCAGTACCCCGGTAGTGGTTTCCTCACAACCGCCGCGAACATTGGGCAGCATATCCCGCCGTGTTCCGTGGAGCAGGGACACCAGGTCACCACCGTCATCCACAAGCAAATCGGGGTTAAAATCCAGTGCCTTGTTCAAATGTAACTGGTATTCTTCACTGCTGGCGCCATACCAGGCATACGCTTTCAGCCCTTCTTTTACCAGGGCTGCTACCACGTCGTCCTGCGTGGAAAGCGGGTTTGACGCTACCACTGCCACCTGCGCTCCGCCCCGCTTCAAGGTTAGAGCCAAATAGCCCGTCTTTGCTTCCAAATGTAGACAAACCACAATTTTTTTATCTTTAAAAGGTTTGCCTCTTTCCAATTCTTCTCCCATCCAGGACAACACAGGCATATGACTGCCTGCCCACTGAATTTTTTTCATCCCCCGGGGTGCCAGGTTAATGTCTCTAATCATTGATTCCACCGTTACGTTTCCTCCTTTGCATAATCTTTCGGCTTGCTCTTTAAAGCATAGAGTTGAAATAATTTATTCCAGGCTGTGTGTGGCCAACTGCAAGGCAATCCGCTTGACCTGCTGCCCCGTCAGTTGGTCCTTCAAGTCTTCGTTGGTAATAAAATCAATCAGTTTATCCTTTTTTATAACCGCCAACCGAGCGTCTTCTCCTTCAATAATTGTCTTGGGGTGGGCCATCACCACCGTCGAGAAAATGGGTATCCGCCAGCCGCTGAAGTTATTTCGAAAAAATTCCCTGAGCACCTTTTCATGCCTTTGTATTTGGTGTAACGGGCTGTCCATGCCCTCTTTCAACACATTGTTTTGCATTGCCTTGATAATTGTCCATTCTCCCTCAGGAGAAATCACCACCATACCGTTAATGGTTTTAGTCTCCAGATGAAAGACACCCTTGGGACCGATTACCAGGTGGTCGAACTGCTGGGACTGATATTTCTTGCTGGGCAACTGGATATTATTTATCACTATGTAGGATTTGGGCAGCCAGCTGAGATGATGAGCAACCGCCTTTTCGCCGCGGATACCCGCCTCCAGCATGTTTTTTTTCCGCCGCAATGCTTTAATATCATGTATTAACTGGCGGCGGATTTCTTCTTTATTGGGTTGATAGAGTACCAAATAGGCACAGGTAATTAGCAAGGAAAAAAAGAGAGCACCGGTGATGCCGGAGGTGAAAGTTATTAAGCCGTTGGATATCACTACCAGGAAAATAAAGGCAACGGTGGTCGGGATGGCAACAATGATGTAAATGAAGGGGAAATTCGCTTGGTGATCTAATTTTTCCAATTCCTGCCGGTAATAGTCTATCTTCTCTTCAATTTTGGCCACCTGGTCATATCCAAATTGTGACATTTGGCTAATGTCACCCCTGTCAGGAAGTTTACAAGAATATCCGCAAAGTAAAAGTTGTTAATCCGCTTAATCAAAAACGGAATTTTTTAGTTTTGCCACAGTTAAACCTGCCAGAAATGCGTAATCTTCGGTGGGAAGATACCCGGGAGCGGATTTGTCAAAGAGAATATTGGCGGATGCGGGAAACTCTTCGTCACCTTTCCAGAGCACCACGGTAACCGGTACTTTGGGAAAAGCCATAAGCGTGTAACTGATGTCACCGGCATCTATAGGCCGACCACCCAGCTTCTCCGCCGCTTTCCGGAAAACCTGCGGTCGATTGCCGAAAAACTGCAGAAACGGTCTGATAGAGCGGTTGGTAAAAGGCATTTTGTAAATCTCGCCGCCTGGCAATTCTTTAAAAGAAATGAACTGGTTGGCCAAAGCCCGGCCGGAAGCGGTAATCAAATAATGTAAAATGAGAATTTTTTCCACTATGGGTATTTCCTTACTATTAATAAATGTGGCATCGGGGTGGGATATGCAAACCTGGCAGTTGAAATATCTTAACTTGAAGCAGCCGTCCGTCTGTACATACTCGCTTCCGGTACGCCGGGCGGTTTCCAAAGGGTCCAGAGATCTGAATTCTGCCACAGCTTTGTTCAAGGTTACGTCCAAATTAAATTCCGCCATAGAAATCCCCCGTTTTCCAGTGTGTTGATTTCCCAAAAACATACTCACACAAAAGTATACCATAACATAAAAAAAATTCCTTATAAAAGGCTTTGCTTGAATGATTATCTTTGACTTTTCTGTTACAGTACGCTATAATATTTTTTGCTGGCGCCCGTAGCTCAGCTGGAGAGAGTGACGGATTCCGATTCCGGAGGTCGCAGGTTCGAATCCTGCCGGGCGCGCCATGAACTAAATGCCAACCGGCTTAATGCCGGTTTTTTAATAGAAAAAACACTATACCTGCATCAATTTCTCACCCACAAACAAAAGAATGATACCAAGAACATGCATCACATCCAGTTTAATTTTTCATTACTTCAACTCCCAAAAATCCGAAATGATCAACGATTGCCGCCATGGTTAGCTGACCGGCTATAATCATGGCCACCCCGCTTCCGGCGCCGATTTTGGGAAAAATGCTTATCACTACAAAAACAAAGATAGCGCCTAAAAGACCGCCCATAATTAAATATACGTGAATTATCGGTAAAAAAGCTTACTTCTTTTTCCGGTCGCACTTAATCATACCCTGGTAGCACTCCTGACATAAAAAATCCTCACATTCCGGGCACAGGCGCATATCCGGCGGGTGGGCATCCAGGCAGTCATAGCAATAACTGGTGTCACAGTGCCGGCAGATAACCCCCGGTACATTTTTAGCCTTGCAACGGTCGCAAACGGGAATACGCATGGAAAACCCTCTTCCAAAAGCATAGTTTTAAGTTACTTTATTCGGCACCAAAAGAAAAAGTTCCTGCCAGCCCGGAAGTATTTATGTCTTGCTGCAGTCAGTGTTTATGCTGCCTCGGCATTTGGTAATCCTCATGTGGCAATGTACAAAAAAACCAGTTCGCTGGAGAACTGGCGCCAAACTTATTTTTAGCCTACAAGATCAAGGGCATCCCGGGTTTTACCCAAAATTTTCACTTGATTGCCGGTACCCAAAAAAGCGGCATTGGCTTCATCGGTATCTATGTGCATCTCCAGGCGAAAATCCTCATGCACGCGAACAATAACGTTGTGGAAACACAGCTCCCGTTCGCCTTTCACGCATACACTGACCCGGTTACCATCTTTGTATCCCAGTTGTTTTGCCTCTTTGGGGGACATGTGAATGTGCCGGGCGGCAATAATAACTCCCTCTTCTAAAACAACCGTTCCCGACGGGCCGACCAGCATGCAGCCGGGAGTACCCTCCATGTGCCCCGATTCTCTTACCGGAGCCTGTATCCCCAAGCGGAAAGAATCCGTACGGGAAATTTCCACCTGGGTATGTTTTCTGATGGGGCCAAGTACTCGCACACCTGCCACAATTCCCTTAGGCCCCACCAAAGAAACGGTTTCCCTGGCGGCATACTGTCCCGGCTGGCCCAAAGCCTTGATTTCAGCCAGTTGGTAGCCCTCGCCAAATAATTTTTCCAGATGTTCCTGACTTAAATGGACATGACGGTTTGATACTCCCACAGGTACCGTTGCTGTTCTCATCGGTTTCCCCTCCCAAAGCCATTAACCGCTTACCACGTATTTTCTACCATTCACTGCTGAATTATTACCGTTCGCCCTTATTATACTACCGCGGTTGACAGCCTGCAAGGGAAGGGGAATAAGTTCTAAAATATAAAATTTTCGCCGTTTACACAGTTTACACACAAATTCAAATATTTAAATTTTCTGTTTCCTGTGTTACACATCTTTCGCATGCTCAACGTACACACCAGTATGCCTCCTGCGCTTCGCCTGCGCGCCTTGGAATTCTTGCTTCTTGCATAAGCTCCTTTTCGGGCACGCTCTTAAAGGAGATTATTTAAATCAGCCAAAACCTGGCCGCTGCCTTCCCGAAAAATCACGGCCGCCTGCTCGTCATATGCAGTGGCAGTCCGATTGATGATAATCAATTGCCGGACCAATTGGGGCAAGGTGGCCACGGGATACACCTTTAAACTGGTCCCGACCACTAGCAGCAGGTCACAGCCGGCAAGTACCTTGGTAGCTTTGAAAAAATCATCTGACATCGGGTCTTCAAACAGCACCACATCCGGGCGTAGCACTCCTGGACACTTTGCACATTTTGGCGGGTTAATGCCGTCATCCAACTGGCGGGTCACTTCGCCAAACGGTACCTTCGCACCGCATTCAATACAGCGAGCCGTACGCAGGTGGCCATGTACCTCCAAAACACTCTTGGAACCGGCGGCATGATGCAGGCCGTCTATATTTTGCGTAACAATACCCAGGATAACTTTTTTATCCTCAAGCGCTTTGAGGGCGTGATGACCGGCATTGGGTTTTGCCAGGGCAAACTCACGCCAGTGTTTGATAGTCGTATTATAAAATTCTGCGGGATTCTTTCTCAGGGCGCTGGCAGATGCAGTTTTTAAAGGATTAACTTTCTCCCACAGCCCGGTCCCGGGACTGCGGTAATCAGGAATACCGCTTTCGGTACTGATACCCGCCCCGGTAAGCGCAAATGCCCTCCGGGCCTGTAACAACAGGTCGGCAGCACGTTCAAGCCTTTGTTGATAATCCATAATTACCCTCCAATGACTAGAGTTGTCAGATGAATTCGCCAAATTCCATTAAACTTCCTGCCCAATTGTGCTAAAATAGGTCATCAATTTAAAAATTTCCCAGCCTTTTTAACAGTTTGGAAAAAAAGTTCTCCCTTTTCAGTTCCGGAAGACCGGCAGCGCCACGGTCCGGCCATTTCCAGGCAGGCCCGTGAGTGGTATCCCAGCGTTGCGGTTCCGTCCCTTTGATAAAACTCATGGTCTGTACGCGGGGGCAGTACTCCGTTGCCCTTAAACCGGTGTCCAGGCAGATATCCACCCTGACAATATCCTCAGGCACCGCAAAAGTTTTGACAGGCTTATCCTTTAAAGCTTTAGCCATAAAAATGGCCCAAATCGGTCCGGCAATCCTGCCGCCGGGCAGCCAAATGGAACGGCCCTGGTCGTCAAAACCTACATATACGGCAGTGGAAAGTTGGGGTGTGAAGCCTGCAAACCAGGCATCCCTGTACTTGTCCGTTGTCCCCGTCTTCCCTGCCGCCGGCCGTGTAAAATACTGTCTCAGGCCGGCTGCAGTGCCGCCCGGCTGAAGTACGCTTTCCATCATGTTGGTGACCAGGTAGGCTGTGTTTTTGGAGAGGACCACAGTCCTTTTCGGTTTGTTTTCCAGTATTACGCGGCCCCTTTCGTCCACCACCTTGGTTATAAAAATAGGCTCTGTTTTAATTCCCTGGTTGGCCAGGGTGGCATAGCCCCGGGCCATTTCCAGGGGCGTTACGCCGATGGAACCTAAAGCCAGGGATAAATATGGCTTTAATTCCGTAGTTATACCCATTTCTCCGGCCATTTTCACCAGGGCGCCAGGGCCTAACAGGTAGTTTAACCTGACCGCCACCACATTGTCCGAACGCTGCAAGGCCTCAAGTAAGGTAAAATCCCGGTAATGGTAGGGATTGTCACCGTAGTCCTCAGGCTTGTAGACATCCCCGCTGGGCAGAGGGTACTGCACCGGTTCGCAGCGTATGCTACTTGCCTGGGTGTACCCCCGTTCCATAGCAGCAGTATATAAGAATGGTTTCATTGCCGAACCCGGCTGCCGCCTGGCCTGGGTGGCGCGGTTAAACTGGCTTTTCTGAAAATCCCGTCCACCTACCAAGGCTTTTACATAGCCCGTTCCCGGTTCAATGGCAACAAGCGCTGCCTGCAGCGCCGGGTCCTGTGTGGACAGTACTTCAGCCACCGCCTGTCCGGCCGCCTGCTGCATTTCCAAATCCAAGGTGGTATGGACTTTCAAGCCGCCACGATAGATTGTCTCTTCCGGCAGTTTGGCCGCTAATTGCCGGATTACTTCTTGGACAAAATAGGGCGCCTTTTTTTTCACCTTTAGTGAAGCCAGTTTCAATGGTTTTGCCTTTGCCTTCTCCGCCTGGTCCGCGGAAATAAAGTTTAATTCTGTCATTTTGTCCAGCACAAAATTCCGCCGTCTTTTGACCACCTCAGGCCTTTCATAAGGATCATAATAACTGGGTGCCCTGGGCAAAGCCGCCAGGGTAGCACTTTCCCAGAGTGTCAAATCTCTGGCATGCTTGCCAAAGTACCGCCGGGAAGCCACTTCCACCCCGTAAGCGCCCTTGCCAAAGTATACCAAGTTGAGATACATATTAAGAATCTCTGTTTTTGTATAAGTGCGTTCCAGTTTGACGGTTAAAAAAGCTTCCTTGATTTTCCGGGTAAGGGTACGCTGCCGGGTTAGATATAAGTTTTTTGCCAGCTGCTGGGTAAGGGTACTGCCGCCTTCCACCACGTCCCAGGCCCGGATGTTGCGGTACAATGCCCGGGCAAGACCATAAAAGTCAAAACCGTGGTGGCGGTAGAACCGCTCGTCCTCCACCGCCACCAGCGCCTGGCGCATCAACGAGGGTATCTCATCGCCCGGGATGACAATGCGGTTTTCTGCAAACAACCAGTCAATTATTTTACCGCCGCTGTCCAAAATCACGGTAGTTTCAGGTATATCAGGCTTGGGCAGCGGCCCGGTCAAACTACAGCCCGCTGCAGCAGCGGCAATGGTGGTTAACAGCAATACCCCATGTAGGGTCAACAAGCTCCGCCTGGATAGTTTCACCGGAAATCCTCCTGTCCTCAACCGGCTCATCTTTAACTAACCAAGTAGTATTCCCGACCGCCCTGCTTTTTAACCCGGCACGGCAGGCTGCTTGGCAATACTTATTGCTTGTTCTTGAGGCATTTTCCGCAACCGGTGCAGTCACCACCATGAACCAACAGCAAGTTACACCGGGGGCAGCGTTGATTTTTATCCGGGTCAACCTTGAAACCGCACTGAGGGCAGATTATCCTTTTTTCACTCAAGGGAAAAACCCCCTTTACCGGCCAGGTCTAAATCAGCACTTGCGATACCAGGCCGCCTACAAAAAAAGCAACTATCAGGATTATCAACCAGATGGCAACCGCTTCCTTGCGCCCACGCTCCTTGAAGATGACCATGGCGGAGGCAATGCACGGGACAAAAATGGTGATGGTAATTAAAGAAACTACGGCCTGCACCGGTGTGAGATTTAAGTTGTACAGTCCCGCGGCGCCAAAATCACGCCGGACAAAACCCATGATAAATGCCGTGGCGGTCTCTTTGGGAAGCTGTAACCAGCCCACCGTCAACGGGGCCAAAGCATCTTGTATCAAGGTTAACAACCCGCTGACCTGCAGCAAGCCGATTATCAAAGCTCCCAGTGCAAATAAGGGTGTGGCTTCCTTTAAAAACATGGTAGTCTTGGTGACCGTCTTTTTAATTACGTTTTCCAGGCGCGGTACACGCAGCGGCGGCAGGTCAATCAACAACTCGGTGGACTCACCGGGAATAATCCTATTTAACACTGTCCCCACCACAACCAGCACCGTAAATATTACAGCCACGTAAAGACCGGTATAGGCAGCGCCCATTCCGGAAAGCATACCCACAATCACTGCCAGTTGTGCCGAACAGGGAATTGCCAGGGCCAGCAAAAATATGGCTATGCGCCGCTCCCTGTCAGAACCCAGCAGCCTGGTGGTAATGGTAGCCATGGTGACACAGCCAAAACCAAGAATCATGGGGATGACTGCCCGGCCGTTTAAACCGATGCCGGTTAGCAGCCGGTCCACCAGCGCGGCCAGACGGGGCAGGTAGCCGGAGTCCTCCATGGCCGACAGGGCAAAGTAAAAACCGACAACCAGGGGTAACAAAAGCCCCAGGATATATGTTACCGTCATGGTGAGAATGCCAAACTCACCGGTCAATAACTGGGCAATAACTCCCTTTTCCCCCAACACCGGCACCAGCAAATTTCTGATAAACGGTTCATACATGCCCTGCATAATCGTTTTCTCGGTAATTCCCACCACTGTCTGGGCAATAAAAACACCGATAATTTCATACATTACCCATAAGACCACCGCCAAAATGGGTATACCGGTCCAGGGATAGACCATCCAGCGGCCCAAGCGGGTGGAAAAAGAGGCGCCTTGAGTTGTTTCGCTGACAACGTGCCCCACAATGTCGTTAACCCGCTGGCGGCGCTGGAGGTAAATGCTTTCCCGCAGGCTGCCGGGTTCCAAGCCGTGACGCCGGGAAACATGCTCGTCTCCTTCCAGCACCAGGAGTGCATCACCCTGGCCACCCACCCGGTCCATCAGTTTGGTGAGCTTTCTTTTCAAATTATGGTCAATCAGGCCGGGGCGGGCATGGTCCAAAGCCTGGTGCAGTTCATCAAAACCCTGCTTTTTCACAGCCACCGTAGAGATTACCGGTACACCGAGCAAATCGCTGAGCAGGTCCACATCAATGCTAATACCGTTTTTTTCTGCTTCATCTATCATATTTAACGCCACTACCATGGGGATGCCCGTATCAATAATCTGTTGAGTCAGAAATAAATCCCTTTCCAGGTGCACGGCGTCAACCACATTGACAACCAGATCGGCGCCCAAAATCACATCCCGGGCCACAATTTCTTCATCATTAAAGGAAGAAATGCCGTAGACACCCGGAGTATCAATGATCACATCACCCCGGTACATACCATGGGAAATATCCAGGGTGGTACCGGGAAAATTGGACACATCCACGTACAAGCCGGTCAGTGCATTGAAAATAACTGATTTGCCCACATTGGGGTTACCTGCCAGTACAACTTTTCTGGCATCTTTAGGAAGATTTAAATGACTTGCCAAATCGTGGCAGTGCACCGTGATTCACCCCCTCTATCAACGGCTCGACGGTAATTTTTCCGGCCAATGTCCGTCCCACGGCAATTTCCTGGCGGTTTTTATTGATAATAATCGGCCCCAAAGGAATAACTTCACTACAGGTAATCACTGCCCCCTCCGTCAGTCCAAAACGAATGGCCTGGGCCTGCACTTTCCCCTTGGGAATTGACTCGATCACATATGATGCCCCTTTTTTAGCCTGGTCCAAAGTCAAAACCCGCACCTCCATCGATGATAACTGTTATCAATAGCTAGCGATAAAAAAAACACATTCCAATACTGCTATTGGTAATTTTATTCTATGATAACTATTCTCAAATTTCAAGACATTTTTCTCCAAAAAAATAACTCAAGGTGCCAAGCACCTTGAGTTATTTGGAGATTATAACCCTAACTCTCTTTTTCATCCAAAAGCTCGAGTATGGTCTTGATGGCATTAACTACCCCGCTTTCTTCGGGGCCGGCGGTCCAGTCGGTACTATTGATTATTTCCCTGATTGCCTTTTCTCCTTCCCTATCCAGGTTATCCAGCTGGTACTGGTATTCGGAGAGTAGGTTTAATACTGCCGGGATGTTATGAGTTTTCAGGTTTTCCAAACAGTAGAAAAAATAGTCCAACTCTCTTTTGGATAACATTCTCTCCTCTTCTTTTTTCAGCAGCAGGTTGGCAAGGCTGACCATCAGGCGCTGCCAACGCTGCCGGAGAAACATCTGGTGTTCTTTCAATTGTTCCCGCCACCCTTTTTAATGGGGTCAGACATAATCAGTGTATTCTTGTCAAAGAGAATGGGTATGTCAATTCCCCCAGGACCGTCCCGGTTCTTATCGATACGAATCCAGTAATTAGCCACAATGTCCTGTAATTCAGGATTTTCATTCGCTTCCTCATAGGAGATGGGCTCCAGCTTAAGCAGCAAATCAGCCTCGTTTTTCATTCTCTTTGCACCCTGCAGGCTGCCGTCATCGTTTAACTGCACCAGAGCAACCACGGCGATATTCAGAGTCTGGGCGAGAATTTTCAGAGTACGCATGATCATTTCCAGCATTTGAAATTCCTGCATCTTGTCGGACAGTTTTTCCATACGCCCCACATAGTCTACGATTAACAGTTTGACATCTTTTTGTACCTTGTACTTACGGGTAATGGAAACACATTTTTCCGGAGTCAGTTTGGGCACGGCCTGGGAGTAAAATTTGCTGTTGTACAGTTGATTGTACCCGTGGGAAATATGGACAAATTCCTTATCGGAAATATTGCCGTAACGAATACGCTGCTGCTCGACGGTACTCAGCAGCGAGGCCCAACGCAAAACTATCTGCTGCTTGCTCATCTCCGTATTTAAATAGAGCACCGGCTCCGGGTTTTTGGCAGTTACTGAAACAGTAGCCGCCAAATTCATGCTCCAGGCAGTTTTCCCGTGGCCCGTTCGGGCGCCCAGGATGATTAAATCCCCGGGTTTATAGCCCATGCAGCACTGGTTCAACAGCTTGTAGCCTGTATCCAGACCATCCAGGGGAAACTCCCCCTTGGCGCTGAATTCCAGGTATCTCTGCCTTCTTTTTTCAACTTCCTCCAAACCATAAGTGGCCAGTTCCTGGGGGGAATCACCGGTTTCGTCCATTTCCAAAGCGACCAGGTTGGTCAGTTCGTCTTCCGCCTGCATTAACAGTTCGTTGATATCTTCTTTACTTTCCTGGACAAGCTGTAAATTTTTCACCAGGAAATGATAAAAATTCCGCAGCCGGTGGTGGTCTTTCAGCACAGCAATCCAGTATTTGATATTTCCCTCACCGATAAAAAATTCCGCTATTTCCTTTAACTCTTCAAAATCTGCGGTGCTTTCAAATAAAGAGTGTTTCCGGGCTTCTTTTACCAGTTCAAAATAACTGGGGTCAATATTTTTCCGGTAAAGAGAGCAGATAATGTCAAATAAAAATTTATGCCTGGCCAAGTAAAAATGTTCGGTAACCAGCGAATTAATCGCTTCAATACAGCACTCTTCCGAATTCATCATGGCTGACAATACTCTTTTTTCCGCTTCCGCATCATAGAGTTTATTTTCTACCAGTTCCTGCGGTATTCCCATCTGTTTCACCTTCTCCTCAGGTTATTACCATACCGGTTTCCGGGTCAATTTTGGGAATGTTTCTCTTTACAGACTGCTTGTCCTCTTTTGCTTGCCGGCGTTTATTTTTACGCGCCTTGTGGGCCTCGTCTTCGGATTTGACCTGGTCCGGTTCGACAATTCCCTTGTCCAGCCAGCTTTTCAAAATGGATTCTATGTAGTTAAAACTTGGCTGGGGAGTGGCCAGGCAGCTTTTCTCCATGGCCTTGATAATCATCTCGTCGGAAAAACCCCACTCGGACCAGCGTTTAATGGCGCGTTTTTCCGGTTCGCTTTTTATTGGCCGGCCCAGCACTGAGGCAAACTTGTTAATCCAGTAATAGTCCTGATCATAAGAAAGAAACCAGTCGCGCACTTCTTCCACAGATTTAAAACCGGCGTTGTACAAACTATCCATGATGGACTTGATACGCCAGTCTTTCTGCCATATTCCGCCTCGTTCACAACATTCGATCAAGACGTATTCCATCAACTGCATGGGAAATTCGTACTCGTACAACCACTGGATAATCATCCGTTCGTGTTTGGGGGCCAGTGGTAAACCTACCACCTGGCTGAACAGCTTGGCCAATCGCTCAAATTCCTCTTCCCTGCCCACATGGTCCTTTTTCTCATTGAACAGTCCCTGCAGGCGATTATAGAGACCGTCAAGCAGATATATTTTAGTCCAACGTCCCTGAGCATCCTGCACTGACGCCATGCGAATAAACCCTTTTTCTTCCAGTGACATCAGGGTTTCCTTCATTTGCGCTTCCGGGATGGTGGTGGTGTGGCTCAGCAGCTTCAGCAGCGGGCGGCGGATATTTTGGGACTGGCGAAAACGCAGCAGTTGAATAATAATTATTACTTCCTGCTCGTCCAGTCCCAGGCGGGTATAGTTTTCCAGCAAAACATTGGGCACAAAAGTAGCCCCTTGCTCCATCAGTAAGCCCAGGGGTGATGTGGCTTCCATAAACTCCAGATCCTCCCATCCCGTAACTTTCCATCAATATTATACCATGAATAAGCGATATATTAAATGAAAGACTATTCTTAAAGTCCTTAAAGTGGCCTTTGCGTACCAAACGCCGCAGCGGAATAAGTTTTCCGGACTGCATAAAATAATTACAAGGGGGGCAGCAACTTGCACTGCTTGGAAGAACTCTTTGACCGGGTTTTCCAAAAAAACGCGGAAACCCGGGATAACTTTTCCCTTTACCGTTTCTATCACCTGTTGGAAAAAGAACCGGTAGCGGTTTTGGAAGCGTTGTTTTTTAACTATTACCGGCGACAGGAAAAGGTCAGTTACAATATACTTAAACGTTTCCTGCTCAAACATGCTCCCGCAATCTACCCGGCCATGCTAAAGTTTGCCGTGCCCTTGGAACGAAATTACCTCTATGCATGTCTTGAAAAAAATTTTTTTAACCGGCAGATTTTGTTTCTGGCCACTTTAAGAAACCTGCTAAAAGATGTGCTGCAGCAGGTGACTGCAGACACCAAGAGCAGGTCCCGGGATATACAGAAAACTTTAAAAAACATGCGATATACCGACAATATGGTCCGGCAGGTAAAAGAAGACCTGCACGTACCTTTTGAATGTATCATGGTCCTGGAAAATTTGCCCGCCTATGTAACAGACGCAGCAGTAATTGCGGACCTGCCTCAATTTCAATGTGCCTATTTCACGGCGGAGGAATTGTCGCCATTGTCCCTACAGTTGGAAAATTTTTGCTCTTCCCCTTTTTTCTGCCAATATTTGAAACAGCTGCTCACCCCGGAAAAAAAAGGACAAATTAGGCAGGTGCTGAAAAGTGTTATTGAAAATAATCCTTTGCCGCAGCAAGTAAAACAGGCATTTGCCCTTTATATCACCCTGGACGATGAACTGCCCTGGCACAAGCACCCATTTATCTTACGCTTGTTTTACAACAGTTACTGGCACTGGAGAGTTCAAACCACAGTTTAGAGACCTGGAGAGGTATTTCCCTAGCGTTTCCATGTGCTGGGGATAAACAAAGTTAAGACCGTGTAGATTTCCAAACGCCCAACCAACATCAACAGGCTAAAGAAAAACTTGTAACCGTCTGCAAAAAAAGAATAGTTTCTTGCAGGCCCCACCATTTCCAACCCCGGTCCCACATTACCCAATGTGGCCGCTACAGCTGTAAAGGCAGTAATCAAGTCGACACCCGCAGTAAGGATAATCAATGTTGCTCCCGCGCTCAGAAAGATATAGAGAACGAAAAACTGGAAAACGTTAATGATTATCCGGTGAGAAACAGTTTTGTTATCAATTTTTAAGCTCAGCACCGCCCGGGGACGCACTAACTGCCTCAGTTCCACCAGCGAGTGCTTTGTCAGTAACAATATACGTCCTACCTTCACGGAACCGCCGGTTGAGCCCGCACTGCCCCCGACAAACATTAAAAACACCAGCATCCCTCTGGCAAAACCCGACCACTGGTCAAAATCAGCGGTGGCAAAGCCGGTGGTTGTGGTAATGGAAACAACTTGAAAGAATGCCTTGGTTAACGGATAATCCTCCCCGGTACCTGCCAGGACAATGTAAACAAAAGCAGAAGAGATGAGAATAATGTAGGAATACAGGCGGAATTCCTCGTTTCTCCAAAACGCCGCCAACTTCTTACCTTTCACTGCTTGGTAATAAAGGCTGAAATTTGCCCCGGCAAAAAACATAAAAACTATGATAATCCAGTGAACAAGAGGAGTGAATGCACCGATGCTGGCGTTGCGCGAGCTGAAACCGCCGGTGGCCATGGTTCCGAAAGTATGTATCAGGGCGTCGTACAATGACAAACCTGCCGCCCACAAGGTGATAATCTCCAGCAGGGAAATAATAACATATGTAAGCCATAGTATCTTGGCGGTTTCCTTGATACGTGGTTTCAGTTTTTCGGCGCTGGGTCCGGGCACTTCCGCTTTAAATACCTGCATTCCTCCGGAACCCAGTTGACTCAAGACAGCAATAAACAGGGCAATAATCCCCATCCCGCCAAGCCAGTGGGTCAAACTGCGCCAGAATAAAATGCTCCTGCTCACTGCTTCGATATTTGTAAGGACACTGGCACCGGTAGTAGTGAATCCCGACATGGTCTCAAAAAAAGCATCTGCAAAAGATGTAAAAGTACCGGAGAGCAGGTAAGGTATCAAACCAAAAAGGGTGGCTACCAACCACCCGATAGTGACAAGAGCAAATGCCTCCCTCTGTCTTACCTCTCCTTCCGGTCTGACAGCGAGAAAGACGCCCAGACCGGTTGCCGTAGCCAGAACCATCGGGATAACTATTGGCCAGACATCCTCACCGTAATAGATTGCCCACCCCAGAGGCAGTACCATTGATGCCCCGATAATGACAGTTAATTGCCCCAGTAAATTGGCGACAGTTCGAAAACGCAAACAGCATCACCTTCCCTCAAAAAGCTCTTCCACCTTATGGACCGCTTTCGGCAAGGCAAAAACAATAACCAGGTCTCCCGGCAATATACAATCATCGCCGGTGGGTACTATCACCTGTTCTTCCCGGGCAATGGCGCCGATAATAACACCCCGGGGGAAACGAAGTCTCTTCAGCGGGGTATTGATGATTTTGCCACCCCGGGGAGCCACCAGTTCCAGCATTTCCGCCTTGGCCCCGCCAAGCAAGGTGACGGAAATAATCTGCCCCCTCCTGATATACTTGAGAATGGCCCCGGTGGTCAACATCCGTGGACTGACAGCCACATCCACCCCAACCTTTTCCACCAGCGGGATATAATCCGACCTCCTGATCTGGGCGACGGTTTTTGCTATTCCCAAATGCTTTGCCAGCAGCGAAACCAACAGGTTAACCTTGTCGTCCCCGGTTACAGCAATCAACACCTGGGATTTTGGTATGTCTTCCTCGTCCAAGAGGCTTATATCCGTACCATCTCCATTAATCACCAGGGTTTTACGCAGTTGGCCGGAAATTAACTGGCATTTGTTAAACTCCTTTTCAATCAATTTCACTTTAATATGGGTTTGTTCCAAAATTTTAGCCAGGTTGAAACCAATCCTTCCCCCGCCTAAAATCGTTACTTCTTCGATGGGCACCCGTACCTGCCCCAGTAAGTTTTCGATATAGACCATCTGCCTGGTTGCCGCCATAATGAACAGGAGGTCGTCTTCCATAATAATGTCGTCGCCCCGGGGAATAATCATATTTTCATCCCGTAAAATTGCCACTATCAAAAAAGGGTGGTCAAACTTCAGCTCGGATAACCTTTTCCCCACTACCGGGGCTTGTCCCCGCATCCGAATTTCCAACAACTGCACCTTCCCCCGGGCATAATACTCCACGTTTAAGGCTTCCGGGACCTCAATTAACTTGGCAATGGTCTCGGCAGTCACCAATTCGGGGTTAATGACCAGGTCAATACCCAGCGACTCATAGCTAAATCTATCCGTTTTTACATATTCCGGATTTCTTACCCGGGCCACTGTCTTTTCCACACCGTACCGTTTCGCAATCAGGCAGGCCACAATATTGATTTCATCAACCTCGGTAACGGCAATAAGTAAATCAGCGTGCATCACATCGGCCTGGATAAGGGCGCTGACACTGGCGCCGTTTCCCTCAATAACTTGTACATCCAAATTTTCCTCAATATTATGCCAGCGACGGGGGTCCTTTTCAATTAAAAACACATCGTGATTTTCATAGCTTAATTTTTCCGCCAGACTGAAACCGACTTTTCCCGCACCGATGATAATAATCTGCATGATTTCACCCCCACAAACAGTAATAAATGGAGCAATTGTCTCATCCCTGAATATTTTTTTTCCTGCCAACTTATATTATAATAATCCTGACGCTAATTCAACCAAACTGACAATTTCGTGCGGAATGGCAAGCAGATGAATAAATGTTGCTTCAGGAGGTAATTTATGGATATTTTAGCTTTGGTGGGCTCAAGCGGCACCGGCAAAAGCCACCGGGCCATTGCCGTCGCCCATGACTATAAAATTGAAGCCATAATCGATGACGGGTTATTGATTAAAGGCAGTGAAATAATTGCCGGAAAATCGGCCAAGCGACAGGAGACAAAAATCGGGGCCATCAAAACAGCGCTGTTTATCGAGCCATCCCATGCCCGGGAGATAGTAACTGCCATTTCCCAGCACCAAATAGAAAAACTCCTTATTCTCGGTACATCCCGGGCCATGGTCAACCGTATCACCGATAACCTGGGACTGGACCGGCCGCAGCAATACCTGGAAATAACCGATATTGCCTCCGAGGAAGAAATAAGCCAGGCTCTCAGCACTCGTAAACGGTACGGTAAACATATTATCCCTGCGCCGACCGTAGAAGTGAAGCCCAGGCTGTCCGGTACCATTATTGAACCGGTAAAGACATTGTTCAAGCGGAAACAGCATACCCACCCCCACCAGGAAAAAAAATTATGGGTGGACCAGTCGGTAGTTAAACCCACTTTTAATTATCTGGGCAGATTTTACATAGCCAACCCGGTACTGGCCCAGATCATCACCCATGTGACTGAATCCCTGGAACACGTGGATAAGGCCCACAGGATACATGTGGACACTTCGGAAGACGGTGTCGAATTCAATATTGACATTTCCGTTGAATTTGGGCCCTATCTGCCGGGCGTTGCCGAAAAAGTGCAGGAAGCAGTAATAAAAGAGGTGGAACATATGACCGCCCTGCATGTCCTTGCAGTGAATGTAAGTATCAAGAAAATTAAGTTCAAAAATCTAATCCCTCAATAAGGCGCTGCCGGTATAATGGTTGCTCGGATTCCACAGAATCCACTCTTTTAGTCCCGCATCGTAGGTAGCCTTTATCTGCGCCCGCACTTCCTTGGCACCATAGGGATAACCGTAGCTAAAATCCTGCAGCCAGGGGCGGATAATACTGCCGGTGCCCCTGGTTTTGTATACGGCATCGGTTAAACTCCTGTAAACCGTACGATAAGGAGATGCGTTGGGATTTTTTATGCCGTAACTGCCCGGGGCATAATGCGACGGGTAAACCATAGGCGATACATAGTCGGTGCCAGCCGCAATCAATTCAATCTTTTGCCCGATTCCCAGGTCATCTTGGGCAGAGCAGGTCAAACCGAATACGTCCGCCGAAACATAAACTCCTTCCCTTCTTAACCTTTCCCTGGCATAAGCGAGAAACTCCGCAATTGTTTCCGCCTTATTTTTCCCTTTGCCACCCGGGTAAACCACCTCTTTTAACGGCCCGTCCGCAGGGAAACGCACGTAATCAAACTGGATCTCCTGGAATCCCGCCCTGGCGGCAGCCAAAGCAACAGCCAGGTTATAATCCCATACTTCTTTTTTGAACGGGTTAGTCCAGGCCTTGCCTTGATAATCCCGCCAGATACCGCCGGATTTTTTCTGAACCGCCAATTCGGGGTATTTCCCCGCTGCCACCGGGTCCTTAAACACTACAATTCTGGCAATGGCATAGATATCCTTTTCCTTGAGTCTTGCCACCAAACCGTTTAAGTCTTTTATTTTATATGCAAAAGCATTCACGGAAAGTTCAGTATCCAGTTGCAGCGGCGTGGTCAGGTAGCCGCTAGCGTCCTTGATGTCCAGCACTAGAGCGTTCAGTTCGGTCTTATCAATCAAATCAATCAACCGTTCAATATTTTGGGAACCTGCCGTGTATCCCGTGGCATAAATCCCTTTTACAGCCACCCTTTCCGGTAGTATATTTTCCTCTTCCTGCTGTTTTTCAGGTATAGTTTCAGACTCAGCAGTATCACGATTTACCGGTTGAATCTCTTTCCCTGTTTCCATGTCAGCCGTACCTTTTTCCTGTTCAGACCCGGTTTTTGGGGATATATCCATACCGTATCTAGCCTTGCCCACTGTGGTCACCGCATCTTCACCCGCCGGCCTGCCGCCGGTATAGAAAAGCTGCCCGGCTGTCAACCCCAGTAAGATTATCACTGCTGCAATCAGTATCAAGTTTTTCTTCATAAAATCCGGCACCATCCCTGCATGTGTTGTTATTTTGTCTATTCGACATATTTCCTGGCTTTTCCTTTGCAGGTGAAAAATCTTGCCGGTGCCATATTTGCCTAGAAAAAAAGTCCCCACTCAAAAGCAGGACTCGGACTTTGCCAAATATACATTTTTATTGAAATTCCGCCAGCAGCTGCTCCAGTTGGGCAAGGACAGCACCCCGCTTTTCCACAGGTAAATGCTTTATCTCTTCCCGCAGTAAATCGATTTTCCGGGAAACCTGTGCTTCTTCAGGCAGCGCTTCCAGAGAGATGCTGCGGCCCATTGCCGACAAGTCCACCCGTTCCAGCCACTTGGGCACGTACGTCCGCAATTCATATTCCTGGGCCAGCAGCCTGGCAAGTGTTGCTGATGAACTGATTTCACCGTGGGTAATAAAGATTATCTCTGGTTTTTCCTGAAAACCGCCCACCCATTTGAGCAGATTTTCCTGGTCGGCATGTGCGGAAAAGCCGTCAATTTCTACTATTCTTGCCCGCACGGCAATCTCTTCCCCGTGAATACGCACCTTATCTGCCCCGTCCAGTATCCGCCGGCCCAAAGTTCCCCGGGCCTGGTAGCCTACAAACAGGATTGTACTTTCGGGACGCCACAGGTTATGCTTGAGGTGATGCTTGATACGCCCGGCATCACACATGCCGCTGGCTGAAATGATAATGGCACCGCCGGAAATCTTGTTTAGTTCCTTTGACTCCTCGGCGCTCATGGCCATCTGCAGCCGGGGCAGGTAGAGGGGACAGGAGCCACCCATCTTTTCCTGTAGTGCCTGGGTTTCCTCATCATAATACTCCGGGTGGCTGCAGAATATTTCCGTGGCGTTAATTGCCAGGGGGCTGTCAATAAAAATATCCCGGGGTTGAATTTCCCCGTCGTCAATCAGTTTAGCCAGGTAATATAACAGGTCCTGGGTTCTTTCCACGGCAAAGGCGGGAATAACCAGATTTCCGCCCCGGGCAAAGGTATCCCTGATGGTCTGCCGCAGCAGCGCGAGCTGGTTGCCCTTATCGCGGTGAATGCGACTGCCGTAGGTGGACTCCATCACCAGTACATCCGCACTGTCAATAAAGCTGGGGTCGTTGATAATTGGCTGGTCAAAATTGCCGATATCACCGCTGAAAACCAGCTTGACCCGCTTGTTGCCCCGGGTAACCCACATTTCAATCATAGCCGAACCCAATATATGACCGGCATCCCGGAACCTCACCTTGACGTTCGGTGTCAATTGGACCAGTTCATCATAGTCCACGCCGCGAATGTACTTTAGACACGTCAGGGCTTCCTCAGCCGTATAGATAGGCGTTAACAGCGGTTTGCCTGCACGGCGGTACTTCCTGTTCTTGCGCTCCACTTCCATTTCCTGAATATGCCCGCTGTCCGGCAGCATTACGTGCAGCAGGTCCGCCGTACCCTTGGTACAATAGGTTGTCCCTTTGAAACCTTGCTTGTACAGCTTGGGCAGCAAGCCCGAGTGGTCTATGTGGGCGTGAGTTAACAAGACGTAATCAATCTCGTTGGCCGGAACAGGCAGTTCTCCGTAGTTGCGTTCCTTAATATCTTTGGAACCTTGAAACATGCCGCAGTCAATTAAAACCTGGCTCGCGCCGGTATCCACCCGGTAACACGACCCGGTCACGGTCTGCGCGGCGCCCAAAAACTGTATCTTCACCGGTAGTCTCCTCCTCAAGCCACCGGTAACCAGAAAAACCGGTGGATAATGTTTAATATTCCACATCAATGTATAGCTTTCGACGCCGGCATACTCAATACCTGCTCTTACGCCATTGTTTTTACGGTTGGTCCGGCCATACGCCGCACCACAAAGCGTTCCATCCGGTCCATCGCCTCTTCAATATTTTGGATGGATGCAGCATAGGATATCCTGATGTGACCCTCGCCGCCTTTCCCGAATGCGCTTCCCGGCACCACAGCCACTGCTTCTTCTTTCAGCAGCTCTTCACAGAAACTTTCTTCATCCAAACCTGTGCTAGTAATGGAAGGAAAAGCATAAAAGGCGCCGCGGGGCTCGAAACAGTCCAAACCCATATCTCTCAGTCGCTTCAACAACAGCCGGCGCCGCCGGTTATACTGTTCCACCATGTATTTCACCTGTTCCATGCCGTTATTTAAAGCTTCCAGCGCCGCCATCTGTGCGGTCACCGGTGCACAGAGAATGGTATACTGGTGTATTTTTACCATGGCCGCAATGATGTCCCGGTGGCCGGCGGCAAACCCCACCCGCCAGCCGGTCATGGCAAATGCCTTGGAAAACCCGTTGATCAATACCGTCCGTCCCTGCATGCCCGGCAGGGCGGCAAAACTGTTATGCTTGCCGTTGTAATTCAGCTCACTGTAGATTTCGTCTGCAATAACGAGCAGGTTATGCTCCTCCACCACCCGGGCTATTTCCAGCAGTTCCTCACGAGTCATGACAGCACCGGTCGGATTGTTGGGGTAACATAAGACCAGCACTTTGGACTTTGGCGTAATTGCCCCCCGCAATTGCCGCGCCGTCAGTTTAAAATCATTCTCTGCCCGGGTGGCGATGGAAACAACTTCTCCCCCGGCCATGACCGCACAGGGTTTATAGGAAACATAACAGGGCTCCGGTACAATTACCTGGTCACCGGAGTTAATGACCGACCGCAATGCCAGGTCCACCGCCTCACTGGCTCCCACTGTCACTAACAGCTGGTTATCCGGCGAGTACTCGAGCTGGTACCGCTCCGCCAAATATTTGGCAATAGCCGCTCTCAACTCCGGCGTCCCGTAGTTGGATGTATACATGGTATAGCCTTTTTCCAGGGAATAGACACAGGCCTCCCGGATATGCCAGGGGGTGACAAAATCGGGTTCACCAACACCCAGGGAGATAACTCCTTTTGTATTGGCTACCAGGTCGAAAAACTTCCTGATGCCGGACGGCGGTAAATCCTTCAGGCGCTGGATCACAAATTCCGAAGCAATAAAACTCATGGACTGATCACCTGCCGCCGGTCTTTCTCCTTATCCTCAAAAACAACCCCTGCCTCTTTGTACTGCTTTAAGACAAAATGGGTCATGGTGCTCTGAATGTGTTCGATGGTAGCCAGTTTTTCCGCCACAAACAAGGCCACTTCTTTCATGGTTTTCCCTTCCACCACCACCGACAGGTCATAGCTTCCGGACATTAAAGTTACTGAACGGACTTCCGGAAAACGATAAATACGTTCCGCCACTTCGTCAAAACCCACATCCCGCTGGGGAATAACCTTGACGTCAATCTGGGCAGTGACTACGTTTACGTTGGCCTTTTCCCAGTTAATCAAAGTATTGTATTTAACAATGACATTCTCAGCTTCCATAGCTTTGATTTCCCTGGTCACTTCATCTTCCGGTACCCCCAGCATGACGGCAATTTGTTCATGGGAAATCCTGCTGTTGCACCGCAGCAATTGTAAAATTTCAGCACGCATATGCCAAGCCTCCTTAAAAGATATTAAAAAAGGCCCTCATCCCCTAAGGGACGAAAGCCTTTCCGCGGTACCACCCTTTTGAGCGTAAGAAAATTTCTCAAGCCCACTCGTATGCGATAACGCCTGCAGGCGGGCCGGTTCCTCACCGGCCAGCTCCCGGGGGGCCTCAAGCAGCTTTTCTTTCCGGGCTCCCACCATCCCCGGATCGCTGAAAAGTACCAGCCGCCCATCTTCCCGTTCACGGCCTTTACAGTGTTAAATTTCTGATATTGTATCATTACCGGGGTTTGTCTGTCAACAATAAATTCGGGGACG
>CAZGXM010000019.1:0-38782 GCA_964529795.1 uncultured Thermoanaerobacteraceae bacterium
TTCCATGTTTCTAAATGCGTCATAAGGAATCAATGACATAAGCAATTCACCTCTGCCCTTTTTATTAAATTATTTCAAGAAACCTTTTGGTTTATGCACATACATATGTAAAATGTTGTTAATTCCAGGCGGGCTATTGACTATTTTGTGAAAAGTGCTATTATACCTGCGCGATTAGGTTTATAATTCAAGTGGTCAGGGTAACAGCCTGTTTGCAATGGGGGAACCGTCAATGAACCAATTAATTCTGTGGTTGGAGGATATCAATCCTCGTCACCAGGCAAACTTTGGCAGCAAGGCAGCAAATTTGGGTGTTATCGCCAGGCAGTGTCAAACATCCCCGGGCTTTTGTTTAAGCAGTTCGGCTTACTTTGATGCTTTGAGAGCTGCCGGGGTGCTAAAAGATATTACTGCTTTGGCCCGGGAGGCGCAGGACAAGGATATAGACAGCATTTCCGGCGTTTCCCGGCAAATCCAGGCAATGATTCAGCAGGTTACGCTTCCGGAATATGTGGTGAAAACGCTGGAAACCGAGTACCGCAAGTTAATCCGGAATATGGCGGCAGTAAAAGTGGCGGTACGCTCGTCCGCCACTGCGGAGGATTTGCCATCCGCCTCCTTTGCCGGGCAGCTGGAGAGTTACCTGAATGTGGAGGGTTTTGACCAGGTGAAAGAAGCGGTTATCAAATGCTGGTGTTCCCTGTGGGAACCCCGGGCCATCCATTACCGTTTCCAGAAAGGCATCAGCCAGGCCAATACCGGCATGGCGGTGATTGTCCAGGAAATGGTCCCCGCTCAAGTCGCGGGAGTGATGTTTACCGCCAATCCCCTGACCAATTCCCGGCAGGAAATCTATATTGAAGCGGTTAAGGGCCTGGGCGAGGGTCTGGTGCAGGGGACTGCCAGCGGTGAGCGGTATATCGTGAAAAAAGACGGCCTGTACATTCCCACCAAGGAAACTGCTGAAGGCGCGCCCTATCTTACGGACTTTAATATCCGTTGGCTGGCGGATGAGGGGCTGAAACTGGAGGCGCTGTTTGACGGGCCCCAGGACGTGGAATGGGCCTATAACTGGGGGGATATCTATATTTTACAGACCCGGCCCATTACCACCCTGGCAGATGAAGAACCGGAAATCCTCCGCCCGGAGGAGATGACGCCCATCCAAAGGGAAATCTGGACCACTGTCAACGAGCGTTTTCCCGAGCCGGTGCTGCCCCTGGACAGCGTCACTGTCAAGACCTATTTTCTCAGTTTGTTCCTTGCTTACAAGGCGCTGGGTTTTTCCGTACCGCCAGTGGATTGGAGCAGGGTGGAAAAGGGGATTTTTCCTGACTTTTTTGTCCCGCCTGCCATTAAAATCAGTCCCTTGCGGTTGGTTAAGCTCTTTAAAATGATCAGGCTGGACATTGCCAAAGAGTGGAAGGTCAACGAGGCCATCTTTGATAAATATTTAAACCTGTTAAAGCGGGATGCGCTAAAAGAATTTCCCATGGAAGTCATTCACCAGTACCTGGAGGAAGCCTTGAAAGACTTCCAACGGGCCAATACTTTCCGGTATTTGATGTATATTCAGTACAGTACGGTTTATGAAGCACTGTCCCGCCTGTTAAGCATTCTTTACGGTGCGGCAGGCAAGGAAATTTTTCAGGACATTGTCATTGGCCATCCCCAGATTACCATGGAGGTGAATGAGAAACTGGTTGAACTGGCCCGGCGGGCCAAAAACGACCAAAGGGTAACTGATATTATTATAAATACCGATACGGAAAAAATAGAAGAGCAACTGAAAGAACACCGGGTGGGGGAAGAGGTGCTGAAAGAGTTTGATTTGTTTCTTGAAAAATACGGCAGCCGTGAGGTTTCTCAAGGTTTAGGGGGGATTGGTGCCCGGACCTGGCAGGAGAAACCCGAAGTGGTCTGGGGAATGCTGAAGGGGATTTTACTGCAGGAAGATAACCCGGTGGATTACCACGTGAAACAGCTTCAGCGCCGGGAAAAGGCGGAGGAGCGCCTGGCGGAACTGACATCCCGGGGGATCGCCAGGGTGCTGCCCCTCAGAGGGTTAATTGACAAACTGGTTGTTTATGCCCGCAAGTACACTGCCTTTCGGGAGGACAGCCACTTTTACCTCACCCGGGCCATGCCCGTCTTCAGGGCATTATTCATGGAAATTGGCAGGCAGCTGGTTCGCCGGGGTGTGCTGGACCAAAAAGAGGATGTGATGTATTTTAATTACTGGGAACTGGTAGAGCTGATAAATGAGATCTATAGCTACAAGAAAGTCAGCAAGCTGGAAATCACGGAACTGTTGACGGACAGAAAAGCGAAACTTGAACGGCGGCGCAAAAGATGGCTGGCCAGAAATTTGCAAGTCGCAGTCAACGATAAATCGGTGCTGCGGGGAGTGGGCGCCAGCAGCGGCAAGGCCCGGGGAGTATGCAGGGTGGTGCTTGACCCCAAAGGCCTTTCCCGACTAAAACCTGGGGACATACTGGTGGCCCAGTATACCAACCCTTCCTGGACACCGGTATTTTCCTTTATTGACGGGCTGGTGGTGGAGTACGGCAGTGCTTTATCCCATGCGGCTATCATCGCCAGGGAGTACGGTATTCCCGCGGTGATGGGGGTGAGCGGTGTGACCAGGGTCCTCGAAGACGGTGATACCGTTACCATTGACGGCTCTCGAGGTCTGGTACAGTTGGGCTCAGAATTAAAATAATTCACCAAAAGGGTAACGTTTCTAATTGGTGTGACGGCAGCAATCAGATGGCCGGCATAGCAAATTTGAAAAAACAAACGAGAACCACACCTGAAGTTGATGTGTTTCTTAGCTATTGGTATATTTTATATACTTTTTGCTTTGGCCAGCGAACCGTACCCTTTGCCCAAATAAGCCTGCTTCACCCTGTGATCCCGTTTTAAAGTTTCCGGAGCGCCGTTCAAAACAATCTTTCCCTGGTCCAAGACATATACCCAGTCCGCCAGCTGCATGGCTGCGGATGCATTCTGTTCCACCAGCAAAATACTGGTTCCCTGTTGTTTCAGCAGGGCAATGGTGCGAAAGATCTCCTTAGCCACCAGGGGGGCCAAACCCAAAGAAGGTTCATCCAGCAGCAGGATTTTTGGCCTGGCCATCAACCCCCGGCCGATGGCCAGCATCTGCTGCATGCCGCCGCTTAAGGCTCCCGCCAAATCATGGTGACGGCAGGACAGGGCGGGGAACAGGTTAAAAACTTCTTGGATTTCACTGGCCAGCGCTTTCTTAGTAAACTTACGCCGGCGGTGATAAGCGCCCAGCAGCAGGTTTTCCTCCACGGTGAGGGTATCAAAGATTTGCCGCCCTTCAGGCACCAGAGCTATTCCCCGGTTTACCATTT
The DNA here is from genome assembly GCA_964529795.1 of uncultured Thermoanaerobacteraceae bacterium. Classification (GTDB taxonomy): domain Bacteria; phylum Bacillota; class JADQBR01; order JADQBR01; family JADQBR01; genus CAZGXM01. The sequence continues at coordinate 3,381 of CAZGXM010000019.1, forward strand.
TTTCCGCAGGCAGGCCCTGTACGGGGATGCCTTCCACCAGTATTTTTCCGCGGGCACTGCGGTGGATGCCGGCAATGGTCCCCAGCAGGGTGCTTTTCCCGGCACCGTTGGCACCCACCAAAGCCACAATGCTGCCGCGGGGAACATGGAAGGATATTCCCTTTAAGACGTAATTCCAACCGTGAAATGTGTGCAGGTCTTCCACTACCAGCATCTTAAGCCATCTCCTCTCCCAGGTAGGCATTAATTACCCGAGTGTCTCGCTGGATTGTCTCGGGAGGTCCCTGGGCAATTTTTGCCCCGTAATCCAGCACCACAATGCGGTTGGCGACAGTCATCACCATTTCCATGTTGTGCTCTACCAGTAACACTGTCATGCCCATGCTGGGCAGTTCACTGATAAAACCAGCCAACTGCTCGGTTTCACTTTGGTTCAAACCGGCGGCGGGCTCATCCAGCAGGATCAGGTCAGGTTCCACCGCCATTGCCCTGGCAATCTCCAATAACCGCTGTTCACCATATGGTAAAGTTTCGGCAGGCAGGTCTTTCTTGGCGGTTAAACCGACCAAATCCAGTAACTTTAGTGCCCGGTTTGAAATGTCAGCTTCCTCGGCCGCTGTCCCGGGCCATCTGATACCTGCCTGTACCAGGCTGATTTTACCGTGACGGTGGGCGCCCACCATTACGTTTTCCACCACGCTCATGTTATGAAATAACTGCAGGTTTTGAAAAGTGCGGGTGATACCCGAGGCGGCTATCTCGTCCGGGGGTTTACCCGTAATATCCTTTCCTTTAAAGATGACGCTGCCTTCATCGGGGCCGGTTATGCCGGTAATCAGGTTGAAGAGTGTGGTCTTGCCCGCACCGTTTGGGCCGATTATCGCCAGTATCTCGCCTTCTTCCACCTGAAACCCTACCCGATTTACCGCGGTGACCCCGCCAAAGTGTTTTGTCAGATGTTCCACGGACAAGAGCATTAGTCCAATTCCCTCCTGCCGCCGGTGGGCAGCAGGGTAAGTGCGGCCCGGCTCACTTTTTCACCGGGAGGCAGGGTAAGCTTTTCTGTCCTGCTGTTTCTTTTTTTCCACCAGGTTATTAAAGTGCCGGTCAGCCCCTGGGGCATGAAGACCATTATCACAACCAGAATTATGCCAAAGAAAATAATTTCAAACTCTCCCCCTGCGGAAGGAATAAGCCTGGGTACCAGGGCGCGCAGCAGTTCTGTCAGGAAGAGAACGGCACTGGCACCGAGCAACGGCCCCCAAATACTTGCCAGCCCGCCAATGGCTGCCATGACCACAAACTCCACGGAGGCGCTAAAACTGAAAGGAGAGGGGCTGATAAATGTTACGTAATGGGCGTAAAGGCTGCCGGCCACGCCGGCGTAAACTGCGCTGACAACGAAAATTTGTATCTTATATCGGTAAACGGGAATACCCATACAGGAAGCACCGGTTTCACTGCCGTGCAGTGCCCGCAAGGCCCTGCCGATTCTTGAATTTACCACATTGCCGGCAAACCAGATTGCCACCAATACAAAGGCCCAAACCAGGTAGTAATAGCTGGTTTCCGTACTGAACTGCCACGGGCCAATGGAGAAATAGGGGATACCGGAAAAACCGGAGGGCCCGCCGGTGAGGTTTACCTGTTCGTTAAAGAAAATATAGATTATGACGCCGGCGCCCAGTGTTGCCAGGGCCAGGTGATGCTCTCGCAGCTTCAGGGTGGGGACACCGATAATATAAGCTGTCAAACCGGTAATTAAGGCCGCGGCAATCATGGCGGGCCCGGGAGCCCACCCCAACTTTGCGGTGAGCAGTCCCGAACTGTAAGCTCCCAAACCGTAAAAGGCCGCATGCCCCAGTGACACCTGGCCGGCAAAGCCCATTAACAGGCACAGCCCGATTACCACAATGGAATAGATGCCGATAATGACCAGGTTGCCCAGGTAATAGGTGTTGGGCATGAGAGGGGGAATTATCACTATCACCAGTACAAACAGCAGCAGTGCCAGGTATTTAAGGTATTTGGTTTTATCCTGCTTTCCGTTGTTCATATTTGCCCTCCCGTCACGTTATACCCGTTTCCCCTCCGGTTGGCCCAGCAGGCCGCAGGGCCTTTTCAGCAATACCAGCAACAGGACAAAAAAGGCAATGGCATCTTTATAGCCGGAGGAAATCAGGCCCGCTCCCAGGGCTTCCAGCACTCCCAGCAGGAAGCCGCCCACTACCGCTCCGGCAGGGCTGGTGAGGCCGCCCAGTACCGCGGCCACAAAACCCTTCAATCCCAGCATCAGTCCCATATCATAGGTGGCAGTGGTAATAGGGGTAATTACTATGCCGGCCAGGGCGCCCAGCAGGGCGCTGACGGTAAAGCTGAACAGGGACATTAACTGCGGGCTGATGCCCATCAGACTGGCCGCCAAGCGGTTGACGGCGCAGGCTTTCAATGCCTTGCCCAAAATGGTTCGCTCAAAGAAGGTAAACAGCAGCACAACCAAGAGCAGGCTCAAGGCCAGTACCCAGATATTCTGCCGGTTCATGATGGCCCCGAAGAAACGCCAGGGCTCGCCCGGGGAGAAAGGGGGCAGGGGATAGGACTGGGTCCCCCAGGTCAAGAGGGCCGCTCCCCGTACAGCCACTGAAGCGCCGATGGTAATGATTATTACGGTTACCACCGATGCCTTGCGGGCCGGGTGAATTACCACCCGTTCAAACAGCGCCCCGAACAGTCCCACTGCCGGGACAGCCACCAGTATGGCCAGCCACAGCGGCGTGCCGTTTTTAACCATAGCGGCGGCTGTCAGGGCGCCCAGCATGACAAATTCCCCCTGGACAAAATTGATGTGCCCGGTAACAGTGTAGACAATCACAAACCCCAGGGCAATCAGACCGTATATTCCGCCCAGGGTAAGCCCGGTGAGTAAGAATTGCAGTACCTGGCTGCCTAAATCCATCGGCCGACCCCATTTCCTATTTTTTGATTTGCCACTTGCCGTCCATGATTTCCACCATCACCAGCGCATCCTTGGTAAGGCCGCTGTGGTCTTGAGGCGACATGTCAAAGACTCCGGAAATTCCCGCAAAGTTTTGAGTTTTTTCCAGTTCGTCCCTGACGGCTGCCCGGTCCGGGCCGGCTTTTTCCAGTGCGGACACAATCAAAGATACCGCATCCCAGGCATGCCCGCCAAAGGTACTGCGGGGTTGATTGTATTTCTTCTCATAGGCTGAGGCGTACTCAAGCAGCACTTCTTTTTGCGGGTCGCTGTCCGGCAGGTCTTCTGCCACCAGCAGTTTCCCCACGGGGAATGTTACTCCGTTGGCCGCCTCTCCGGCCAAATCGATAAAGGCCTGGTTGCCCACCCCGTGACTGTGAATCAAAGGGGCGTCAATTTCCAACTGACGGTAATTTTTGGTCACTATGGAAGCTGACGGCGGGATGGCCCATACTATTACCGCGTCGGGATTGGCTGCCTTGACATTGGTGAGCTGCGCGGTCATGTCGTTATCGGTGGCTCCAAACCTTTCCGTAGCTACAATAGTGATGCCGGCAGCGGGTGCCGCGGCTTCAAATTCCTTCCTGCCGCTATCACCGAAAGCATTGTTCATACTGAGAAAGGCCACTTTCTTCAAGTTGTTTTTTTGCAGGTACTCGATAATTTTTGCCACTACTACGGAATCATTCTGGGCCGTTTTAAAGACCCACTGGCGTTCATTGACCGGAGTGACAATGGATACCCCCGCCGCAGCGGACACCAGGGGCACCTGGTATTTTTGTACCGTATCAATGATCGCCATGGAGGTACCGGTGGTGCTGGGGCCGGCAATGGCCAGCACCTTATCTACTTCAATCAGTTTTTTGGCCGCCTGTAAGGCCTTGGTTTCGTTACTCTCATTGTCCTCGATAATAATTTCCACCGGGTGCCCGTTGATTCCACCCCGGGCGTTGATTTGTTCCTCCAGCATCATGGCAGTGTTGCGTTCCGGCACTCCCAGCGAGGAAGCGGGGCCGGTAATGTCAAAGATGGCACCGATTTTATATACCTCCGGTTCTTTGCCGGTTTGGTTTTCCGGCGCTTTGGCACTGCCGCAGCCGGTGGAAAACACCAGGGCAAAGGTAAGCAGCGCGGCTAATATTGTTATCTTTCTTGTCAGTCCAAACAATGTGTCTACCTCCCGTAAGGTTAGTAATAAATATATCTTTACGGCAGCAAATGCCGCCGGAATTTTTTCCGGGGAGGCAGACAAATAAAAAAAGCACCTGAGAGTGCTCGCATGGGTAACCCCTCCCATTCTCCCGTCCTGCAAATATACAGTTTTCAGGCCGTTTTCCGCTCGACCTGCAAAAGTAACCTGCCAAAACCTACTGTACTACCATTTTATTTTCGTACATTTTATCACAGTATTCCTTCAATTACAAGAATCTTCCGAATTAAATACCGGCCGGGCGGCTTGCATATTTTTTCTCATTTATCTTGTTGAAGTGAATAGGCACGGCAGCGGACTCGTGCTCTGGAAAAGGGAGGCAGCTGCCTCTTTGAATTTCCTGGGTTGTTTCCGGGCAGACCTCACCAGGTAATAACATTGAGCAGGATGCTTAATGTAACAATACTCAATAAAGTACTTACAAAAGTGATGGAAGAAACAAGGTTGGGCTCGCTGTCGTACTGCAGGGCGTACATGGTAGTGATCACTGCGGTGGGCATGGCTGCTTCCACTATCATCACTTTTCCCAGCAGCGGCTCAACGGGGAGCAGCATCACAATGACCCAGGCAATGGCGGGAGATATCAGCAGGCGCATTAAAAGCGCCAGGACAATTTTGCCCCAGTCAAAATTGGACAGTTTGATTTCGGCCAACTGCATTCCCAGCACCAGCATAATGGTGGGAATGGCGGCGTCACCTACCATTTTAATGGCCTTAAAGATATTTTCCGGCATGGGCAGGTTCCAATACTGCCACAAGAGACCAAGAATACCGCCGTGGACAATAGGCATTTTCAGTACCGATAGCAGCGAGTCCGTGATGTCAAACCTGCCTTTGGCGGCGTAATATATCCCTAAGGTGCTCATGATGATGGTGTGAAAGACCATAATGGTCACGGCATACTGAAAACCTTTTTCCCCAAAAGCAAAAAGAATGATTGGCGTCCCCAGGTTGCCGTTGTTCATAAACGCGGTGGCGAGGACAAACGCGCTGGTAACGGAGGGCTTGTAGTTTTTTAAAAAAGATATTACTTTTACCAGTATGATTAAGGAAACAGACAGGGTGATGCCGTAAATGACAATGTGCAGGTAAGTGCTGCCCAGTTCGGTCTCGTAAAAGGTACGAAAAACCAGGGCCGGGGTCATCAGGTACAGGGCGACGGTGGAAATGGACTTTATATGCAGCCCAAATACCTTTTGCGCCAGGTACCCGGCCAAAAACACCAAAAACACCGGCAGGACGACCTGAAACAGGATAATCATTGGAGACTCCTTTTTTGCTAAGGTTGAACGTTACGCGTCAAATATTTATACACTATTCGCCGGATACAGTCCAAATCCTTTAGATTTTATGGCAAAGTTTAACCCGGGAGACAAAAAGCCCGGGTCAGAAAAATTTAATTGTGTGGGTTAAAACGTAAAATTTTTTCTTTAAGCATTTTTGCTGCCGCACGGGGGTCGGGGGCCTGCATGACAAATGACATCGCGGCAATACCGTCAGCGCCCGCTGCCAGGACTTCTTCAACATTTTCCGGCTTAATGCCTCCAATTGCAACCACCGGAATGTTGACCTGTGTCTTTATTGCCTTGATCAGTTCAGTTCCCCTGGGAACCAACTTCTTTTTACTGCTGGTTGCAAAAATATGGCCTGCCAGCAGGTAACTCGCCCCGTGCTTTTCTGCCAAAACTGCCTCGTTTGGATCATGTACTGATACTCCCAACAGCCCGGAAAACTTCGGGTTTTCCTTGATAAAACCGGTAAATCGCGTGTGAAAGCCGCCGGCGTTTACTGCTTTGGCCACCTGCAAATTACCGTTAATTATTAGCAGTACGTTCTCTTGCTTAAGAAAATCGTTTACTTCTTTCGCCACTGGCAGCAGTTCAGCGGTGGGCAGGTCTTTTTCCCTCAAGATAACAGCATCAACCCCACCTTTAACAGCTTCTTCAATGACGCTAAGAAAGTTCTTCCCCCGGACCATCCTTCTGTTGGTTACCAGGTACAGCATCAGACATCTTCTCTCAACAGGTTAATGTTTTTGCCCTGCATCACTTTGTTCATGTTGCGCATGGAGCACATCTCGCCGCACATGGTACAGCTGTCCTCATGTTCCGGTGTTGACTCGGCCCGGTATCTCCTGGCTTTTTCCGGGTCGATGGCCAGCTGGAACATTCTTTCCCAGTTCAGTTCCTGGCGGGCTTTACTCATTTCGTAATCCCACTCCCTGGCACCCTTGACGTTTTTGGCAATGTCCGCGGCATGAGCGGCAATTTTGGCGGCAATGATGCCCTCTTTCATGTCTTCCAGAGTGGGCAGGCGCAGGTGTTCCGCCGGTGTTACGTAGCATAAAAAGTCTGCACCGTGACTGGCGGCAATGGCACCGCCGATGGCGCTGGTGATATGGTCGTAACCGGGTGCCACGTCTGTGACCACCGGCCCCAGGACGTAGAAGGGGGCGCCGTGGCAGAGTTTTTTCTCCAGCAGCATGTTTGCTGCAATCTCTTTCAAATCCATATGCCCCGGTCCTTCTATCATCACCTGGACGTTTCTTTCCCATGCCCTGAGGGTTAATTCTCCCAGTACCATCAATTCCTTAACCTGGCTCGCGTCGGTGGCATCATTGATGCTGCCCGGCCGGCAGGCATCACCCAGACTCAACGTCACATCATATTTTTCACAAATGGCCAGCAGGTCGTCAAAATACTCGTAAAAGGGATTTTCCCTGTCGTTCAATTCCATCCAGGCAAAAAGCAGCGAACCGCCCCGGGAAACAATATGATTTAACCGTTTATTCCTTTTGAATACCTGGACCGTTTCCCTGTTGAGACCGGCGTGGACGGTCATAAAATCCACCCCGTCCCGGGCATGTTTCTCCACTACCTGCAGAAATTCCCCGGCCGTAATTTCTTTTAATTCTTTATCGTAAAAGCCCACGGCATCATAGACAGGAACCGTTCCTACAATTGCTGAAGACAGTTCAATTAATTTTTTCCTGAACTCCTCGGTCTTGCCGTAGGAGCTTAAATCCATGATGGATTCCACCTGCATGTTCAGGGAAGTGCGTACTTTTTCCAATTCCACCTCGATATTGCAGCAGTCTTTGGAAATACCGAGGTTGACATTGATTTTTGTACGCAGGCCTTCGCCAATACCCTGGGGGTCCAGGGTGCGGTGGTTTTTGTTTGCCGGTATTACCACTTTACCTTCGGCAACAAGACTTCTCACAGTTTCCTTATCAAGCATTTCTTTTGCTGCCACTGCTGCCATTTCCGTGGTGATAACACCCTTTTTCGCTGCATCCATCTGAGTGGTATAATGCATACTTTCAGTCTCCTTTTTAATAATTTTTGTCAGACCATATCCTTGGGAAAAGTTTTCAGGCCAAAAGCCTTCTGATGGCGGAAACTTTATCCTTAATGGATGCGGCACCCGCCAGCTCCGAGATCATGGCATAACATTTCCCGCCGTGTTTCTTCACCTGCAGGATGTTTGTTTCTTTAATACCGCCAATGGCCACATAGGGAACGGGGATATTTTCCGCCACCCATTTCAAGTAATTTAATCCCTGGGATTTTTCCGGGTTCTTTTTGGTGGATGTTTGGAAGATGGGGCCGACGCCGATATAGTCAGCCCCGTTTTCCAGGGCATTTTGGGCCTGTTCCCGGTTGTGTGTGGAAACGCCGATAAGCATGTTGCCCACGATTTCCCGCACCCTGGTAACCGGCAGGTCCTCCTGCCCCAAGTGTACCCCGTCTGCACCCACTGCCAGGGCAATGTCCAGGTCATCGTTGACAATAAAGGTGACTTTTGCCTGCCGGGTCAATTTGCGTATTGCTTCACACTGGCGGAATTTTTCAAGTTTGGTCTTGTTTTTGTCCCGGTACTGAATGATACGGATATCCGCGGCAATCATTTCCTTTGCCAGCTGGACGTTGCTTTTTCCGGCGGAAAATTCCTCGCCGGTAATGCCGTAAATATCTGTGTCGAGAAGGGCACGGTTTAAAAGAAAGTGTTTTTCCAGGTCATAGGCTTTAAAGCGAAGGGTCTCGTAAACTTTGGATTCATGGTCATACCCGCCTACCTTGAGGCACTCCTCGATACTTCTCAGGCCTTCCTGGACGCGTTTGAAATTGGCCGCAACCATACTCTGAACACTTTCTTTCTTATCCCACGCGGTGCCGGAAGAGATTGCCAAGCCCAAGTCATCTTGAGAATTTCTGTGGCGAATGAGATCGGGGTGGGAAAAACTCTTGCGAACCCGGTGCCGCAGGTCTTTCAACTTCTCAGTTGTCCTGGTATCTTCAGCAACAAACCGGGAAACATCCTCCAAAACCCTGATCCCTTCCGCAACCCGGTTGATATTGGCGTCAATAATTCGGTACAAGTTCAGATGAGACACCCCATTCCGTTAAGATTTTAAAAACTCATCCAATCCTTAAAGACAGGCTGGTAGCCCCTGGCCAAAATGGCCTGTTTTATTTCTTTCACACTCCTGTTATCCGCTATTTCAAATTGACCTGATCCTTTTTCCCCGGAACTGTGCCCGCCGACTTCCGTGGTGACACCGGCGGACATTTTTGTCACTCCCAGAGGCATCAAGTGGTCCCGGTAACTTTCACGTTCCCTGGTGGTAATGGTAATGCCGGCGTAAGGTAAAAAGATTCTTAGAGCCAGCATAATCTGCACCAGATTTTTGTCATTTACCGGGAAGATATCCTTGAAGGTACCTACATGGGGCCGCAGGCGCGGTACTGATACGCTTACCGCCACATCGGCATATCTATTTTGCAGGTAATCGGCATGAAGTCCGGTAAAAAACGCTTCCCGCCGCCAGTCGTTCAGTCCCAACAGGGCGCCGATGTTGACAGTGCGAATTTTTGCCCGGCAGGCTCTTTCCGGTGCATCGAGCCTGAAGCGGTAGTTTCTTTTGGGCCCGGCCCGGTGGACTTTTCGGTAGATTTCTTCAGCGTACACTTCCTGGTAGATGGTCAACCCGTCAACGCCGGCAGCAATTACCTGCCCGTATTCTTCTTCCGTCAGGGGGTAAATTTCGATGGAAACCGAATCAAAATATTTCTTCAGTATTCTGACTGCTTCTACAATGTAGGAAACCGGTGATTTCACCTGGGATTCCCCCGTCAGCAGCAGGATATGCCGCAGTCCCGTGGCAGAGATTGCTTTTGCTTCTGCTTCAATTTCCTCAAGGGAAAGTTTTTTTCTCCTGATTTTATTTTCAATATTAAAGCTGCAGTAGGCGCATTTATTGACGCAGTAGTTGGCGATATACATGGGTGTGAACAAAACGATGGCTTTGCCGAAATGCTGCAGTGACAGGGCCTGGGCTTTTTCGGCCATGGATTCCAGGTACGCTTCTGCCCGGGGAGAAAGCAGTGTCAAAAAATCATATTTGTCTATCCAATTTTTCGCAAGTATTTGCTGTATTTCCGTTTCTGTAACCTTTGCAAAAAACGCGTCGAAATCAAAGTCCCTGTATGCCAGGTAATGATGGTAAAAACTCATTATTGCTCACCTGCATCCAAAAAGCCTGTCAGGGGGGAGGAGGCCCTGGCATACTTGCTCTCCGCACCCATTTTGGCAGTATATGCAAGGCGCCCCGCTTTTACCGCCAGGGAGAAAGCTTTGGCCATTTGTACCGGATCCGCTGCAGTGGCAATGGCGGTATTCACCAGCACTGCTGCTGCTCCCATTTCCATGGCTTCGGCGGCATGGGAGGGTTTTCCCAGGCCGGCATCGACAATAACGGGCACCGCAATTTCCTCAATGAGAATTTGCACCAACTCTTTGGTCTGCATACCCCGGTTGCTGCCAATGGGTGCGCCCAGGGGCATCACTGCCGCGGCACCTGCCTCTACCAGGCGCTTGGCTGCCATCAGGTCGGGACTCATGTACGGCAGCACCACAAATCCTTCTTTTGCCAAGGTTTCAGTGGCTTTAATAGTTTCCCGGTTGTCGGGAAGGAGGTACTTGTTGTCCGCAATAGCTTCAATCTTCACCCAGTTGCCGGTGCCCAAAGCCCTGGCCAGCCGGGCTATTCTCACCGCTTCCTCGGCGTTTCGTGCTCCGGAGGTGTTGGGCAGCAGGATGCAGTCCTTGGGGATATATTCAAGGATGTTTTCCTCTTTGGCGCCAATATCCACCCTGCGTAAGGCCATGGTCACCACTTGGGTTTCCGAACTGGCAATTACTTTGGGGATGACCCGTTTGCTGGGGAACTTGCCCGTGCCGATAAACAGCCGGCTTGTCAATTCAACGCCACCGATAGACAGTGCGTCCATATAATCATCTCCTTCAGAATATTTTGTCTGAGCTCCAGGTTACTTTTTAGCCCCCGCCCACAAAACCGATAATTTCCACTTTATCGTCGCTGTTGAGCCGGGTCTGTCCATACTGGTCTTTGGGGACTATTTTCAAATTTACCTGTACCACTACCCGGCCCTGATTGATGTCAAGTGTTTCCAGCATTTTTGCTACAGTGGTACCCGGGGGGAAATCCATATTTTTACCGTTGACTATCAATGCCAGCCCTCCTTTCCCTTAAGTAAGATGATTTTGGTAATAAAAAATGTGCAAATCCCTGTAGAGATTTGCACAACAACAGCTAACAATCCCTACGTTGGCATTACCCAAATCAGGTTAAAAGGGTCAGAGATAACATCTCTTTCTCAGCCTATCGATATAAGCTCCCCTTGTTAAACTGGTACTTAATTTTGACAGTCTTACTTCTTACTATATATATTTATCACTGCATGTTCGTAGACCTTTTTAAGGAACAAAAAATAAAAAATCCTGACCGTAAAAAAGCAGGTGTCAGGCGATAATTTCTCGCTTCCCTACGGTAGTACTAACTACGTCAGGTTTCAAGGGTTAGGAATTAATTACTCCTTCTCAGCCAAAAGGCACCCCCAGCGTCAGATATTGAATTTACAGGCATTATATTCTAAAAATGGGATGTTGTAAAGGGATTTAACTGAAAAAATAGTTTTATAAGGCAAGCGGGCAGGAAAAACCGTTGGTATAAGGAATATGTAGAATAACAAAGCCCCAAAAATAACAGCAAGGAGTGGACCGGGTGAAAATAGACCGGGAAATCAACCTCAAGGGTGAAGAATGCCCGATGCCTTTTGTCAAAAGTAAGTTGGCACTGGAAGAAATGGAACTGGGTGAGGTCCTGCGGGTAATCGTAGACTACCCGCCGGCGGTGGATAACGTGCGCAAGAGTCTGGAAATTCAGGGAGAAAAGGTGTTGAGTGTTAAAAAAATAAATGATACTGATTGGGAGATTATAGTAAAGAAGACTTACGTCATGGAGTGAGGTGTTACCGGAAACAAGGAGGAACCGATGCACAAACTGTATATTATGTACGGTGACAAGCCGCGGGAGATGGCGGCGAAAATCCTGCAGGAGATGAATATCGGCCGGGATATCAAGCGGCTGGGGAAAAAGGAGCCGCTTATCGGTATCAAGCCCAACCTGGTGGTGTCCCAGCCTGCCGAATGGGGGGCCACCACTTCGCCGGAACTGGTAAGGGGTGTGATTGGTTATCTTCATCAACAGGGTTTGAAAAATATCATAATTCTGGAAAGTGCCTGGGTCGGGGACAGTACCGAAAAGGCTTTTCGAGTCTGCGGTTATGAAGATATCAGCAGGGAATACCAGGTACCGCTGGTGGACTTGAAAAAGGACAGGTCCCGGGAATTTAACGCGGCAGGTATGAAAATCCATGTCTGCGGCAAGGCTTTAGAAGCAGACTATCTGATCAATATGCCGGTACTTAAGGCCCACTGCCAGACCAAACTTACCTGCGCTTTGAAAAATTTAAAGGGGTGCATCCCGGATAAGGAAAAGAGGCGCTTCCACACTTTGGGCCTGCACAAACCCATTGCCTTACTTAACCGGGTATTAAAAACAGATTTGGTGGTTGTTGACGGTATTATCGGCGACCTGACCCGCGAGGAAGGCGGGACGCCGGTAAAAATGAACCGGGTTATTGCCGGTAAGGACCCGGTGCTGGTGGATACCTACGCTGCGGAACTGATCGGCTACCAGGTGGAGGATATCGAATATATCGGTGTTGCTGCGGAATTGGGCGTGGGCAGTACCCGCTTGAGCGCTGAAAGTTTGATTGAGCTGAACAGCAGCCGGGATGCCCCACCGGCCGGTGAAATTCTTGCCAGCAGAGAGGTGGAACAACTGAGCCGGTGGATTGTGGAAGACCAGGCCTGTTCCGCCTGTTACGGCAGTTTGGTCTACGCACTGAAGCGGCTGAAAGAAAAAGGAAAATTGGAACGGCTCAAGCAAAAAATTCATATCGGCCAGGGTTTTAAAGAAAAAGAAATGACCGGTATTGGCGTGGGGTTATGTACCGGAAAGTTTGCGGCCGGTGTTGCCGGCTGCCCGCCCCCGGCAAAAAAAATAGTTCGTTTCCTGGAGGAACAGTTGGACCGATAAATTTAAAGCTACATGCAAAAATAATTAAAGGATATATTATTTCTATCAAGAATATGGGGCTAATGGGAGGTGAATTGTCATTAGTTTGGAAGCGAAAGCAAGGGAATTTGCAGAAGCCGTCAAGGAAACCGAGGAATATTCAAACCTGAATGCTGCTCAAGCAAGAATTAAGTTGGACCCTGTGGCCCAGGAGTTGATTAACGAACTGGAGGAGAGCCAGCGGCGCATTCAAGAAGGCCACACTCAGGGCAACCCGGTAAACAGCGAAGTACAGAACTTCCAGCTGTTACAGCAGAAAGCCATGGCCAACGAAACGTTGAAACGTTTTTTTCAGGCTCAACAAGAGTTTGCCAAAGTCATGGGAGAGGCAAATCAGGTTATTACCCAAGAATTGTTTGGCCAAATGGGTTCTTAACGCTTGTAAAAGAAAAAAACCGCGCTTCTTTTGGGAACCGCGGTTTTTTTAACCGGAAATATATTCCGGTGGGGTGGGCTATTTGTTTTTCAAGTTCCGGCGTATTGTTTCCAGTTCTTCCGCCGATATTTCCCCTCTGGCGTATCGTTCTTCGGCAATTTGCACAGCGCTTTGAGTCGGTTTTTGCTGGACACCGCCGGACTGTACCGCCGCTTTTACCGCCCAGTAAATCACTGCACCGATTAAAAGCAACGGAATTATCATGTATAGTATCCCCAACAGGCTCCAGCCGTATCCCATACCGTAACCGCCCATCATCATATCAATCACTCCTGACATAAAGGTATTGGTTCAAACTTTATATATTACACGGTTTAGTTTAACACCAAGTTGTGACGATAATGTGAAGTTATCATGAAAAATTTATGATGATCAATTTTCAAAACTTGAGGGAATCTTATATGGACAAGAACAAAGTGAAAAAGTTTGCCTTTGAACTGCGGAATAAACTGTTTGCACATACGGAACGGGAAGAAACTGCGTATACCTGGTTTAAGTATTTTACCGCCTTGTACTTTATGGAGTCAAACAACTATTTAAACACCGGCGAAACATATCTCGACGCTGTGAATACTCCCGGTCTCAGCAGATCAGGTCTCAAAGAAATCTTTATTCACCGGTGTCATAAACTGCACCGCTTGTTGCCCGGTGTTTTCCCCGCAGGCGAAAAAACGGCCTTGTCACTTTTCCCGGAAGCACTGCTTGAGCCCGGTTCTTCCCTGTTACAGGCGGCTGCCCGGATCCCGCACCGGGACTGGCGGGAAGTAGAAATAGTCGGCTGGCTGTACCAGTTTTATGTTACGGAAAAGCAAAAGCAGATTGTCGGTATCAATAAAGGTGCCATCAAAAAAGAAGACCTGCCTGCGGCCACCCAGTTATTCACTCCTCACTGGATAGTAAAATATATGGTGGAAAATTCCCTGGGGCGGTTATGGCTGCAATCCCATCCCGACCGGAGCTTAAAAACTCAATGGCAGTATTTGTTTGAGCCTTTTGCCTGCGATAACGGGGGCGGGGTAATTTCCGTCACCAGTCCGGAGGAAATCCGAGTGCTGGACCCGGCCTGCGGTGCGGGACATATATTGGTATATACTTTTGACGTCCTGTTTGACATATACCGGGCAGCAGGCTATTTCCGGTCGGAGATTCCCAAACTTATCCTGGGAAAAAACCTTTACGGTTTGGAGATAGATGAGCGGGCAGCAGAATTGACCCGCTTTGCCTTGATGCTGAAAGCACGGCAGCGTCACCCCCGGATTTTCAACCAACCACTTGAACTGAATATTTATTCCTTCAAAGAAACAAATAACATCACTGACCCGGAAGTCGAACTTTTTGCCGGTGCAAAACGGGGCGGAAAATTTTCCAGGGCGCGGCAACTAATAGATACATTTAAGAATGCAAAAAATTACGGTTCCATGGTCGATGTCACCGGTTTGGACCTGGAGTTTTTAATTAAGCGCCTGGCGGCATTAAAAAAAACAGGTATTTCCGGAGACATCATTGGTAAATTTGAGCCCGTCATCAGGCAAGCCTGTCTGATGGCTCGCCGTTACCATGTGGTGGTTACCAACCCGCCATACCTGAGCCGCAAGGCCATGAACGCCGAATTAAAACAATTTGTCAGCAACTACTGGCAAGAGATCCAGTCGGACCTGTTTGCCGTGTTTATAAAAAAGTGCTGCCGCTGGACAATGAAAAACGGTTACACAGCGATGATGACTCCCTTTGTCTGGATGTTTATCAGGTCTTACGAAAAGCTGCGCCGTTTTTTAATTGACCAGCGGGCTATCAGCAGCTTGATTCAACTGCAATATTCAGCTTTTAAAGAAGCCACGGTACCTGTCTGCACATTTGTTATTCATAATCAAACCGCTTCCACTCACGGCACCTATATCAGGTTATCGGACTTCAAAGGAACGGAAGCCCAACCGCTTAAGGTGCTGGAGGCAGCTAAGGACCCTACAAGAGAATACCGCTATACCGCTGACAGCAAAAATTTCAAAAAAATTCCCGGCAGTCCCATTGCCTACTGGGTGCCGGATGAGGTCAGGGACGTTTTTCGGCGGGCCCGGCCTCTGGCGGACTTGTCCCCACCCCGGCAGGGACTGGCCACCGGTGATAACAGGCGGTTTTTAAGATGCTGGTGGGAAGTTGACAGAAAGCAAATCGGCTTTCACTGCACCAGCAGTGAAGAGGCCGGGGGAAGCGGCTTGAAATGGTTTCCCTATAACAAGGGTGGCGCTTACCGCAAGTGGTACGGCAATAATTATCATGTCATCAACTGGCAAAACGACGGGGAAGCGGTAAAAGCATTTCAGAGGTCGGTAATACGCAATGCTTCTTTCTATTTCAAACCGGGCATAACCTGGTCCTTTGTCAGTTCTGCAAAGTTTGCCGCCCGGGCGACAAATGCGGGATTTCTTTTTGACGTGGGTGGGTCGTCAATTTTTCCTGCCAAAGAGGACCTGCCTTTCATCCTGGCATTTTTAAACTCAAAATTGGCTGCAGAATTTTTAAAAGTCTTGAATCCCACTTTAAACTTTCAAGTGGGCAATATCGCCAGTTTACCCATGATAATTCCGGCAGACAAAAAGAAGCGGCAAAAGATTCGGCAGCTTGTGGAAGAAAATATTACCATTGCCAAAACCGACTGGGATTTCTTTGAAACGTCCTGGGATTTCCGGGAACATCCTTTTTTGACATACCGGGACGGTACCTGCCTGATTGAAGAAGCTTTTAACAACTGGGGTAACTTTACCCGAAAGCACTTTGAGCGTCTGAGAGAAAATGAAGAAGAATTAAACCGCATATTAATTGAAATCTACGACCTAAAAGGGGTACTTACCCCTGCTGTACCGGATGAAGATATCACTGTTCGCCGGGCGGACAAAGTACAGGATACAAAATCCTTCATTTCCTATGCCGTGGGCTGCATGTTTGGCCGCTATTCCCCGGGTGTAAAGGGGTTTGTGCACGCTGGTGGAGCGCGTGACGAAAGCAAATACAGAGTTTTTCCCGAACCGAAAAATAATACTATTGCTTTAGTCCCGGAGGGCTTCCAGGGAAAAGGCATAGTATCCCTATTTATTGACTTTGTCAAAACTACTTTTGGTGAGCAGGCACTGCAGGAAAACCTGGCGTTTATTGTCCGGTCGCTGGGCCAAAGAGAGGGTGAACCCCCCACGGAATGCATCAACAGGTACTTTACAACCGCTTTCTATAAGGACCATCTGGCGGCCTATAAAAAACATCCCGTTTACTTGCTAAAAAAAGAAGACGGTATTACCAATTTGATATATCAACCTGGCTTCAGGCATTGGGCAGAGTGAAAAACAGAAAAAATTTTCCACTAAAGGCAGGTTATTGAAGATTAATGGCGAAGTAACACCAAAAAGGAACATATGTACGACAGAGAGGGATTAGAAAGGAGGGTTTTGGTTCTTTGCAAGTGAGACTTTGAATTGGAGTTTCTTGTTACGCGAATTGATTAAATAAGTTTAAGGGGAGGAAACTTTAATGCTTAATACGGTAATTTTAATCGGCAGGCTTACCCGTGACCCGGAGTTGCGTTACACTCAAAGCGGCGTGGCGCTGGCAAGCTTTACCCTTGCTGTGGACCGCCCCTTTACCAACAGTCAGGGCGAACGGGAGGCGGATTTTATTCGTGTGGTGACATGGAGAAAGCTGGCGGAAATCTGCGCCAACAACCTGGGCAAAGGTCGTTTGGTGGCTGTTGAAGGCAGGCTGCAGGTACGGTCCTACCAGGACCAGGAAGGACAGAACAGGCAGATTACCGAAGTGGTGGCCGGAAATGTCCGCTTCCTGGATTGGCCGAAAGAGGGACAGCAAAGTCAAAGTTTCAGCCAGGGTCAACCGGCGGATGATGACTCGGATTGGGGCCGGCAGGTGCCTCCCGATGATGTTCCCTTTTAATTAAAAGCAAAGCTCATGTAAAGACACCGGCATTGTCAGGTGTCTTTTTTTGTGTTATTTTAAAGGAAAACATCTTGGAGGGTTTGATATGGGCAAGAAAGCGCTGCTGGTAATTGATATGCTGGTGGACTTTATTGAGGATGATGGGGCATTGTCTATTGGTGAGACTGGTAAAGAGGTGACAAAAGCCGTGGCCGGGGCAATTAAAGAGGCCCGGGAAAAAGGAATCCCCGTAATTTACATTTGCGACCGGCACCGGGAGGATGATGCCGAATTTAAAATGTTCCCACCTCACTGTATCGAAGATACTCCCGGCTCTCAGGTAGTAAAAAAGCTGGCTCCCCAACCCGGTGATTATATTATCCCGAAACGGCGTTACAGTGCATTTTTCGGTACTGACCTGGATACCACTTTACGGGAGTTGGGCGTTGATGAATTAACACTGGTGGGAGTGTGTACCAATATCTGCGTGCTCTATACCGCTGCCGATGCGCGGATGCTGAATTATGAAGTAACAATTATCAAGGATGCGGTGGCCTCATTTGACAAAGAGGTGCATGATTTTGCATTGAGAGAGTTAAAGAATACCCTGGGGGCCAGGATAATATAACTGTTCTTGACATTTGAAAATGCGTACGAATTTTGCCTGTAACAACCAAACCCCGGATAGTCTGTCCGGGGTTAACCATGAATTACTCCCTGTTTTTCAACAGCCTGTTTTCCAAAGATGCCACGACCTGGTACATGATGGTGGCGCAGATGGCGATGATGAAGAGACTGACAAATACCAGGGTAAGGTTGAATACCTGGAAGCCGTAGATGATGAGATAGCCCAGGCCCTGTTTGGAGACCAGAAATTCACCCACGATTACGCCCACCCAGGCCAACCCTACGTTCACCTTTAAGGTAGAGACAATGGTCGGAAAAGATGCCGGGAGGACGATTTTGGCAAAAATCTGCTTTTTGACCGCACCGAAAGAGCGGGCCAGTTTGACCAAGTTACTGTCCACTTCTCTAAAACTGCCGTAAACTACAATGGTAGTGATAATTATCGAAATGGCGATGGCCATGGCCAGGATGCCACCGTAGCCGCCGCCAAAGGCCACAATAAAAGTAGGGCCCAGCGCTACTTTGGGCATGCCGTTCAGTATCACCAGGTAGGGGTCCAAAACCTTTGACAGAAACGGGGACCACCAGATGACAACGGCAATGAGGGTGCCGGACAGGGTGCCCAGGATAAAGCCGGCAATGGTTTCCGCGACTGTGGCGATAATATGCTGGTGCAGTTCTCCTTTCAGCAGCATGCTGATAAATAAGGCCCATACTTTTGACGGCTGGCTGAAAAGCAGCGGGTCAATCCAGCGCTCACTTGCGCCGATTTCCCACAAGGCAATAAAGACGATAAGGATGGCTACCTGGCTAAGGCGGACGATTAGCTGCTGGAGACGTTGTTTTTTCAAAAATTCGGCATGTGCCGGCGATTTGGCGCCGCGGGTGAGAATTTGGTTAATAAGTTTGTTATCTTGCTGGGGGAGAGAAGAACCGCAGTTGTTAGTGTTCTGTGTCATCCTCGTTCATCTCCCTCCAGATTACTTGGAAATATTTTTGAAATTCGGGTATTTCCCGTGAAGCAAAGGGCAACGGATCACGTAACGCTGGCGGTATTTCAATTTCTTTCTTTATGCGCCCCGGCTTGCTTGCCATGACGATGATGCGGTCAGCCATGGCAATTGCTTCGGCAATGTCATGGGTGACCAGTATGGCAGTCTTCTGCCGTCGCCGGAGCGTATCCAGTACCAGGTCTTCCAGGCGCAGGCGGGTGGTATAGTCCAATGCCGAAAAGGGTTCATCCAAAAGCAAAATAAAAGGTTTAGCGGCAAGGGTGCGCACCAGCGCCACCCTTTGCCGCATTCCCCCGGACAATTGATTTGGATAATGATTTTTAAAAGGGAGCAATCCCATTTCATCCAGCAGTTCCACTGCGTACTGGCGGTTTTCGCCGGTCATCTGCCTGCGGATTTCCAGGCCGAGCATAATGTTTTGCTCAATGGTGCGCCAGCTGAGGAGGTAATCCTGCTGCAGCATATAGCCCACTTTTCGCGAAGGTACATGTACTTTTTTGCCTAAAATGGTTATTGTGCCCGCAGTAGGAGGGAATAATCCCGCCAGCAGTGACAGGATGGTGGTTTTACCGCAGCCGCTGGGACCCAGGATTGCCACAAATTCTCCTTCTTTCACCGAGAAAGTTACGTCCTTTAAAGCTTCTGTTTCTCCTTCCATGGTGACATAGGTTTTAGAAACGTCCGTAAATGCAATCACTTCCCTGGTTTCCACAGCGGCACCTCCTACCATCAGAGTATGCATTGCCTGTAGGATAATTGCCTGGCTGCGGTCTATTTGTTCATGGCTTGCTTGGCAAACTCGCTGTTGACAATTTTTTCATAGGGCACCTTTTGTGGCAGTTCCCTGGCATATTCCATTACTGCTTCCAGATTATGATACTCTTCTTCGTCCAGGATGGGGTCGGTGGCCCAGGTGTCCTGCTCCTTGTAGCGCTTCAGTACCATCAACATGGTCTCCCGGTCGGTATCCTTGAAGTGCGGTTCGATTGCATCGGCAATTTCTTCAATGGAGCGGTCTTCCACCCACTGCTGGGCTTCATAAATGGCGTCGGTAAACTTTTGTACGATTTCCGGATGTTTGTCAATAAAGCTTTGTTTGGTGATGTAGACGGTATAGGGGAGCGTGCCGCTCTCTTTACCCATGGATGCCACTACATAGCCCTTGCCTTCCAGTTCCATCTTGGAAGCAACCGGTTCAAAAAGCTGCACAAAATCGCCGGTACCGGACGCAAAGGCCGGGCCTAAGTTTTTAAATTCCACGTTTTGAATAATTTCCACGTCCTCATGCGGTTTCAGGCCGTTTAAGTGCTGTACGTACTCACTGACCATTTCCGGCATACCGCCTTTACGCTGGCCCAACAAAACTTTACCCTTTAACATATCCCAGGAAAAGTTTTCAATGGGTTCCCGGGATACCAGGAAGGACCCGTCCCGCTGGGTGAGCTGGGCAAAGTTAATGGCCAGGTCATTGGCATTTTGATTGGCCACATAGATGGTTGCCTCAGAACCCATCAGGATAATGTCAGCGCTGTTACTCAACAGGGCGGTCATGGTCTTGTCGCCGCCAAAGGTGGTGGTCAACTCCACATTCAGGCCGTGTTTTTCAAATATTCCCTGGGTCAAGGCCACATATTGGGGCGTGTAAAAAATTGAATGAGTCACTTCCGCCAAACGTACTTTGGCTTTTCCCCCGCCGGTGCCCGCATTTTGCCCACAGGCTACGGCAATCAGCTGTACGGCAATCAAACCGGCTACCAGTAACATGCGCATCAGTTTGGACATTAAAAATCAACCTCCGTAAAGTTTAATGTTTTATTCCACTTACATATATATATTCAGGTTGTTATAAAAAGTGCTTACTTTCTTTGTGGACAGGTCAAGTCAATTTGACTTGCTTATTATTAATGAAATTCTATATAATGTAAGTGAAGGAGAGTGATTAATCATGACTAAGGACGTTGGGTTTGCCGAAAGTGCAAAGGAAATGTTCGGTCAACTACCAAAAGGAGCTTTTTTGACGGTAAAACAGGGCGACCGGATTAACACCATGACCATCGGCTGGGCAGCCACCGGTATTATCTGGGGAAAGCCCATTCTCATGGTGACGGTAAGGTATTCCCGGCATACATATGGTTTACTGGACGGGGCAAAGGAGTTTACGGTCAGTGTCCCTGTTAATGTGGACTTGAAAAAGGAATTGGCCTTTTGCGGCAGCAAATCAGGACGTGATTTTGACAAGTTTGCGGAGCTGGACTTAACGGCTCAACCAGGTAAGGTTATTGCCACGCCGGTGATAGGGCAGTGCGATTTACATTATGAATGTAAGGTTGTTTACCAACAGGCCATGGAACCGGCGCTGCTTGATCAAGAAATCAAGAAAAAATTTTACCCCAAACCGGATTATCATGTTATCTATTACGGGGAAATAGTGGCGTGCTACATGAATGAATAACCGGAACGGAACCGCCAGCAATGGCGGTTTTTCTTTTGCGGCAGTTTCTCTTTCCGACTGCAAGGTTTATTTTAAATACTGGTAGTCTTGAAGGTAATCGGCAGAATTAAAGAAATTCAGCCGCCGCTGTTGTCTGCAGGTTAAAATTCAAATATAAAAACAGGGGACGTTTTTTCCGTCCCCTGTTTTTTACATAAGATTATTTTTTTAGCAGGTAAGTTTGTTCGGGTATCCAGGTGTGAGTGGTGATATCACCCGGCGTAGCACTTTTTGCCCGCTTGGGCATGTATTTTCTCAGGTCAAACGGTTTGTCCAGCTTGGTTGCGGCCTTACCGCCCTCATTGTGGCAGCTGAAGCACAGTTGTTCAGGAGCCTTTCTCAACTGTCCTTCTGCCGCACTCTGGCTGTGCGGGTCGTGGCAGGTGCTGCAGGTCAGGCCGGCTTTATAGTGCTTACTTTGCACGAAGTCATTGTACTGCTGGTGGTGCGACTTGGAAGCCCCGTCGGCGTAGAAGCGTTTTTCATCTTCGCCCTTGGGTACCAGCGGTTCAAAGAACTTACTCAGTTCGTCACCGGGTTTAAACCCTAATGCGTCCTCGCGCTTACTGTCCTTATTATGACCGCGGACGTGGCAGGAACCGCAAACTTCAGTCTGTCTCTCGGCAGAAAGTTCTGCAGGGTTTACAGGCTTAACCTTAGTCGGATTTTCCACGTGCAGGCTTGCCGGGCCGTGGCAGGCTTCACAACCGATGCCGCCTTCCACAAATTCTTCGGTTTCCGGATTATACCCCGTGGTATGGCATCCGATACAGAGGTCCTCGTAGTTTCTTTCCTGCCAATCATCCTTGTGGTACGGAGTCCATTCCTGTGTTTTCACAATCCACTGCATGGGAAGAATCTTGTATTTCCCGTCCTGCTCAACAACATAACGTTGTTTCCACTTGCTGCCGATGGTGAGGACAATGTCTTCCTTCTTTAATCCTGTCATGGTCAACGGGTCATTTTCTTTACTAAAGTCACCGATGATGGTTTCATCAGTCGCCTTTTGCAGCATCCTGGTGTGCAGCGTTTCCTTCAGGCCGGTCAGTTTGTCGGCATGGCAGGAACCACATTTTTCCGAACCGACGTATTCAGCCACTTTTTCCACGTCTGCCGACTTTTCATTATTATTAGCATCTGTTTGTTCAGCCGGTTTTTGGTTGTCGGGCTTTTGCGGTTCTTCCGCCTGCTGGCCGCAGCCAACTGCCAGCACTAAAACCAACAGCACTAACAGACTAACCCAAAATCCCTTTTTCATTTGAAGCACCTCCTGACGTAATGTGAAAAAATGCACGAGAGACATTACTAAAATTCGACAAAATATTGGCTAATCCTCTGCCTCGAATATTTTCAGTCCGTTTGGCCAGGGCAAAGGTCCCAAAAAAGTATTACCAATGGCCCTTAAATATATAAAGCATGGTAGCTGCTCTGCCGACTGCTGAAAGCCTCCAATCGCCGCTATCTGGAGTTTGTATCTTCTTTGGATGACCCCAATGACGGCGCGAAGAAATTGGAGAAACTCTCGGAGAGCAAGAAGGCTGACGGCAGAAGTTTTAAAGGCTGTTATTATTCATAGTCATATCCTTTACCTGGCGAATAAGGTGAGTGTACTGGGAAAAGGTGAAACAGATACCCGAAAACTGAATTCCCAGCCTGAAGGCAATTTTTTCTGTTCAGGCACATTTATTTACAATTTGTTGATAGATATGTAACATTCCATTCTTATGATAGTGTTAACAAGTTATATATAAGTGAATAGAGCAGCGGTATGATGTCAAGTAGCTAATCGGAAATTTTTTCAAAAAATCGCTGCGAACAAGGGGGGTAGTAAGGTGAAAAGAGTAATGTTTTTATTGTTTTTGGGGGTGTTTCTTCTGGCGGCCGCCGCAACCGCTTTTGCCCACGGCGGCGGGACAGGCAAAGTTGATGCCCCCACCTATGTACGCCAGGCCATAGCGTTTTTGGAGGGCACGCAAAATGTGGAAGGGGCTGAGGAACGAATAAGAGATGCCCTGGCGCTCCAAAGCGACCAGGTTAACCCGGAAAACCTGCAACAGGCCCAAAAAGCACTGGAAAATGGGAGTTTAGAGGAGGCCAAAGCCCTGCTGGTCAAGGCTTTGGGTAAAGAACCTGCCGGAGCCCAGGAACTGACTTTTCATGCGGGTTTCAAAGGCAGTGCGGGTAACTATGTGCTGCTGCTGTTGGCAATAATTTTTATCATTACCGGTTGGGGATTAATTAAAAGGCAAGTTCCTAAAATCCGGGAAAAGGGGGGCACTGTTCATGGCTAAAGGCACCGTGCAGCAACAGGATAAAGGCCCGGCTGCCTGGTTCAGGCAGCGGCTGGGACTGACCAATTTGGATTACGAAGTACCGGCGCATGCCAATACTTTACCGTTTTCCCTGGGCGGTCTGACATTAATCAATTTCCTTATTTTGATTCTCACAGGAATCATTTTGGCTCAATTTTATACGCCCAACCCAGCGACCGCCAACCAAAGTATTCGGGTGTTGATGACGGAAGTAAACCTGGGCAGTTTCCTGCGGGGACTGCATTTCTGGGCGGCACAGGGCGCAATGGTTACCCTGATTTTACATTTGCTAAGAGTATTTGTATACGGTTCCTATAAACGGCCGAGAGAGTTGAACTGGTTATTGGGAGTGGTACTGTTCTTTGGCATGGCGGGATTGTTCTACACAGGCACCATTCTCAAATGGGACCAGGAAGCTTTTGAAGCCCTTGCCCACACACAAGAAGCGGCAAAGCTGGCAGGGGTTTTCGGGTTCTTTTTCGCTGAGGGATTTGCCCGGGGAGTGCCCCTGTTGAGTAGGATATATTCCATTCACACCAGCATGCTGCCGCTGTTATTGGCAGGGGTACTGGCAGGTCACCTGCTGCTGGTGAAAGGGTTAAAAATATCGTCACTTCCTTGGGGTGACAGCAGTAACAATTCCCCGCAAAAATTTTCCGGGCACCTGGTTAAATTGAGCGGGTATGGCTTTATTCTTCTCGGAATATTGGTGTTCCTGGCAGTGTTATTACCACCGGACCTGGGCCCGGTACCTGTGAAGGGAATTGAAGCCACAAAACCACCGTGGCTGTTTTTGAGTATATTTTCCATTGAAAATTGGACCGGCTTGCAGGGATTGATTTGGGCCACTGTTCTCCTGGCACTTGGCCTTGTGGTGGTCCCCTTTATTGACCGTGCCACCACCAACAATATCAGTCAGCGAAAAGCGGTGGTTACTGCCGGGATTTTGACAGTTGTAGTTGCTTTTGCTTTTACAATCAATGCTTATGTGGCCAAGCCGGGGCAGCATATCGGTATGGGGGAAGAAACGGAGCAGGTAGCCGTGGACAGCCATCCTTCCGGTGAAGAAAATCATGATACAAGAGAGGCTGAAACTGCGGGAGATAAAAATGTTCAAGAAGATAACCATGCAAAAGAAGAGACTCCACACAGCGAAATTTTGCCGGAACTGACCCAACTGGATAGAGCACTGGCGGTTATAGGGGAAATTGGGCAAGCGGTACAGGGGAAAGACTTTCAACTGGCTGCGCATAAAGCCGTTGAACTGGATGAAATACTGGATGCCATCAACCGGCAAATTGCTGCAAAAGATTCAGAACAGGCAGCGGATTTAGAGGAACACGTTCATGAACTGGGTGAATTGTTGGAGAAACCGCAGCCTGACATTGAAGAAGTAAATAATTTGCTTGCTCACAGCAAGGAGAGCGTGGAAAAAGCCAGGCTGCTATTTGCAGCAAAACAGGATAGCCTGGAAACCCGGTCTCCCGAATTACAGGCCCTGAGTCAATCACTGGCAATTTTAGACGAAATCAAGCACGCAGTGGACAGGAAAGAGTATCACGAGGCAGCGGAAAAAGCCACTGAGCTGGATGAGATATTGGATGCAATCAACGGGAAAATTGCTGCCAAAGATGCAGAGAGGGCAGCGGATATGGAGGAACATGTCCACGAACTGGGTGAGATGTTGGAAAAGCCACAACCCAATATTAGCGAGGTCAAGGACTTGATAGCTCACAGTAAGGAAAGTGTGGAAAAGGCAATAAAGTTATTTGAATAGAAATGTAAAAAACCTTGCGGATTACCAGCTAACCTGCAAGGTTTTTTACCTGTATGGAGATAACTAATTGTTCTTGTCCCGCCACAGGGGCAGAGTAAAGTAAAATGTACTTCCTTTACCCGGTTCACTTTCCACGCCCACTGTCCCTTGCTGGGCTTTGGCCAGCATCCTGGTGATGGCAAGACCCAGACCAGAGCCCCCTTCTTCAGGTTTTCTGGTTTTATCCACCTTGTAGAAGCGGTCCCAGACAAATTCCTGGTCTTCCCTGGAAATACCGGACCCGAAGTCTTTTATCCAGACGGTGGCGTGGGAATGATTTTCTTGAATACCCACTATGATTGGTTTCCCCGGGGGGCTGAATTTGATGGCGTTGTCCAGGAGATTGATAATCATCTGTTTAACCCGGTGGGGGTCGGCAAAAACAAAAGGTTTAGCCGCAAAATCCACTTCCGGTGTCAAGTCATTTTCCAGGAATTTCGGCTCTTTTTCTGCCAGTACTTCCAAAACCAGTTCCTGCAAATCCGCTTTTTGCAGTTCCAACTTGACATCGTCATGTTCAAGCCGGGCCAGCTCCAGCATGTCGTTGATTAAACCACTTATTCTCTCAGTCTCTTTAATGGCAAGAGAAACATACCTTTCTTTTTCTCCGGGAGTAATGGTTTTATCATTGATGCCCTGCAGGACGCCGCTGATAAAAGAAATGGGAGTGCGCAGTTCATGGGAGATATTGGCAATAAACTCCCGGCGTGTTTTTTCTACCTTTGCCAGCTGACCCGCCATGTAATTGAAGCTGCGGGCCAAAGTGCCCAACTCGTCTTGTGTTTCAATACTGGCGGTTTCCGAAAAGTCTCCTTTGGCAATTTTTAGGGCTACTTTGCTCATGTGCTGGAGCGGGCGGCTGAAATATTTGGTGAGGAAATAAGTCAATACGGTGGCAATGAGAGCTGCCAGCACAATGACAACCGCACTTAAACGCCGGAGCTGGGTGGATGCGGCGGCCACATCATACATGGGGGAGTGCAGGGAAACTCCCCCGACAACCTTACCGTCAATGATCAGCGGGACAGCAACTGACATCAGGTCGATCTCCGGCTCCCGGGTGACTTTACTGACCGTTTTTCCCCGCAAAACACTGTCAATATCCTCTTTTGTGAAGTAGTCCTCGGTCAGGTGAGAAGTAAAGGTGCGTAAGCTTTGGTTTGTTTGCTGCTGGCCTGCACCGATAGGGAAAATACTGATTTCGGAGTCATATTCATGAGCTGCCTCTTTAATTTGCTTTGTTAATACTTCTCCGGGGATTTTTCCACCCAGGTATTTTTCCATCGAGGCAGTTATTTCTTTTCCCGCTTTAATTAGTGTTTTCTCCTTTTCAGAGGTGTAAAAGCTTGTATAAACGTAGGATAGCAGAAACAGCAGGATGAGCACTGTTACCACGATGACGGCTAAAGAAGACAGCAGCAGGCGGCCAAAAATTCCCCTAATCATTATGGCGCACCTCAAACTTGTAGCCGACGCCCCAAACGGTTTTCAACTGGTTAGACTGGTTTTTGAGTTTTTTTCGCAGTCGTTCAATATGCACATCCACAGTCCTGGTGGTGCCGGCAAAGTCATACCCCCACACTTGGTCCAGCAGCAGTTGCCTGGTAAACACCTTGTTCGGGTGGCTGGCGAGAAAGTACAAAAGTTCCAACTCTTTGGGAGAGAGGGTTATCTCTTCTTTATTGACGGTTACCGTATAGGTATCAGCATCAATTGTCAGGCCGGGGAAAACCAGTTTATTCAATTCCAGGCCGGTAGGATGAAATCGCCTGAGCACTGCTCTGACTCTGGCAACCAGTTCCTTGAAGTTTATGGGTTTGACAATATAGTCGTCGGCACCCAATTCAAGCCCCAGGACCTTGTCAAATTCCTCTCCTTTTGCGGTAATCATGATAATGGGGATATCGCTGATTTTTCTTATTTCGCGGCATACCTGCCAGCCGTCAAGCCCTGGCAGCATAATGTCCAGCAAAACCAGACTAGGTGCTTCCTGCTGGAATACCTTCAATCCTTTTAAGCCGTCATGGCAGACCAGCACTTCAAACCCTTCTTTTTTCAGATAAAGTTTTATCAGGTCGCACAGGTTTTCCGCATCTTCAATGACTAGAATCTTTTGGGTCATGAGCTATTACTCCTAAAAATTAAGTTATTAATCTAATAATTTTCAATAATTTTTACAGAATGTCCTTTTTTTATTATTTGCCAATCAACCTCAACTTTCCCCTGAACACGGCAGGGGATAATAGGCTTATCAAAACCAATTGGGACTGGTTTTTCGTCCAAGGCGGTGGTAATTTGTGATTTTTATCCCGAACTCAGCCCTCTATTTTGGCGGTTGCCCTGTTGTTGGCAACTACCTGTTTGGCAACCACTGCAAGTAAGATAATCAACCCGATACTGTCAGTGGTCAAGCCGGGGTGGAAAAGGAGGAAGGCTGCCAAACCTAAAATGATACGTTCCGGCAAACTGGTTTTCTTGATAAAATACCCCTGCAGCGCCGGCCCGGCAGCGATTATGCCCAGGGAGACAGAGATGAGGGTAATGACAATTTCCCAAACAGGGCCGTTTAAAAGTATCGGTGTGTAAGCAAATAGGAAAGGCATCAAGTACAGTCCTTTACCGAACTTGAACGCTGCCCACCCGGTTTTCATCGGGTCGGACCCGGCAATACCCGCGGCAGCAAAGGCCGCCAG
Organism: uncultured Thermoanaerobacteraceae bacterium; assembly: GCA_964529795.1. Taxonomy (GTDB): domain Bacteria; phylum Bacillota; class JADQBR01; order JADQBR01; family JADQBR01; genus CAZGXM01. Next base: position 31,398 of record CAZGXM010000019.1, read on the forward strand.
GCATACCGGTGGAGTAATGTTGGCATCCTGGCTGAACCAGAATACTATCAAATGTGCGGCCAGAAGCGGGACTCCCAGCTTTGTTAAGGCAGGTACCGCCAGAATGGCCAGGATAATGTAGGAAGACGTTACTGTTAATCCCATCCCCAGCACATAGGATGCCATGCCCACAAGGATGATGGCAAAGGGGAGGATGCCACCGGATAGGGAAACCACCAGGTCGGAGAATTTCAGCCCGAGACCGGTCAGGTAAACCACGCCGATGATAATCCCGATTGTACCTGCGGAAGCACCGATGGTCAGGGATTTCACTGCCGCTTCTTTCAGCAAGTCGACAAATTCTCTCAGCCCGATGCGTGTTGACTTGTTAAGCATTCCTACCGCGACCGTTGACACGATTGCCCAAAAACCTGATTGGGCGGGTGAATAGCCCAACATCAACAAGCCAATAATGGCAACCAAAGGTAAAACGAAAAACCAGCCTTCTTTCAACACTTTTTTCACATTTGGCAGTTCCTGCTTCGGCAAACCTTTCAAGCCCTTTTTTGCCGCTTCCAGGTCTACCAGCCAGAGCACCGAGGCAAAATACAGGATAGCAGGAATGACGGATATTTTGACAATATGCCAGTAGGGGACGCCGGCAAATTCGGCGATTAAGAACGCTCCCGCACCCATGATCGGCGGCACCATTTGCCCGCCTGAAGAAGCGGCAGTTTCCACGCCGCCTGCTACGTGGGATTCATAACCGGTTTTTTTCATCAGCGGGATGGTAAAGGTGCCGGTGGTAATCACGTTGGCCACGGCGCTGCCGGATACTGACCCCATCAGCCCGCTGACAAAAACCGCGGTTTTTGCTGGCCCCCCTCTGGTACGGCCGGTCAGTGCATAGGGGACGTCGATAAAAAATTTTGCCGCTCCCAGCTTATCCAGAAAGGTCCCAAAAATGATAAACAGGAAAACAAACTTGGCAAAAATTGATGAAACAACGCCGAAAATACCGTAAAGGGTGGTGAATTGATACGTTGTGATCCGTTCAATACTGAAACCCCGGTGGTCAATTATGGCGGGCATATAGGGGCCAAAGTAGGCGTAAATCAAAAATACAATGGCAATAATGGGCAAAGTATTACCCAGGGTACGCCTGGTAACTTCCAAAGTCACAACCAGGGCGATAATACTGAAAACCATGTCCGTAGTGGTTACTTCCCCGGCGCGAAAAGTCATCTTCGGGTATTCAATGACAAAGTAGGCAATCACGGCTATGGCTGCCGCCAAAAGCAGGAAATCAACCACGGTTAACCTGTGTTGCGGTGATTTTTTTGTTGCCGGGTAAAGTATTATTACCAGGACAAACGTAAAGCCGATGTACAAACCGCGATTCAACTGCGGGTTGGGAACGCCGAACCTGGCGATATAGAGGTAAGTAAGTGTAAACAGTGCTGCTACTACTGTCACGATGATTCCCTGCCAACCGGTGAGATTACGGGTTTGTGCCTGGATAAGCGATTGTTCTTCCTGTCTGTCGGTCATGTTTTTCCCCCTTTCTCCATAAGCTTAGTCTTGATACTTTCAATACCCTGAATTTTACCCTTTCATTGCTGGCAGTATATTTCCAAAGGGGAACTTCCAGGTCATCAATAAACAAAGTATGCCGGGCAATTTGGCCCACACGCAAGAAAAAACCGTCCAGATTACGGTTGATGCCTGTTACTTTGTTCCAGCCATTTTCAAAAATAACGCTTTGTTCAAAGGGGCCGAAGCCCGCGCCCAGCATTTTAAATTCGGTAGCGGTGAGAGTGATTGTGCCATCCGCGCCAACGGAATAACGTTCCCAAACAGGCGTTTTGTCCACAGAGTGAATATAGCGGATACTGAATTTGGTTCCGGGATGAACAGGGATACTGTATATTACCCTGTTGTTCCCCGTACTTTTTACCTGTAGTACCAGTACCGGGTCCAAAAGAAAATACAGGTAAGCAACCAGTATTGCAAAACTGATTGCCGGTAGGAGGACGGGGGGCACCCGTCTCCTGCCGGCCATTTTCATGCCCATCTACTTGGCTTCCGGGGGAACCAGCTTATCGGGAATTTCCAAGCCCAGTTCCTTAAAGTACTTGATAACACCGGGATGCAGGGGCATGACGGCATTTTTGACAGTATTTTCCGGTGTTGTCCAGTTGGCAGCTTTGTGGATGTTGATCAAGACATCCTTGTGCTCAAAGACTGCCTTGACAATTTGGTAGATCAAATCTGCCGGTGCGTCCTTACTGGTAATCATGGTATTCCAGACTGTAGGCGTGGGTACCGCCTCATCCTGACCTTTGTACGTACCTGCCGGCACTTCCCCGGCGTTATAGAAAGGATACTCGGTGGTTATTTTCTTCAGGTCTTCCTCGCTGAAAGGAATGATGTAAATATCTTGGGTGGCTGCCAATTCGGTGATGGACGAAGTGGGTGCGGCTACGCTCCAAACCCCCACGTCCAGAGTTTTATCCCGCAGGTTGTTTGCCTGGTCCGCAAAGGGAAGGCGTTGGACCTTAAATTTGTCATAACTCATTCCCAGGAGGCTGAATACCAAATTGGTCTTGTATTCGGTGCCGCTTCCCGGTGCACCCACGGAAACTTTCTTGCCTTTCAAGTCGTAAATGGTTTTAATACCCGTCTCCTTTAAAGCAACTACCTGGTAGATATTTGGGTACATGGTGAAAACGGTGCGAATATCCTTTTTATCGCCTTCGAATCTGCCGGTGCCGTTATAGGCTTGATAACCCACGTCATTCATAATTGCCGCCAGCATTGCCTGGCCGCTGGCAACCATTTTCGTATTTTCCACCGATGCTCCGGTTACCTCGGCAGTTGCTTCGGTATTGGGGACATAATCAGTAATGATGCTGGCCACGCCGCCACCGTAGGGGTAATACGTCCCGCCAGTGCCGCCGGTAGCGATGGACAACCAGACCTTTTCCGTTTTTTCTTCCTTCTTGACTTCTCCTTTTTTCTCTTGGCCGGCCGGCGGCTGTTTTTCTGTGGTCTGACTGCTGCAGCCAACCAAGGCAAGCGCCAAAATCAACACTAAAACTGCCAATAACAATTTGTTATGTGTTAATTTCATAAATACACCTCCAGGTAAATTTTGTCGAATAAAAGACAAGTTCACCACCTTTCCCTGTATAATAATGAAATAGTTTTGAATATTCTATCTATAATTTATTTTTATTGCAAAACTTGTTCCAGGAAGTATTGAAAATGGAGAGCAAGGTGGAAAAGCGGGTGGGGCTGTCTTTCCGGGTAAACATGAGCGGAAATGCCGGTAAATATAAAAAGACCGCACAAATCAGCGCGGCAAGAGTTGCCGTTTCCGGCGGTAATTTTTGCCGGTCGGCACAATTTGCTTCTTTACAGCTTCAGGTTATATTTCTTTATTTTATCCCTGAGCGAACGCTCGCTGATGCCCAGCATTTTCGCTGTTTTTTTGCGGTGACCGTTTAGATATTTTAGCGTGGCCGCAATTGTTTCCCGTTCCACTTCCAGCATGGACTGGCCCACTTTCACCGCGATATTTACCGGTGAAGAAGCATTGTCATCTTTTTTGCCGGTAGTCAGGGAAGCCCAGGCATCCAGGTATTCCGGCAGGTCTTCCTTGCTGATGGTGGGGCCTGTGGAAATAGCTACCGCGTACTCGATGATGTTGGCCAGCTGCCGTACATTTCCCGGGTAATGGTGTTCCAGTAAAATGCGCTTGGTTTCGGCATCAAGCTGTTTTATTTTTTTACCCATCTTTTCACAGGTTTCCTTGATAAAATGCTCGATCAACAAGAAAATATCTTCCCGCCGTTCTCGCAACGGTGGAATGTGGATGGGAATTACATTTAGCCGGAAATAAAGGTCTTCACGGAATTGCCTTTGTTTTACCAATTCCAGTAAATCCCTGTTTGTTGCCGCCAAAATCCGCACGTCAATCTGCAGGGACCTGGTTGCACCCAGGGGTGTTATCTCCCGTTCCTGAATTACCCGCAGTATTTTCGCCTGCAAAGATATGGGCATTTCTGCCACTTCGTCAAGCAGTAAAGTGCCGCCGTTGGCAGCAAAAAGCTTGCCTGCCTTGTTTTGTACCGCGCCGGTAAAAGCGCCCTTTTCATAACCGAACAGTTCGCTTTCCAGTAAGGTCTCGGGAATGGCGGCACAATTAATGACTTCAAAAGGGCCCTCTTTGCGCTTGCCTAGAAAATGAATGGCCCGGCTGACCAGTTCCTTTCCCGTGCCGCTTTCACCGGTAATCAGGACATTGGAATCAATATCCTTTACTTTATTTATCAGGTGAAAGACGCGGCGTAACGCTTTACTTTTCCCGATAATCCCGGCGTAACCATCCTTACTGTGTAGAGATTCACTGAGATATTTTACTTTGCTGCTCAATTGGTAGTATTCGATGGCATTATCAAGCAAAAGCTGCAGTTCTTTGATATCCAGCGGTTTGCTGATGTAATAGTAGGCGCCCAGCTTCATGGCTTTGACGGTAGACTCAATAGTGCCGTAGGCGGTCATGACAATAACCACTGTTTGCGGGAAATTGCTTTTTATTTCCCGGAGAACTTCCAGGCCGTCCATATCTCCCAATCGCCAGTCAAGTAAAACCACAGCAAAAGGTTTTTGGTGCATTTTTTCCAAACCTTCAGCGGCACTGGTGGCTGATGTCACCCGGTAGTTATCTTCCAGGGCAAATTTCAGGGAAGAGCAGATGGAAACCTCGTCATCGATAATCAAAATATCATGCACCGTGGCCCCCTCCTTGAGCTAAAAGTGTTAATTCGGGCCGGGCCGAAGGAAATTCCAATTTCACTGTAGTGCCTGCATTTGGCTTGCTGGTTACCAAAATGTCCCCGTGGTTTTCCTTAATTAATTGATAAGTGATAGTAAGTCCAAGCCCCACTCCGTTGGGTTTCATGGTGAAGAACGGGTCAAAGATCTTGTCAAGTTGCTCCCGGGGAATACCCTTGCCTGTATCCTGAAAAATCAAAGCCATCTTTTCACCGTCTTTCCGCGCGGAAATGGTCAGGTGCTTCAAGCCGCAGTTTTCCATGGCATCCAGGGCATTGAGGATTAGATTAAAGGCAACCTGTTTCAACTGGCGGGGATCGGCATAAATTTCCAGCCCTTCGTCAATCTCTGTTGTAACTTTAACTTTTTTATCCCGAAAAGTCTTTTTAAATAACAGCAGGACGGAATCCATCCACCGGCCTGCATTGAACACTATTTTTTCGGCCTTTTTGGGCCGGGAGTAGTCCAGTAAATCCTCGACGATATTATTCAGCCGGGCAATTTCCCTGGGCAGGTAGCGGGCCATTTCTTCCCGGAACAGAGGGTTATGATGCTTCAGCGGCAGTAATTCGACAAACGTTTTTATCGATGTTAACGGGTTTCGTAACTCATGGGCTATCCCGGCTATTAACTGACCCAGTGCTCGCATTTTTTCCTGGGTAAGCAATTTCTGCTGCAGTTTTCTTTCATGAGTGCGGTCCTGAAGTGTAATTAACGTGCCCATGATGTTATTTTGAACATCGTAAAGCGGGGAGATGTCGAAAGTCAAATTTTTTATCTGGTTGTTGAAGGATATTTCAGTTTCCGCCTGCTGTATTTCTTCCCGGGCGTTGACCTGCTCCCGATATGGTTCAAGTATTTGCTTTAATGGTGTTATTTTATCGAAATGAATTGCATAAAGTGGAGACTTGTTTTCGAGCTGCAGAATACTGATGGCTGCCGGGTTGATGGTGGTAATGCGACCGTCAAGGTCCAAAGTGATGATACCGTTTTTCACGCTTGCCAGCACTTGTTCCTTGAAAGCATCGTTTTCAGCAAGCAGTTTGCGTTGCTGTTCCAGGTGGAGGTTGGCCCGGGAGAGTTCTTTGGTACGTTTGGCAACTTCAATGCGCAGGTTCCGGTTCCATAAAAGACCCAGTAAGGCTGTAATAATGATGAATAATGCCAACAGTTTAATAATTTTCATCAGCCGCGCCGTGACAAAGGAGAGGCGTTCGCCAAACCAGCGGTAATAAATGCGGTCAAACTGCCCGGTGGCGCGAATGGTCTTTAATGCAGTGTTGAGTTTATCCAGTAGTTGGTAGTTCCCTTGATGGACGGCAACGGCATAATCAGCCGGTTGAATGGTCCCACCCACCAGTTTATAGTTGTCCGCCAATCCAAATTGTTTCAAGAAGAATTTCGCGGTCCAGGGATTGCCGACAAATGCATCGGCCCGGCGATTAATCAGCAGCTCCAAAGCCTCTCTTTGGTTGAAGGCAATATTTACCTGCGCCCTTCTCACGTTTTTTAACAGCGAGTTGGCTACATGAAAGCGCTGAACAGCCGTTGTATGCCCTTTTAAATCGGCAAGGTGCTGAATGTTGTCTTCGTAACCGGGGATGACTATTGTTTCGGAGATGGTGAAGACGGAATCGGAGAAATCAAACAGCTCGTCACGCTCTGACGTATATTTCATGCCGAATATAGCATCTATTTCATCCCGTTTCAGTGCTTTGACGGCTGCGTCCAATTCCATGGGTAAGAGGGTGATGGTTAGATTGCTGTTTTTCTCAATGGTCCTAATTAAATCAATGTTATAGCCGGTCAGTACTCCGGTTTCGTCAAGATAAGAAAAAGGGGGAAGGTATTTATCCACCGCAACTTTGATTGATGCTGTGCTGTAGGCTTTCAATTCCGGCAAGTTGGCATAAGACTGACCCGGGAAAAGACATATTATCAAGATCACTGGTAAAATTACCCGGACAAGTATTTTAGCTAGCCGCCCACCCATTTACATGCCCCCACTAATGGTATAAACTAGTATCACAACGCAAAAAATTTGCAATATTCTGTTATGGTTCTACGTAACTGCTGACTAATCCTTCTGGCAAGGAGGGAAGCCCCGTAAACAATGCCAATTTATTAGAGAGTGTATGCAAGGAGGAGGCAGCCATTGAAAAAAAAGATAGTGATTTTCCTGGTGGCGGTTTTTATGGGTATCCTTGTTAATGGCTGTGACGGTAACCCTTTTAAGTCAAAAACAAGGGATTACGGTCCGGCGAAATCCGGCAATACGGAACTACCGCTGAAAGAAAAGATGATTACCATCCTTACCGGTGGCACTTCCGGGGTGTACTTTCCGCTGGGCGGTGCATTGGCTGATGTTTACCACCAAAAGTTGGGTGCGATTGTGACATTTCAATCAACCAGTGCCTCGGCGGAAAACTGTTATAAACTGGCCCAGGGGAAAGGGGAACTGGCATTTGTCATGGCAGATACTGTGGCTGATGCTTATAACAGATCGGAAGAACACACGTCTGAACTCCAGTCACGAATTCGTAGCTCGTATGCCGTCTTCTGCTTGA
>CAZGXM010000020.1:0-37598 GCA_964529795.1 uncultured Thermoanaerobacteraceae bacterium
CCATCGCGTCGGTTGCCGACCGCCTCTTGGTCACGCAAACCGGCGAGGTCGGCTCAAAACCATAAAAACATAGTTGTATACTAGGCTATAGTTTATTGACCGGAGACAGGATAATTTTTAGGGGGGGTAGGATGCAAAAGCAAAAAAAAGGCACGGGTCCCGTGCGTGGATGTACCATTGATGAAGAAACTCATAAGCGCGTCATAGAGGCCGTCAAATCTACCAAGTATGGCCAGGTAACATTAATTATTCAGGATTCCAAGATTGTTCAGGTGGATAAAACAGAGAAATTCAGATTGAAATAAAGGCTGACCAGACAACTGGAGGCCGGAACGTCATAAAAAACGTTTCCGGCCTTTTTTCATTTTAAAAAACTTTAATAGGGACTTACACAAGAGGTCAGTCAATTACATACCAGATATGATAAAGGCCAATTAGTTTGAAGAAGGAGGAGAGGTCATTGCTGGTTGAACCACATGGCGGGACATTGGTTAACAGGATGCTGGAAGGTGATAAGAGGGCTGCGGTCATGGAAATGGCAGGAGAACTGCCGCGCATACAACTCAGTGCCAGGGAACTATCTGATTTGGAGCTAATGGCTGTAGGGGCTTTGAGCCCGTTAACAGGCTTTATGGATGGGGAGAATTACCGGCGCGTTTTAGACGAAATGCGGCTTGCCGGCGGCTCGGTTTGGACTCTTCCCGTAACTTTAGCTGTTACCGATGAAGAAGCCCGGGAACTGCGCGTTGGTCAAAAAGCTGCGTTGGTTGCCGGTGAAGATATCTACGGGATCATTGAAATAAGCGATATTTACGACTATGACAAGGTGGAAGAAGCGGAAAAGATATTCAAAACCTCCCGGATGGAGCACCCCGGTGTGGGCCGGGTTTTCAACCAGGGGGATACATATGTCGGTGGTGATATATGGCTTCTGGACTTACCCGCCCCGGAATTTCCCGACTATCACCTGACACCGGCCCAAACCAGGAAAGAATTCCTACAGCGCGGCTGGCGGCAGGTGGTAGGCTTCCAGACTCGAAATCCCATCCACCGTGCACATGAATTTTTACAAAAATGTGCCCTGGAAATGGTGGACGGTTTGCTGCTCCACCCGCTGGTGGGAGAGACCAAAGCGGACGATATTCCGGCGGACATACGCATGGAAAGTTACCAGGTATTGTTGGAAAACTATTACCCCGCTGACCGGGTTCTCTTGTCGGTACTACCTGCTGCCATGCGTTATGCAGGACCCAGAGAAGCTGTTTTTCATGCTATCATCAGAAAAAACTACGGCTGCAGTCATTTTATTGTCGGGCGAGACCATGCGGGTGTCGGCGATTATTACGGTACTTACGAAGCCCAGGAGATATTTTCCCGGTTTGACCAGGAAGAGTTGGGGATACTCCCCTTAAAGTTTGAACATGCATTTTACTGCAGAAGATGCGACGGCACTGCCAGTTTTAAAACGTGCCCCCACAGCAAGGAAGACCGTCTTTTCTTGAGCGGTACTCAGGTACGGGAACTGCTGCGCAGGGGCGAGCGCCCGCCGGTGCATTTTACACGGCCGGAGGTGGCTGATGTTTTGATCAGGGGGCTGCGTGAGAAATAACAAACCGTCAAATTTAAAATTTTACCAGAAAGGGGTATCAATATGGCCGAGAAAGGATTTACCTTATGGTTTACCGGCCTTTCCGGGGCCGGAAAATCAACTTTGGCCCGGCAGGTTGCGGAAAAGTTGCGGGAAAAAGGAAGAAAAGTGGAGATTTTGGACGGTGATGAGGTCAGGCAGAATTTAAGCAAGGGTTTGGGTTTCAGCAAAGAGGACCGGGATACCAATATCAGGCGTATCGGTTTTGTGGCAAAACTGTTGGCAAGAAACGGTGTGGTTGCCATTACCGCGGCCATTTCGCCATACCGGGCAACCCGGGATTATGTGCGCCGGCAAAATGGCGAATTCGTGGAGGTATATGTAAAATGCCCGCTGGAAGAGTGCATCAAACGCGATATTAAAGGACTGTATAAAAAGGCCCTTGCCGGGGAAATCCAGCAGTTTACCGGCGTTTCCGACCCTTATGAGGAACCGCCGGACCCGGAGATTATTGTGGATACGGTAGCGGAAACCGAAGAGGAAAGCGTTGAGAAAATCATTGACGGCTTGTCTGCATTAAATTATCTCTAAGCGGTGAGTGGTAATGACAAGAGAGGTCAAAACAATTTCTTGTGACATCTTGATTATCGGCGGTGGTGCGGCCGGGTGTATCGCTGCTGTTACTGCCAAAGAGGAACAGCCCCGGCTTGATGTATTGATTATGGAAAAAGCGCACGTCGAAAGAAGCGGTTGCCTGGCGGCGGGAATTAATGCCCTGAACGCCTATCTCAATCCCGGGGAGACACCGGCAAGTTTTTTAAGATATGTGAAAAATGATGCAAATGGTGTGGTTAGAGAGGACCTTTTATTGACTATGGCTGCCGGTTTCAACAGGGCAGCGCGGCGGCTTGAGGAGTGGGGATTACCGATCTTGAAAGATGAAGAAGGAAATTACCTCTCCCGGGGCAGGCGCAGCATCCGTATTTTGGGAGAGAGGATTAAACCTATTATAGCGCAGGCCGTTTACCGTTCCGGTGCCCGGGTATTAAACAGGACGGTTGCCACCAATTATATTTTGCAGGGAAACAAAGTGGTGGGTGCTTTTGGTTTCAACGTGAGGACGGGAGATTTTTATGTCGTGAAAGCCGGGACCGTAATCTGCGCCACCGGCGGTGCCTGCGGTATTTATGCCCCCAACAACCCGGGCGCGGCCAGGCACAAGACATGGTACCCTCCCTTTAATGCCGGTGCCGGGTATGCCATGGGTATTCGGGCGGGGGCGGAAATGACCGGTTTTGAAATGCGCTTTATTGCCTTAAGGGTCAAGGACACACTGGCGCCTACGGGAACGGTGGTCCAGGGAATTGGCGCCAAAGCAAGACAGGTCAACGCCCGGGGCGAAGAGTACCTGAAGGAATACCCGGAGGTAAAAACATTTACCCGGCTGCAGGCAACTCTGGAACAGTGGCGTCAAGGGAAAGGGCCTTGTTACTTGGACCTGAATGAATTTAATCGGGAAGAAATGACGGCTTTAAAGGAGGCGTATCTGAACATGTGCCCGGGGATGGTGCTTTACCTGGCAGACCGCGGGGGAAGTGACGGAGCCAGGATGTTGGAGATTACCGGTTCGGAACCCTACATTGTGGGCGGGCATACTCAGGCCGGCTATTGGGTTGATGTCCACCGGCGGACAACGCTGGAAAACCTTTATGCAGCGGGTGAAGTGGCGGGAGGGGCGCCGAAGAAATATGCCACCGGATCCATGGCGGAGGGGGAATTGGCGGTACGCCATGCCCTGAAAAATCTGCCTGCCCCTGTCCCGGAAGTGGGACCGGAGCTAATTTCTGCCGAGATGGACCGGGTGTTCAGGCCAATGGCGGTTAGTGACGGCTTTTCCCCGCAGGAGTTGGAGGAAGCAATGCAAAAAACCATGGACGAATACGCCGGCGGTATCAGTACCGGCTATACTTTTACGGAAAAATCGCTCACGATTGCAAAAAGGAATCTGGCGGAACTGACGCAGCTTTCGCGGAAACTGGCGGCGGCTGATTACCACCAGTTGATGCGCGCCCACGAGGTTATCGACCGTTTGTTGGTGGCACGGGTTTTGATTGAACATCTTTTATACCGGAAGGAAACGCGCTGGCCCTGTTACCAAACCCGCCTTGACTACCCCTTTAAAGATGACAAGCGTTGGCTGATTTTTGTTAATTCCCGGTATGACAAAGAGCGCAATAGAGTGGAAATTAGGGAAAGAGCATGTTGTGAGGTGAGGAAAAATGAGTATAGTGCCTGACAGGTGCCTTTGCACCGGCTGCGGTTCAAGCAGTGAACCGCCTTGTGTAAGAATCTGCCCGGGTGACCTTCTTTACAAGAAAGACGGTAAAGTGGCAGTAAGGGACGCTGCCGATTGTTGGGATTGTGCTGCTTGTGTCAAGGTTTGCCTGCAAGGAGCCCTCTACCTCCAGCTTCCTCCAGTTGCCGGCGGCCGGGGAACGAAACTAACGGCAAGGACATATCGGGATAAGACCCTGTGGTTGGTGAAACGAACAAATGGAAGGGAAGAAAAATATTCAATTCCGGCGGTTGGTTTTAAGAGCTGCTGATTGTAGTCAATGAACTTTATGGAGGGGAGAAAATGGATTGGAGACTTGTTGCCGATGCCATGCTGGTGGGGCTGCTGGCCCAATTGGTTGACGGGGCTCTAGGTATGGCTTACGGCATTATTTCCAACTCTTTCCTGTTAAGCTTGGGTATCAGTCCGGCGGTAAGCAGCGCCAGTATTCACCTCGCCGAAGTCTTTACAACCTTAACTTCCGGTATCTGCCATCTCAAGTTGGGTAATGTTGATAAAGAACTGCTTGGACGGCTGGTGCTGCCGGGGATGCTGGCCGGAGTGTCAGGTGCGGTTGTTGCAACTGCAGTGCCCGGGAAAGTGTTAAAACCCTTTGTGACTGTTTACTTGATAATAATGGGTTTGGTGGTGTTAAACCGGGTGCGTCAACGAAAAGCCCCTGAAGAAAGCAATTTCGGGACCGGCAAATGGCTACTGCCGCTCGGGGCCGCCGGCGGTTTTTTTGATGCTGTAGGAGGCGGCGGTTGGGGGCCTATTGTCACTTCCACACTCCTCGGCCGGGGATACGCCCCCAGGAAGGTTATCGGTTCAGTGAGCCTGTCGGAATTCTTTGTAACCCTGGTCCAGTCATTTATGTTTTTATTGCTGCTCAGGTCGGTCCAATGGGAACTGGTAATCGGACTGATTATTGGCGGGGTTCTGGCCGCACCGTTAGCAGCTTTTGCCTGTCGCAAAATACGCCCGCGGGTCTTGATGACCACTATCGGCACATTTCTGCTGGTCATAAATATATACCGTATCTTTCTGTAAAAATGGACGGTTCTTGACCTGAACAATCAAATCAAGAGCCGTCTTGTTTTTTCAAAGACTAAATTGCCGGTTAAGAATTATAAAAATGTTTTCGGGGGAAATACAACTATTGTATAAAATATCCCCAAAATGGTAATATTTTTCTCATAAGTGAGAATTCTAAGTTTTAAGAATCAACTTCGCTAAGAGAAAAAAAGATTTACATAGAATTAACAAGGAAATAAAAGATATTTGGTGGCATTTAAAAATATTTTCCAAAATCGGCTGTTCTTAATACTTGCATACATAAGAAACCTTGACTATTATTATTGTTGGATGTTAGCACTCACTAATAGTGAGTGCTAATAATAAATATCACATAACAGAAGGAGGGTTTGTTGTAATGAACATCAAGCCATTAGGTGACAGAGTTGTTATCAAGGTGCTGGAATCTGAGGAGAAAACTGCCAGCGGTATAGTACTGCCTGATACCGCCAAGGAAAAGCCCCAGGAAGGTGAAGTGGTTGCGGTAGGCAGTGGCCGTATGCTGGAAAACGGCGAGAAGGTTGCTTTGGAAGTAAAAGAAGGCGACCGGGTTATTTATTCCAAATATGCCGGCACTGAAATCAAATTGGACGGCAAGGAATACTTGATCTTGGCTGAACGTGACATCCTGGCTAAAGTTGAGTAAACAAACATAAGATACTAAATTTAAGGAGGGAATTAATTTGGCTAAGCAAATAGTTTTCCGTGAAGAAGCACGGCATGCTTTGGAGCGGGGCGTAAATGCTCTTGCTGATACGGTAAAAATTACCCTTGGGCCCAAGGGACGTAACGTGGTATTGGAAAAGAAATTTGGTTCCCCGTCTATTACTAACGACGGTGTTACCATTGCCAGGGAAATTGAATTGAAAGACCCCCTGGAAAATATGGGTGCGCAGCTGGTAAAAGAGGTTGCTACCAAGACCAACGATGTTGCCGGTGACGGTACTACGACAGCAACTCTGCTGGCACAGGCAATTATTCGCGAGGGCTTGAAAAACGTTGCTGCCGGTGCCAACCCCATGGTACTGAAAAAAGGTATCCAGAAGGCGGTGGCAAAAGCGGTGGAGGAACTAAAGACCATTAGCGAACCCATTGAAAGCAAGGAAGCCATCAGTCAGGTAGCGTCAATTTCCGCCAACGATGAGGAAATCGGCCAACTGATTGCCGAGGCAATGGAAAAAGTGGGCAAGGACGGAGTTATTACCGTTGAAGAGTCCCAGGGTATTGGTACTACTCTTGACGTGGTGGAAGGGATGCAGTTTGACCGGGGTTACATATCCCCTTACATGGTAACCGATACCGAGAAGATGGAAGCGGTCCTGGAAGAACCGTACATTTTGATCACCGACAAGAAGGTCTCCGCTGTAAACGACATTCTCCCGGTATTGGAGAAAGTAGTACAGTCCGGCAAGCCCCTGCTGATTATCGCCGAAGATGTAGAAGGCGAAGCATTGGCTACCATGGTAGTTAACAAGTTGAGAGGCACCTTTACCGCTGTTGCGGTTAAAGCTCCTGGTTTTGGTGACCGCAGAAAAGCTATGCTGCAGGACATTGCCGTGCTTACCGGCGGCCAGGTGATTTCCGAAGAAGTTGGCCTGAAACTGGAAAACGTTACTATGGAAATGCTGGGCCGAGCTCGTCAAGTAACTATTAGTAAAGAAGAAACTACAATTGTCGAAGGTCGTGGCTCGGCAGAAGAAATCGAAAAGCGCATTGCCCAAATTCGCCGCCAGTATGAGGAGTCAACTTCTGAGTTTGATAAGGAGAAACTTCAGGAGCGCTTGGCAAAACTTGCCGGCGGCGTGGCAGTGGTCGGTGTCGGTGCAGCTACTGAAACGGAAATGAAGGAGAAAAAACTGCGTATTGAAGACGCTTTAGCGGCTACCCGTGCCGCAGTGGAGGAAGGTATTGTGGCCGGCGGCGGTACTGCTTTGATTGATATTCTGCCTGCTCTGGACAGCATCCAACTGGAAGGCGACGAGATGACCGGTGTGAATATTGTTAAGAAGGCTTTGGAAGAGCCTGTGCGCCAAATTGCGGCCAACGCTGGTGCTGAAGGTTCCGTGGTTGTGGAAAAAGTAAAAGCCGCTGACAAAGGTGTTGGTTTTAACGCTATTACCGGGCAGTATGAGGATATGATTGCTGCAGGTATTGTTGACCCGGCCAAAGTTACCCGTTCTGCATTGCAAAATGCAGCCAGTATCGCATCCATGCTGCTTACCACAGAAACATTGGTAGCTGACATTCCTGAGGAAAATGAAAACAATATGCCCGGTGGAGGCGGCATGCCCCCGATGATGTAACCGGTTGATTTACAAACCCTATCCCCGATGTGGGATGGGGTTTTTTCTTTCTCAAAATGATATCCGTATCAAATTGAGACTTCCTTTATATCAAGGGGTTTGCGTGATCTGTCTCATTTTGCGATGGTGTATACATGAATACAAGTTAACCAGGGAGTAATTTTAGTAACAAAGCCCTTGGATGTACAAAATTTACAGGTACTGTTGAAGACTGATTAATCTTTCGATTGAAAGCGCAGCAATGCCTATAATATAGCTTTTCAGGCCATGGATAAAGAAGTGCGGAAAAAGTGCTTATTGTATAAATTTTTAGAACATGTTACTTTTGGCATATAAATTGCTTAAAAGATTTGGCGAAAGAAGTAAGACTTATAAATTAATACTTTAAGTATTGTTGGGTTGTCAGGTTTAAGTATTGCAAGGCAAAATATTTGATTTAGAGGTGGTATTTGATGGCAAAAGCATTGTCTCCACTGAAACCCGGTGAAATAAAGGTAAAAAAACATTGGTGCAAAGCTTGCGGTATCTGTATTGCCCTTTGCCCACAGCAGGTACTGGCGGCTGACGAACAGGGAAAAGTGGCAGTTGCCAATCCGGATAGATGTATTAACTGCGGCATCTGTGAAACCCATTGTCCTGATTTTGCCATCAGTGTGGAGGTGAGCGGCAATGACTGAAGTAAAAAACTTAGGTGTTTTGATGCAGGGTAACGAAGCATGTGCTGCGGGGGCATTGGCGGCAGGAGCACGGTTCTTTGCCGGCTATCCCATTACCCCTTCCACGGAAGTGGCAGAAATTTTGGCGCAGGAATTGCCCAAAGTTGGCGGTAAGTTCATGCAAATGGAAGATGAAATTGCCGGCATGGCAGCTGTAATCGGTGCTTCGCTGGCAGGGTTAAAATCCATTACCGCAACCAGCGGTCCCGGTTTTTCGCTAAAACAGGAGAACCTGGGATTTGCCTGCATGGCTGAGGTGCCCTGTGTGGTACTGAACGTACAGCGGGGCGGCCCCAGTACCGGTGTCCCTACGGCACCGGCCCAGGGAGATGTGATGCAGGCACGCTGGGGCACTCACGGTGACCACTCCATCATTGTACTGGCACCGGCTTCAGTTAAGGAAACTTATGAAATTACTGTGAAAGCTTTTAACCTTTCGGAAAAGTTTCGCGTGCCGGTAATATTGCTGATGGATGAGGTAATCGGTCACATGCGGGAACGGGTACAGCTTCCCGGGGAGGGTGAGATGGAAATCATTGACCGCAAAAAACCCGCTGTGGGTCCTGAAAACTATTACCCTTACCGGGATGACGGCAGTAGGGTGCCGCCCATGGCTTGTTTTGGCGATGGTTATCGCTACCACGTTACCGGGCTGGTTCACGATGAGACCGGTTTTCCCAGCAATAAGCCGGAAACGGTGAAAAAGCTGTTGGACCGCTTGCATAAAAAATTGACAGACCATGCCGATGAAATTATTACGGTGAAAGAAACGGAAATGGCGGACGCGGAAGTAATGATTTTTGCCTACGGCAGTGTGGGCCGTTCCGCCAAGAGAGCGGTGAAAGAACTGCGGCACAAGGGTATTAAAGCCGGTTTATTCAGACCCATTACCATCTGGCCATTTCCGGTGGAGCAGTTGCGGCGCCGCCTGGAAGGCGTAAAAGCAATAGTTGTTCCCGAGATGAATATGGGGCAACTGGTGGGCGAGGTGGAACGGGTGGCGGCCGGAAAGGTACCGGTTATTCCTTTAAACCGTTATGACGGAGAATTGATTACACCAATGGAAATAGAAGCAAAAGTGCAGGAGGTGCTGTAAATGTTTGCGCGGATAGAAGAGTACTTCCGTCTGGAAAAGTTGCCCCACATCTGGTGTCCCGGCTGCGGCCACGGCATTGTTTTAGGGGCGATGGTCAGGGCCATTAAAGAACTGGGATTTGACCAGGACAAAACAGTGGTTGTTTCCGGTATCGGCTGTTCGTCCCGGGCATCGGGATACCTGGATTTCAACACGCTGCACACCACTCACGGCCGGGCATTGGCCTTTTCCACCGGCATTAAAATGGCGCGACCGGAGCTGAATGTATTTGTGGTAATGGGCGATGGGGACTGTACCGCCATCGGCGGCAACCATTTTATCCATGCTGCCCGGCGAAATATTAACCTGACGGCAATTGTCTTTAACAACAGTATTTACGGCATGACCGGCGGCCAGTATTCACCCATGACACCTCATAACAAAAAAGCAACTACTGCCCCATACGGCACCGTAGAACGTTCCTTTGACCTGTCCCGGCTGGCCATTGCTTCCGGCGCCACCTTTGTGGGCAGGGCTACGGCCTACCATACCAGACTTCTTACCCAGTTGATTGTCCAGGGTGCGAAAAACAAGGGTTTTTCCGTGATTGAAGCGGTGAGCCAGTGTCCCACATCGTACGGCAGACGCAACAAAATGGGTGACCCGGCTGAGATGATCAAGTGGCAGAAAGAGCACGCGGTAAACGTCAAGGCGGCAGCAAGACTGAGTGAAGAACAGCTGAAAGACAAATTTACCATTGGTGTCCTGCACCAGAGCCAGGCGCCGGAGTATACTGAAACCTATGACGGGATTATCCGCCAGGCCCGGGAAAAGGCTTAAAGATAAGATTATTCAGGGGAGGTTATCTTATGCAAAATATTAAAGAAATCAGGCTAAGCGGTTCCGGAGGTCAGGGTTTGATCTTGGCAGGAATCATTTTGGCGGAAGCGGCAATTAAAGACGGATTGAACACGGTACAGACCCAAAGTTACGGCCCTGAAGCCCGGGGTGGGGCAAGCAAGGCGGAGGTCATTATCTCTCGCGGAGATATAGATTATCCCAAGGTAACCGAACCGCAGATTATGCTGGCCATGACCCGGGAAGCATGTGACAAGTATATTTCCACTTTGCGCCATGACGGGGTTTTGATTGTGGACGGCACTTTTGTGGAACGTATTCCTGAAACCGGGGCCAGGGTCTATTCACTGCCCATTACCAGGTTGGCCAAGGATGAACTGGGCAAATCCCTGGTGGCCAACATTGTGGCATTGGGTGCAGTTGTGGGGTTGACCGGTGTGGTAAGTCGAGAAGCCATAACCGAGGCAGTACTGGCCCGGGTGCCCAAGGGCACTGAAGAGCTGAATAAGAAAGCGCTGGCGCTGGGATTTGAGCGCGCTGCTGCAGCAGCAAGACAAACTGCCCGCGAAAGAATTGTGGCCGGATAAAGTGTGCGGGAATTGTTGCCAAAATACAAAAGTTTCTGCATAATGGGAAGGCAGAATCCTTCCCCATATTTTTCTCAAAAAGATAATATATTACTGCAGGAGAAAGGGTCTCTTTGGTGAATAAAAAAGTGACCCGGAAGAAGTTGTAGTAATAGGTTATTACAAAGGGGGAAAAATTGGTTAATGTCCAGGTTGCAACAAGTGAAGGGAAAGGGGCAGAAAGTAGCTGAGGCCATTGCTACAGTTCTAAAAGTAGATGTGGAAATAGTTGACTTAGACCTGGTTCGAGTTGCCGGTACGGGAAAAATCAGGAATGATGTAGGGTCCCGCCTGCGCAGGGGTTTGGTAAATAAACACGTGATTAAAACGGGTAAGCCGGTATTCATTAAAGATTCAGGACACCACAGTATCTGTAGTTCCTGCCCGCTGGAAGACGACTGCTATTACCTGGCTTCCATTGTATATCCCATCAAAGTAAACAACGATGAGGTTATCGGTGCCGTGAGTTTGATTGCCTTCAACGAGGAACAAAAGCGTACTCTCTGTGCAGCGCCCAATAACCACCTGGAGTTTATCGGGCGGATGGCAGATTTGATTGGTAGTAAAGTGGCGGAAAGAGAAATGGTGGCAGAGAAAATAGTGATGGTAAACCAGCTCCAGGCCCTGGTGGATTCGGTGCATGAGGGTGTTTTGGCGTTGGACCAGGAAGGAGTCATTACCCATTTTAACCGCTCGGCAGAGAAAATGTTCGGTATTAAAAAGAAAGAAGTCATTGGCAAAAACCTGAAGCACCTGATGCCGTCGGTACCGCTTTTAGACGTGATGCACGGCGGAAAGGGCTTTACTTCCCGGGAAATATTTTTTAATTTTATGAATAAACAACTGCATTTCGTCAGCACCGCCAAACCCATTAAGGCGGAGGACAAACGCATAGTTGGTGTGGTGGCATCTTTCCGGGATTTTAGTGAAACCCAGCAGCTAGCCTACCAAATTGTCAACCGGCAGAATAGCATTACTTTCAATAATATTGTCGGTCAGAGCAAGGCTATCCAACAGGTGAAGGAAAAAGCAAGGAAAATTGCCGGGAGTAATTCTACCGTTTTGATTGTGGGAGAAAGCGGTACTGGCAAGGAGGTTTTTGCCCGGGCAATCCATTCCGCCAGCCCTCACAGTCATAAGCCTTTTATTGCCATCAACTGTGGCGCAATTCCCGAGCCCTTGTTGGAAAGTGAACTTTTCGGTTACGATGAAGGCGCTTTTACCGGGGCCAAAAGAGGCGGTAAACCGGGCAAGATAGAACTGGCGAGCGGCGGTACGCTCTTTCTGGATGAAATAGGGAATATGTCCTTATACCTGCAGGCTAAATTATTAAGGGTATTACAGGAGAAACAAATTGAAAGAGTGGGCGGGACCAAGGTTATTCCCGTGGACATTCGTATTATTGCTGCGACTAACAGTGATTTACGCAGTATGGTGGAAAAGGGGCAGTTTCGAGAAGACCTGTATTACCGGCTGAGCGTCATTCCCTTGGAAATTCCACCGCTGCGGCAAAGAAAAGACGATATACTGTTGCTACTGGATTATTTCGCCCGGCGGTACAGCAAGTTAATGGATAAAAATATACGCGGTTTTACTCATTCCGCTCAGGAAATCTGCCTGAAGTATCCCTGGCCGGGAAACGTCAGGGAACTGGTCAATGCGGTGGAATACGCCATAAACCTGGAAGAAGGTACTCATATTACCGCGGAAAGCCTGCCGCCGCGCATGCGGGAAGATACCAATAAACGGGAAGTGTTCAAGAAAAGTGCTCACGGGGAGAACAAGATTCCCAAGTTGGCGGAATTGGAACGGGAAGCGATAGTTAGAGCTTTGGAGGAATACGGTTGGACTGAAGAAGGCAAACAACAGGCTGCAGATGCGTTGGGTATCAGTAGGGCTACCATTTACCGGAAAATCCAAAAATATCATCTTAACGGCAATCATTATGACGGGCATTAAAATTTAAAACTGGGAAGAGGCGCTGCTTGGAGAATTTCCGGGGCGCCTTTTTTCACTTTCTTATCACGTTTTAATTAGGAACCGTAGTCACGGGAAGTTTCTTTCATACCATCAACAGTATCCGGGGACAATGCTGGAGATGCCAATTATTACCTTCATAAACCTGCTTCTTCTCCCGTATTTATTTAAGGAAACCGTGGGAAGGAAGTGGTATTTTGGTAATCAGGGTTAAGCGGTTGTGGGCGACGGCAGCGATTTTGCTGGTACTGACTGCGCTGGCACTTGGCGGCTACTATTACTACATAGAGGAAATCCGGGTTATTCCTGAGGAACTGGTCCGGGAAGCGTTGGAAAATACCCTGACGGTGAGCAGCTACCGTTATCATGTAGATGTTACTCTCAAACTGGACGGAAAAGAAGAACGGACTTTAAGCGACGTGACCGGGGAGAAGGCGAAAAATAATTTTCACATTCAGGGGAAAATGCTGGGTCAACCGGTGGAGGTGTTTCAAGTTGACGATATTAACTATTCACTGCACCCGAAAACAGGGCGCTGGATGGTAACCCCGGGCACTGAACTGTTTCAACCGGAAATATTTATGACGGAAATAAATCCCATGGCCAATTTCCGTTTTACCCGGGTAAACAATATTCAGTATCACGGGGTGGAGAAAGTCGGGAAAAAAAAGTTGCATGTGGTATCCTGCAACCCGGCGGTCAGTAACAACTTCATGGAAAAGTACTGGCGGGATTTCAGCTACCGCCTGTGGATTGACGGACATTCCAAGCGGGTGGTCAAGGCGCAGATTTATGCCAAAAGTATCAAGGACCCCCGGGATACCATCACCATTGCCGTACAGTTACGGGATTTTAACAAGAAAATTATCATTTCCGCACCCAAGTCGGACTGATTGCCGCAAGTTTCACCCCGTTTCGCCGGGGGTTAATTTTTTGACAAGATTATCCTTTTTTCACTCAAACGCAGGATTAGTGGGCTGATTGTCGAATAACTGTATGAGGATTTGAGGTGATGGTATGGATATTAAGCTGCAAAAACA
Source organism: uncultured Thermoanaerobacteraceae bacterium (assembly GCA_964529795.1). GTDB lineage: Bacteria > Bacillota > JADQBR01 > JADQBR01 > JADQBR01 > CAZGXM01. The sequence goes on from CAZGXM010000020.1 coordinate 13,593, forward strand.
GTTAACCGGAGTACTGGACAACATAGATAGGGTGCTGGTGGGAAAAACACCTGCGGCAAAAACGGTTTTGGCGGCGCTGCTGGCCGGGGGCCATGTCCTGTTGGAGGACAAGCCCGGTGTGGGGAAAACCATGCTGGCAAAGGCCCTGGCTCGTTCTCTGGATTGCCGCTATTCCCGTATTCAATTTAATGCGGATATTTTGCCCGGTGATATTACCGGTATGGATGTTTACAGCCGGGATGGTGAGTTTAAATTTATTCCCGGGCCGATTATGGCCAATTTAGTGCTGGTCGATGAGATTAACCGCGGTAATCCCCGGGCGCAGTCAGGTCTGCTTGAGGCCATGGAGGAAAATCAGGTTACCGTGGGAGAGAAAAGTTATTCTCTGGAGGAACCTTTTTGCGTAATTGCTACCCAGAACCCGCTGGATTTGGCGGGGACCTTTCCGCTGGCGGAGGGACTGCTGGACCGGTTTATGGTCAGGGTATCCCTGGGCTATCCTGATGCTGGCCAGGAAATGCGCATGTTAACGCTTTGGGAGAATATGCCGCCGCTAGAGTCAGTGGAAGCGGTGATGGGCAGAGACGAGGTTATTGCTGCTCGGAAAGTTGTCCGGAAAATATTTGTGGAACAAAGCGTCAAGCAGTATATGGTAGATTTGGTGCAGAAACTGCGGTATCGCAATGAACTGCACGTAGGGCTGAGTCCCCGGGCCACACTGGACATTTATCAGCTTTCCCGGGCTTGGGCGCTGCTCCACGGCCGGGGCTATGTGATACCCGATGATGTGAAGGTTGTTGCCATGAAAACCCTGGCGCACCGCCTCTTTTTAAAGGAAGAGGTTGTTTTTCAGGGAATTTCGCCGGAGCAGCTGGTCAGGGAAGCTTTAACTTCCGTTTCTGTGCCGGTGGCGGGGAAATCATGAAAGCGAAAACAGTAATATCCTTCTTATGGTTAATTACGGTTACTTTGCTTTTATCCAGGTTGGGCATGACCCGGCAGGCTCTCATTTTTGATGCTGCTATTGTCCTGGTGCTTCTGATTAATACTGTCGGCGCCTATTTTATGGGAAAAAGGGTGAAGGTTGCCGGGGAAACACCGGTTGAAACGGTACGCACGGAACCCATTGAGATTTATTTGAAAGGAACGGGTTTATTAAGTCTCATTCCCCATAACTTCCATTTAATACATTTTCAGAAAAAACCCGGGGAAACAGGAGAAATGAAACTCGCCCGTTTGCCCAATAACCGCTTGGAACTGGTGATTTACCGGCGCGGGCGGTATGAGAAGGTTCTTATTCAGGTGAAGTGGGGGGACCCGCTGGGCTTTTTTACCTGGACAAAAGATATTTTGCTGGTGCAAACCTTATGGGTTTACCCGAAAGCAACCAGGGTGAAATACCGCAGTATTCTGCCGGCCAACAGTGATGAATATTTGGTTGAAGGCGGCAGTATTGCCGAGGCAAGGCGTATCCACTGGCGGGCCGCGGCCCGGACCGGGAGGCTGCTGCTGCGCCAGCGGCGGCGGCAGCCCAACTTGTGCCTGCTGGTATTGTTTAGCGGTGATAAAAAAGAGGATACTGAAGTTGCAGACCTGGCCGCTTCCTGGTGGAAGTCTTTGAGTTTCACGGGTTTTCCGCCGGATGTGATTGTTGCGGGCAAAAAAATAGCGCTGGTAAAATCCCAGAACCGCCTGAACCAGGGAAAAGTGCTGCTGCGCGCCCTTGCCCGGGCGGAAGGACCTTTTAAACAGGAAGCTTTGTGGCAAGTAATTCGGACTGTCAATCGTGAAGAAAAGGTGATACTGCTGGGCGAACTGCCGCAAGAAATGCGGGGTTGGTTTTCACGATTGGAAGTAGGGGGTTAAAATGTTTGGAAAAAAAACCATAGCCTATCTACCGGTTCTTTTAGCGCTGGTTGTATTTTTGACCGGCGCTTTCCAGCCTTTTCCGGAAATACCGCGGCTGCCATTTATACTGCTTGGCGGCGGGTACTTTCTTTTCACTGCAAGTACATTAACCCGGCGAATACGGCTTTTCCTTATTGTAACGCTGTTATGCTGGGTATTTTTGAGTTACCGGGTTATTACCCTGGGGATTACGGATAAAATCTTCCTGGCGGCGGTATTTTGCTGGGGTTTGGCATATCTTTTGGCCGCCCAGGTCAGGCGGGGAGATTTATGGGCGGTGATTATGGCCGGCAGCACTTTGCTGCTGGTGGAGCAGGCTGTCTTTTCTCTAAACCTTTGGCCTGTTATTGTTGCATTTATCTTTTTGTTGATATTGGCGGAGAACTTACGGGGAGAGTATGTTTCACCCGTAAAGATAGTCTTTGTATTACTGGTTTCTTTACCCCTGTCTCTTTTGGTTTTAGTCCCCGGGATCACTTGGGCGGTGCCGCCGGTAGCGATGGAGCAGGTGGTGCAATATGACGGTACCCGGCAATACCTGCTGGAAGCTCCGCAGGCAGCGGCGGAGCAGCCGCTGTTCATGGTAAAAAGCACCGGGCCCAGTTACTGGCGGGGAAAGGTTTTTGATTATTTTGACGGGCGGAAATGGTATTCCAATTTGGAAGAGAGCGAATTAAAGTCCCAGTTTTCCCGGCAGCTGGAGGGGCAGGTACTGGAACAGGAAATAACCCTTTTTGCCGATGCCCAATTTTTACCTGTTGCCTATCAGGTTTCTTCCATAGATGTTCCTGCAGTTTCCGTGGACAGCGCGGCAGCTGTTATCAAGGAGGTCAAAGCCCCTTTTACTTACCGGGTCACCTCCGTAATACCGGATTTGCGGAAGGTAGCAAGTGAAGAAAGTGAGAGTTTACCCGGAAGAGGCTTTTTGCAGCTGCCGGAAAATTTATCGCCCCGGATTGAACAACTGGCGGAAAAAGTAAGCGCAGCCGGAACCGGCAACTGGGAAAAGGCACTGCTGATTAAGGATTACCTGTCAGGAAACTACCGCTATAATACCGGGGTGAAATTTGATTCGGCAGATATGGCGGCGGAATTTCTTTTTTCCAAGAGAGAGGGTTACTGTGTGCAATTTGCCACGGCCATGGTTGTCATGGCTCGCAGCGTCGGTATTCCTGCCCGCTGGGTATTGGGTTTTACGCCGGGCATATACGACAAGGACCGGGGCGTTTATTATGTTTACGGGCGCAACGCGCATACCTGGGCGGAAGTTTATGTGCCGGGTAACGGTTGGCTGCCCGTTGAGGCTACTCCGGGCTTTGCCATTCCCGCACTGGACTTACCGGGTAAAACAGCGGGGCCTGTTTTTTCGCGGACCGGGCTTACCGGCCCGGCGGCGGTGATAACAATATCTTTTGTTATCCTTTTTACAGTTTTGGTGATTGGTAAACTGTTAAAAGGCAAACAGCGGGATACCCTGCCGTTGTCCGAGCATTGTCGGGGGACCGGCCTGTACGGGGAGGTGGTTTCCTGGCTGGCAGGTAAGGGCTGGGCGCCAAAGTCTTACGAAACTCCCAATGAGTTTGCCGGCAGAGTGGGCAGTGCTTTTCCCGATATTAAGGAGCTGGTGAAATCTGTTGCTGCAGAATTTACTTCCTGGCGTTACGGCAACAAAGAGTTGGACAACAGGCGGCAGTCGGACTTAAGAGCAGCTTGGGAGGTCTGGCGACAAAAATCAACAAAAAGATAATATTAAGAAGGAGTTTATCACTTGGCAGAGAACTTTAGTGGGTAAATTTAGTTCGCCCGGGGAAAATACTTGCAAACCGGGATTGCTGCAAAAGGAGGCAGTGAAAATGATGGCACAGGACATTCAGGAGAAGCTCATTTCTGAAGAAGAAATCAACAAAAAGGTAAAAGAGATGGGGGAACAAATCAGTAAGGATTACGGTGAAGAGCGGGAACTGATAGTGGTGGGTATTTTAAAGGGCGCGATTATTTTTCTTTCAGACCTGGTCAGGAAAATTTCCTTACCCATCACTTTGGATTTTATGGCGGTGTCCAGTTACGGCTCCGCTACTCAAAGCTCCGGAGCAGTACGCATTCTCAAAGATTTGGAAGTGGATATAGAAAACAAGCATGTCTTAATTGTGGAAGACATTGTCGATACCGGTTTGACATTGAAGTATCTTTTGGAAAACTTAAAGGCACGGAACCCGAAAAGTGTGAAAACGTGTATACTTCTCGATAAGCCCAGCCGCCGTACGGTGGATGTAAAGGTGGACTACAACGGTTTCAGTATCCCTGACCGGTTTGTGGTAGGATACGGCCTGGACTATGCGGAAAACTACCGCAATTTACCGTACATAGGTGTTTTGAAACCTGAGGCATACAGGTAGCGGGGAGGTAAAAGGGTGAAGGATATTAGTAAAAAGCACCAGGTAGTAATAGTGCTGGATTTTGGCGGGCAGTATAACCAGCTCATTGCCCGCCGGGTGAGGGAAGCCAGTGTTTACTGTGAAATGCTTTCCTACAACACGCCCATTGACCATATTTTGGCAAAGAAACCCAAGGGGATTATTTTTTCCGGCGGCCCGTCCAGCGTTTACGGGCCCGGTGCACCGCGAATTGACAAGCGGATTTACGAAACCGGCATTCCCATTTTGGGCATCTGCTACGGCATGCAGTTGCTGACCCGTGACCTTGGCGGTAGAGTGGAAAGGGCCAATTCCCGGGAGTACGGCAAGGCCGTGCTGCGTGTAACAAGGGGAGACAAGCTCTTTAAAGGCATGGAAAAACAGACTGATTGCTGGATGAGCCACGGGGATTACATTACCGAACCGCCGCCGGGATTTGATGTCACGGCGGTGACCGCCAACACACCGGTGGCAGCCATGTCAAATGAGCCAAAAAAGCTTTACGGTATCCAGTTTCACCCCGAGGTTAAACATACACCCCGGGGGCAGGACATGCTGAAGGCCTTTCTTTATGATGTCTGCGGCTGTGATGGCGAGTGGACCATGGCTTCGTTTATTGATGAGGAAGTGGCCCGTATTCGTGAACAGGTAGGTAGTAAAAGAGTAATTTCCGCACTGAGCGGCGGTGTGGATTCTGCCGTCGCTTCCGTGCTGGTCAGCAAGGCCATCGGCGAACAGCTTACCTGTATCTTTGTGGACCACGGGCTGCTGCGCAAGGGTGAAGCGGAGCAGGTGAAAGATACCTTCGGGGGCAGGTTCAACCTTAATTTTATTGCTGTGGACGCCAAGGACAGGTTTTTGAAGCGGCTGAAAGGTGTCACTGACCCGGAGCAGAAACGGAAGATTATCGGCGAGGAGTTTATCCGCACTTTTGAAGAGGAAGCGGAGAAATTGGGTAAGATTGACTACCTGGTTCAGGGTACTCTTTATCCCGACGTGATAGAAAGCGGTACGGATACCGCTGCCACCATCAAGAGCCATCATAATGTGGGTGGCCTGCCGGAAGAGATGAATCTATCCCTGATTGAACCGCTGCGGGACCTGTTCAAGGACGAGGTGCGCCTGGTGGGCGAGCAGCTTGGCCTTCCGGCGGAAATCGTCTGGCGCCAGCCTTTCCCTGGCCCGGGACTGGCTATTAGAATCCTGGGAGAAATAACGGAAAGGAAACTGGCGGTGCTCAGGGAGGCGGACAGCATTGTCGTTGAAGAAATCAAAAAGGCCGACCTCTACAGGAATACCTGGCAGGTCTTTGCCGTACTGCCTTCCATGCGTTCCGTGGGGGTAATGGGCGATGAACGTACTTATGCCTATACCGCGGTGGTGCGGGCCGTAACCAGTGATGATGCCATGACCGCAGACTGGGCGCGGCTGCCCTATGACCTGCTGGGACGGATTTCCTCCCGAATTGTCAACGAGGTGGAGGAAATCAACAGGGTGGTTTACGACATCACTTCCAAACCCCCGGCGACCATCGAATGGGAGTAGGGCCTAAGGTTTGAAAATGCTGGCTGCGGTTTTTACACTTTAAATCAGGTAATGATAGTTAAATTTTCCTTAATTTGGCGGTACTATAACCGCTACTTTTTTTGCCAAATAACCTCTTTAAAAAAATAAAGGAAATGCCTGGGGGGAAAATTGATGAATCTTTTTGTAGTAATTGTTTTTGGTAGGAAAAAGTAGTTTGCAGTAGTTTTTTGTAGTGAGAATTGTAAGATAAATTCAAAATATCAGGTCAAAGGAGGCACGACTATGTCCATATCTGATTATAACGAGTCAAAGTTAGAAAATCTTTCGACAGATGAGAAGAGAAAACTAGCTGAAGTGAGGGCGAAGGAACTTAAGGGTAAGATTCAAGAATACCTGGATGCCAGGGACCATATTCCTACTGGCTTTAACCAAAAAGAAAAGTACGCCGGGCAAAAGCGTAAAATCATGAAAATGTTTAATGCCAGCGAGGAAGACTGGAATAATTGGACATGGCAGATGCGTTATCGTTTTACAAAAGTTGAAGACCTTGCTAAGGTTTTAGACCTTTCCGAGGAAGAAAAACTTCAGATAGGACAAGTGGGGGAAAAATATCGCTGGGCAGTATCGCCTTACTACGTAAGTTTGATGGACCCTTCAGCCCCGGAAGATCCTATTCGTAAACAGGGGCTTCCTTCCATTGCCGAGTTAGAGGATACCTTTGGTGAGGATGATCCCATGGGTGAAGAATTCACATCACCGGCACCCAATATCACCCGTCGCTATCCTGATCGTTTAATAATAAAGGTTACCAATCAGTGCGGTATGTACTGCAGGCACTGCCAGCGGCGCAGGAATATTGGGGAAATTGACAAGCCTACACCGCGGGAGGAATTAGAAAAAGCATTAGAGTATGTGCGTCAGCACGAGGAAATTCGCGATGTGCTGCTTACGGGTGGTGATGCTTTTATGATGAGCGATGACCACCTGGACTGGATACTGGGTGAATTGGATGCTATACCGCATGTGGAAATAAAACGTTTAGGCAGCAGGACACCTGTTACCTTACCCCAAAGAATAACACAAAATCTCTGTAATGTTCTTTCCAAGCATCACCCGGTTTATGTTAATACTCATTTCAATCATCCCAAAGAAGTTACGGAGGATGCTGCCAAAGCTTGTGACATGTTGACCAGGGCCGGGATTCCTCTGGGAAACCAGGCTGTGCTTTTAAATGGAATTAACAATGATAAATACGTGATGAAAAAACTGAATCATGAGTTATTGAAGATTAGAGTACGTCCCTATTATATTTTTCATGCCAAACCTGTTTCCGGGACAACCCATTTTAATACCAGAATAGAAGACGGATTGGAAATAATGGAACATTTAAGGGGATATACTTCCGGGTTAGCTATTCCTACTTATATAATTAATGCACCACATGGGTATGGAAAGACGCCCATGCTTCCGGAATATCTTGTTTCCCAGGGCAAGGATAAAGTAAAAATAAGGACCTGGGAAGGAAGAATGATGGACTATCCCAATATGGACCCGAAAAAATTAAATAGGGACGATTCTTGACTTGACAAGCTGGATTCTGTATGCACGAATTCAAGTCAAAAACCGTCCCTCCAAGTTATGTTGCCCCCTCTCATCCGAATTTTTAGAACTGGTTGTAGGAAGTGGTAGGTTGCTGTAGTATTCTGTAGGGCGGGTGGTAAAATAAACTTGTGTACGTATAATAGTAGAAGGCTACTGCATTTTTGGGGTGGACAGTTGAGTGAGGTAATTATAACCAAAAAGAAAGGAGGGTTAGCTTAGGAAGATTGAAGGCAGGTGAATAAATAATTTACTGAATTAACAAAAAATTGGCAACAGGAGGTAACGTTTATGAGTAAAAAAGTATTGCTGTCACTTTTTGTCTTAATAATGGCTTTATCACTGGTTGTAGTGGGATGCAGCAGCAACCAGTCGGCGCCCGAAGAGGGTAAAAAAGGCAGTGCCCAAGAAGAGAAAAAAGAAGAAGCTAACGAACCGGCAGCTAAGGAAACCGCATTATTGATGGCTACCGGCGGCACCGGCGGCACCTACTATCCCCTGGGCGGAGCAATGGCCGAGACCTGGAGTAACCATATTGACGGTTTGAAAGTGACCGTCCAGTCCACAGGTGCATCAGTGGAAAACATCCGCCTGCTGAGCCGAGGTCAGACAGAGCTGGCCATGGCCATGAACGGCCCTGCCCAAGCAGCCGTACAAGGCAAAGGCGACTTTAAGGAGCCCGTAGACAATATAGCTGCCATCGGTGTTATTTATCCTGAGGTTATGCAGGTAGTTACACCTAAAGATAGTGGTATTAAATCCATCAAGGATTTGGCAGGCAAGCGCGTTTCCATTGGACCTCCCGGAAGCGGTACAGCTTCTGCAGCGGTAAAGATTTTGGAGGCTTATGGTATTGACGCGGATAAGGATATTGCCAAGTTCCAAGATACATTTGCCGACGCGGCCGACAAATTGAAGGACGGCCAACTGGACGTAGCCTTTGCCGTACTGGCAGTACCCGCAGCTAATGTAATTGAGATTGCTACTGCCACTCCGGTAGATATTGTGGATATTGAAGGAGAAGGTTTGAATAAACTGCTGGAAGCTGAACCTGCATTTGCACCTTACGAAATTCCTGCCAATACTTATAACGGCCAGGATACCGTAGGTAAGACAGTTGCGCAGTGGGCCGTATTATATACACAAAAAGACCTTGATGAAGACCTGGCCTATAATTTGGCCAAGGTAATGTATGAAAACACTGATGAAATCGCCGCCGGTCACGCCCGGGGTAACCAGATAAAACTGGAAAACGCAACCAAAGGTATCGCACCGGTACCTTTCCACCCGGGTGCATTGAAATACTATGAAGAGAAAGGTATTTCAACAGATTAAAATGCATAAGAGAGGAATGAGCACCCTTAGTGATGCTCATTCCTTTAAAATCATATTTTTACTAATATTGGTACTAGCGGTTTCTTTTTATTATCAGGCAGCACATTATGCAGTATTTACCGTACGTGACCATAATAGCGGCGCACTTCTCTTTCAAAAAATACTTTCGGTAGACGAAACCTTTAAACTGCATTATATCCATTCTGTGACTAATCAACCGGTCGATGAAGTTTTTTATGTTAAGAGCACCCGTACCTTGGCACTTAAGGAAATGTACTATGATTCTTTTGGTGCCAACCTTCCTGTGGGCCCGGAACAACTTAGAGACGAAACAACCACATTCATTAAAGAAGGCGACCACTATAAGGTTGTTTACGAAAATAGAGCCTTTGACGTTGTCCCCCTTCGTGTCGGTCAGGTAGTTGCCAATCATACTTTAATTTTTGATGATGGGAGTAAGTTGCGCTTTTTAGACGTTGCATCAGGTGGGGCCTATGTGGAGTTCTATGTATCACCACTGCTAAACCTACACTAAAAGAAAGGAGGATAAAATTTGACATTTAAGCCGTCCAAGAAAAATGAATCAAACAAAAACCACCTAGAAGAGCAGCCATTAAACAACGAAGCTGAAGAGGAAGAAGTCCCGGATGCCCAAGCGGTACTGGAACAAGTGGATACAGCCAGCCGGTTTAGAAAACAGTTGCCGACCTTTTGGCGGTGGCTTGTTTTTGCCCTGGCAGTAACATTAAGTTTCTTTCAACTATATACCGCATATTTCGGTACACTAATTACCAACCAGCAGCGGGGCTTCCACGTCGCATTTGCCCTGGCATTGATTTTTCTCTTATACCCGGCCAATAAAAAAGCTGAACCCAAGGTGGGTTGGAGCAGTTGGGCTTTCACCGTCGTTTTTATTGCCATTACTGCTTACCTGTATATTATTAAAGGAGAAATTGCATTAATAGTTGCTGTGGGATCTATCCTGGTACTTCTGGTAATACAGGCTTCAAAGTATTTTGGTAGGCAGTACCAGGGAATGCCCATTCCGGATATAGTGCTTGCCGCTTTAGGGATGGCTGCAGGGATGTACCAGTTTTTCGGTTACGAAGGAATCATTTCCCGGGTAGGCATATATAACGATATGGACTATCTCATTTCAGTAATTGGAGTCATATTGGTTATGGTAGCGGCACAAAGAGTGGTAGGAACTCCTATTGCAGCGCTGGCAACTATTATGCTGGCCTATGCTTATCTGGGAAATTACATGCCCCAGGGTTTTCTGTCCCACCGTGGTTTCGGTGTTGAACGGATTTTTTCCCACTCCTTCCTCAGCATGGAAGGGGTCTTTGGCATTCCCATTGCCATTTCCGCACAGTTTATCTACCTTTATTTGATGCTGGGGGTAATCCTGAGCAAAACCGGTTTGGAAGAATATTTTACTGATTTGGCCATGTCCATGACCGGCTGGATGGTGGGCGGTACTGCCAAGGTGGGTATTTTAACCAGTGTATTCTCCGGCATGATTACCGGCAGTTCCGTGGCAAATACCGTAGGTAACGGCGCCTTTACCATTCCCATGATGAAAAGGTCGGGATACCGGCCGCCCTTTGCCGCGGCTGTAGAAGCGGCATCTTCCACCGGAGGCCAGATTACACCGCCTATCATGGGTGCTGCGGCATTCCTGATGATTGAGTTTACAGGATTAAGTTACTATGAAATCATCAAGGCAGCTACTATTCCGGCGCTTTTGTTCTTTATAGCACAGTTTATTGTTATTCACTACGAATCAAAACGTTTGAATATTCTTGGTGTGGACCGGAGCCAGTTGCCCAGCGTTATGTCACTGCTTCTTACCAGGGGGTATCTTTTGATACCAATTTTGATAATTTTTGTTATCCTGGCCATTGGCCAGTCAGCCATGCGTGCTGCTTTGATGGGTATCTTTGCTGCATTGGCCATGAATATTATTACTATGATGGTTGCCTTCTTTCTGGGTAAATACGGCAAACTAAAGTATAAGCTGACCATACCGGTATTCTTTACAATAATGGAAGAATCTGCACGTACTGCGTTACCTGTCATCGCTGCCTGTGCGGCGGCGGGAGTTATTGCCGGCGTGGTAACACTTACAGGCCTGGGACTGAATGTTACCGGAGCAATCCTGGACCTGGCAAATAATAACCTGTTATTGACCATGTTCTTTGCCATGATTGCCAGTATTGTTTTGGGAATGGGTCTGCCCACAACGGCTACCTACGTTATCACCGCAACCATGACGGCACCGGCGCTACTGGCTTTTGACAACGTACCGTTAATTGCGGCACATATGTTCGTATTCTACTTTGGTATTATGGCAGATATTACGCCGCCTATTGCCCTGGCAGCCTACGCCGGTGCGGGACTGGCTAACGCCAACCCCTTTGACACGGGTATACAGTCTGTACGTATCGCCGTGGGGGGGTTCCTTGTCCCCTACATGTTCGTCCTGTCCCCTGAACTGGTAATGCAGCACGCCAGTACCGGCGATTTAATATTGGCGCTGTCTACAGCGGTGTTGGGTATGTACTGCGTGGGACTTACGGTTATTGGTTACATGGAGAAACACATTAACATCGCAACGCGAATTCTTCTAGGTGTAGCCGGGCTATCCCTACTTTACTCCGGCTGGGCTACTGACATCTTTGGTTCGCTTGTCTTCGGTTCGGTGTTGATCTACCAGAAGATGAGTACCAGAGAAGAGCGTAGAATGAGAAAACAGCTATCAAGAAGTGTAACCAGTTGAGAGGAAACTTCTTTAAAATTCGTGTCGAAAGGGAACTTATTCCAAAACGACTTTTCGCACATCCTCTAAAATGGTAAATATGGATGTTTGAGGGTTGCTGAAATAACCTGGCGGCCCTCTGCTTTTACCATTACGGCAGCACTCTTAAAATGCGTGTTCGAAAAGGTCATCGTAGCAGGAGCAAAAAATTCAAGCGCCATCCTGGAGCTACCAGACCATTGGACATGTTTTTTTTTTGCGTGCAGGATTTATCACCCTGTCGTAGAAATTACAGATATGAATGTGATAATGCTGAAAAATACATTGCAGGATTTGCCAAGAGAAAAACGTAAGAATTTTCTGATGCTGGCTGTGGCTTTCGTAACAGCGGTTTCCGGTTTGATTACGGTAATGCCCGTGGGGATGCATTTTCGTTTTGCTCTTAGCAGTATTATCATGATGTTTTTGTTGCTGTTTTTTTCTGAATTGCCCTTACTCGGGACCGGAGCGATAGTAGCGTTACTAATTTTTACTCTTAGAGTTTTCGTACACTATTTTTTCAACCTGTCCCCAGGCTTTTCCTTGGCTGAAATCATGCTGGACCAATACCCCAGCGCCCTCTATTATTTATTTGTTACTATTTTTCTTAAACTGGGGAAAGCCCGTTCCTTAAAGCTTAAGCCGCTTAAGCTTTTTATCTTGGTAGTTTCTGCTGATGTAGGTTCTAATGTTCTTGAACAAGTGTTAAGAGAAGGACTGGGAATTATTTTATTGCTCAGGTATGAGGTATTGTTACTGGTGTCAACTGTCAGAATGGGTTTGATTATAGGGATCATATATTTTTGGACCATTAAAATATATTATGACCAGGAGAGGCTGCGGTTCGAAAAAGTAATGCTTATAGCATCCGGACTGTCGGCGGAAACTTTCTTTTTACAGAAATCAATGAGGGATATGGAAGATACCATGGCCAAGAGCTATCTCTTATATAATCGACTGAAGGCATTGGAAGAAAAAGAGTTGTCCGCCATGGTATTGGAAGTGACCCAGGAAGTACATGAAATAAAGAAAGATTCAGCGAGAATCATGGCGGGACTTGCTAAACTGGTCGATTTCGAAAATATTGGGCAGATGTTAAGTTATAACGAGATAGTTGAGTTGGTAATCAGCTCTAACAATAGTTATGCTCAGGCGCTGGGAAAGGAAATAACCTTTGAGCAAAAATCAGAAACGAATTTTCAGATACAGAAACCATATCTATTGATCAGCGTCTTAAACAACTTGGTAATTAATGCTGTTGAAGCTATTCCGGACAAAGGGCTGATACGTATCACACAACGGCTGGAAAATGGATATGTTTCTTTATCCATTATGGATACCGGTATTGGTATCAAAGAAGAGGATCTGGATTTAATTTTTGAACCCGGTTTTACTACAAAGTACAATACTGACGGTAGCGCTTCCACCGGTATTGGATTGGTACACGTTAAAAGAATTATAGCACGCCTTCAAGGAACAATAGAATTCAATACCAAGTCCAACAGGGGGACTATAGTTACAATAAAACTTCCATTAATCATTTTAACGGAGGGACCGTTTGATGAGCTTAGAGTATGAATTTGCTCTAGTTGATGATGATGCTGCATGTCGAAGAATGCTCAAGGCAATCATTGAAGGGGAAGGGCTTGGGTATGTGGTTGTGGAAAAGGAAAATGGTAGTGGTGCAGCCGATCTGATAGAACGGTCGGGAGTTGATATTGCTATAATTGACCTTCTTTTGCCGGGAGAAGACGGTGTAAGCATTATGAAAAGTCTTAGTAATGCCGGATACAAGGGCAGTGTGGTAATGCTTTCTCAAGTGGAAACCAAGGACATGATTGCCAAAGCTTATGCAGCCGGTATAGATTTTTTTATCAATAAACCGATCAATCGTATAGAAGTAATTGCAGTGTTGGACAGAGTTATGGAACAAATGAGAATGCGCCATTCACTGGGAAAATTAAAAAACTTGGTGGTGGAAATAGACCAGACCAGTCAAGGTAGAATAGCTGCGGTTAAAGAGAAAGACGTTATTAAAATAAAAACACAGAATATTCTTTCAGACCTGGGTATCATCGGAGAGGCGGGAAGCGAGGATTTAATACAGATTATATTATTTTTGAAATCTGTTCCAGATAGCAAAAACTATCTTGGGGATTTTCGCCATCTTAAAAATCTTTATGCAGCAATAGGCGAGAGGTATAAACGGGAAAAACTGAATGATTCTACAGATCCCCGTGCAATTGAACAAAGAATTAGAAGAGCTGTCAAAAAAGGGTTTGAAAATGTGGCTGCTTTGGGCCTGGAAGACTATTATGACCCCAGGTTTGAAAGGTATGCTTCAAAGTATTTTGATTTTACTGAGATACGCAGGAAGATGAATGAAATGAAAAAAAATAACTTAATTAATAAAGCGCGAATAAATATCAGGCAGTTTATTATCGCCTTATATAATGAGGTCAATTTTTCATAGGGGCGTTTGTTGGACGATTATTTGATTATTTTTGTGCCGGATATCTTAATAATAAGACCCTACCCTTTGTCTGAACTTCGGGTTATAAACGAATGATATTTAATATAAGTTTTTAAAAGTTCGGGTTATATATTGACACTTTTCGTATGCTTTGTTAAGATATGTTTGGGAAAAGCAAGGTTTTATAGCTGTATAATTGTGGGAATATGGCTCACAAGTCTCTACCGGGTAACCGTAAATTACCCTGGCTACAGCGGAAAGTGCACCTAGAGTTCCGCACGTCCTTCGGGACATGGCTGGATCGAGTGGTGCAGGTGCCTGCCAAGCGCTACACCGGAGGGATAAAAGCCCAGACGGGTAGGTTTCTGCTATGCAGTATCTACCCGTCCGGGCTTATTTGGTTTAACGGGCGGTGAAACTGTCCTGTATCGCTGGATAGGTAACAATTTACAGGATAAAATATTTGTAAGTGAACGAGTGTGTTAGAAAGATTGTTTAGACTGGAAGAACATAATACCAGTGTGCGTACTGAGGTTGTTGCCGGTATTCTGGCCCACACACTCTTTCATGCTCTGACCGGCAGGCTTAAGGATATCAGTTTAACCATGTGGATACTGGCAGTACTCTTTGTAATCAGGTTCTTTATTGCCTAGGATAAAGCCAAGAAAAAAGAAGGAGGATAAGCTGTGACGCGACCCCAAATAGGTATTGTGATGGGAAGTGATTCCGACTTGCCGGTGATGCGGCAGGCCGCCAAGATACTGGAACAGTTAGGGGTGGAATATGAAGTGGTGATTTCCTCTGCCCACCGGGTGCCGGAAAAGACTGCCCAATATGCCGCCACTGCCGAGGAGCGGGGCCTGGAGGTCATTATTGCCGCGGCCGGCGGTGCTGCCCATCTTCCCGGGGTAATTGCCGCCAAGACGGTTTTGCCGGTAATCGGTGTTCCCATTAAAACCTCAACTTTGGGCGGGGTGGATTCTCTTTATTCCGTTGTCCAGATGCCCCGGGGAATTCCCGTGGCCACCGTGGCCATAAACGGCGCAAAGAACGCCGGCATTTTGGCTGCTCAGATTATCGGCGTGAAGGATGCCGCGGTACGGGAAAAAATTAAGCAGTTCAAGCAGGAAATGGCCCGGGAGGTTGAAGAAAAAGATAAAAAGTTACAGGAGTTAGGTGTGACAGCTTACCTTCAGGAGATGAAGAAATAGCAGCGAAAATTCCCAGGTGACAGGTGAAAAATGGTTTTCCCCTGCCTGGGGATTTTTTGCTGGTATGTTTAAGTGACGGATCAGGCAAAAATTTTAAACAGAGGTGATGGGTGTTGATTGAACGCTACACGCTGCCGGAGATGAAAGAAATCTGGTCTGAGGAAAATAAGTTTCGCAAGTGGTTGTTAATTGAAATTTATGCCTGTGAAGCGTGGGCCGGGCTGGGTAAAATTCCGGCAGGTGCCTTGAAGGAAATTCAAGAGAAGGCAGACTTTGAGATTGAAAGAATTTACGAGATTGAAAAGGTTACCAGGCATGACGTTTTAGCCTTCCTTACCGCCGTGGCGGAAAAAGTGGGTGATGCTTCCAAATACATTCACATGGGTATGACTTCATCGGATATTTTGGACACTGCTTTGGCGATAATGATGAAAGATGCAGGGGTTAAAATCCTTGACAAATTGATAGAACTGCGTGCTGTCCTGGTGGCGAGGGCGAAACAGCACAAGTATACGCTGATGATTGGTAGAAGTCACGGTATCCATGCGGAGCCGGTGACATTCGGGCTGAAAATGGCCCTGTGGGTAGCGGAGACAGACCGCAATATCGACCGCCTGAAAGAAGCAATTAAGGCCATCAGCGTGGGCCAAATTTCCGGGGCGGTCGGTACTTTTGCCAACGTTGACCCGGCTGTAGAGGAGTACGTCTGTGAAAAATTGGGTTTGCAGCCGGCACCGGTATCCACCCAGGTAATCCAGCGGGACAGGCATGCCCATTACCTCACTACCCTGGCGGTTATTGCCAGTTCCCTGGACAAGTTTGCCACGGAAATAAGAAACTTGCAACGGACGGACATCCTGGAGGTGGAGGAGCAGTTTGCCAAGGGCCAGAAGGGCTCATCTGCCATGCCTCATAAAAAGAACCCCATTACTGCTGAACGCGTGTCGGGGTTGTCCAGAGTTTTGAGGGGAAATGCCCTGGCCGCGCTGGAAAACGTGGCCCTCTGGCACGAGCGGGATATCACCCATTCATCAGTAGAACGGGTAATTATTCCGGACAGCACCACGGCGTTATACTATATGCTGCACAAGTTTATTGACATTATGAAAAACTTGGTGGTTTACGAGAAAAACATGAAAGAAAACCTGAACAAAACACTGGGACTGGTGTTTTCCCAGCGGGTAATGCTGGCCCTGGTGGACAAGGGAGTGTTGCGTGAAACGGCCTATCACTGGGTGCAGCGTAACGCCATGAAAGCCTGGGAGGAAAAAGTTGAATTCATTAAACTGATAAAACAGGATGAGGGCATCAGTAAATACCTGAACAATCAGGAAATAGAAGCTCTCTTTGATTATGATTACCACCTGAAAAACGTGGACTACATCTTTAAACGGGTGGGAATTGATTAAAAAGAAAAATAACGGTTGCAGTCACTAAAGTGTAAAGTATCTTATATGGGATATGGGGTTTACATGACCCCGGGGGGAACGACCCCGGTTCAAACATCGAACCTCGAACTTCTAATAAGGAGGTATTTGCCATTGGAAAGAGGGGAATTGCTTTACGAAGGCAAGGCCAAAAAGGTTTACAAAACTGACAGCCCTGACTACTACTGGACTGAGTTTAAGGACGATGCCACCGCCTTTAACGGCAAAAAGAAAGGCACCATCCGGGACAAGGGGTTTTACAACAACCAGATTTCCGCAATCCTGTTTCAGTGGCTGCAGGAAAGTGGCATTGACACTCATTTTGTGGAGCTTTTGGGCGACCGGGAGATGCTGGTGAAAGCTCTCAACATCATTCCGGTAGAGGTTATCGCCCGGAATATTGCCGCCGGCAGTCTGGCCAAACGCCTGGGACTGGAAGAAGGGACAGAGTTGAAGAGGCCGGTATTGGAGTTCTGTTACAAATCCGATGAGCTAAACGACCCGATGATCAATGAATACCATATTGCCGCCCTGGAGCTGGCTACGGAAGAGCAGATGCGGGAAATTAAGAAACAGGCTTGGGCGATAAATAAGCTTTTGACCCGGCGTTTTCAAGAAATTGGTATTTTGCTGGTGGACTTCAAACTGGAATTTGGTATTCATAAAGGAGAAATCTTACTGGGCGACGAGATTTCCCCGGATACCTGCCGTTTTTGGGATGCGGAAACCAAGGAAAAGTTGGATAAAGACCGTTTCCGCAGGGATATGGGGAGAGTAGAAGATGCCTACCGGGAAATATACCGCCGTTTGAAAGGGGAGAAATAGTAGTGTACCGGGCAAAAATCAGAGTAACGTTAAAAAAAGGCGTTTTGGACCCGCAGGGAAATGCGGTGGAGCGTTCCCTGCACGCCTTGGATTACGGGAATGTCAGCGAGGTGCGTATCGGTAAATATATGGAGTTGAGTCTGGATACGGCAGACCGGGAGGCGGCGGAACAGCAGGTGCATGAGATGTGCCAGCGGCTTTTGGCCAATCCGGTGATTGAAGACTACAACTTTGATTTGGCGGAGGTCGAGTCATGAAATTTGGGGTGATTGTATTTCCCGGTTCCAACTGTGACGTTGATGTCAAACATGTGATAGAAAATGTTATTAACCGCCCTGTGGACTATTTGTGGCACGGTGAGGAAAATATTACCGGTTATGATTGCCTGGTTCTGCCCGGCGGTTTTTCCTTCGGTGACTACCTGCGTACCGGTGCAATCGCCCGGTTTTCCCCGATCATGAAGTCTGTAGAGCACTTTGCCAGGGAGGGTGGTTTGGTGCTGGGGATATGCAACGGCTTTCAGATTTTACTGGAAGCGGGACTGTTGCCCGGCGCCATGAAGATGAACGATTCACTGCAGTTCAGGTGTAAGGATACTTTTCTGAGGGTAAACAATAATGACACGCCCTTTACCAACCAGTTGAATGAAGGCCAGGTTATCCGCGTGCCCATTGCCCACGGTGCAGGGAACTATTATGCTGATGCGGGTACGTTGGCGGAACTCAAGGCCAACAGGCAGATAGTTTTCCAGTATGCCACTGCTTCGGGTGAGGTAACGGCGGAGGCAAACCCGAACGGTTCCACAGCAAATATTGCCGGTATTACCAACAAAGAAGGCAATGTGCTGGGAATGATGCCTCACCCGGAGCGCTGTGCCGAGTCTATTTTAGGCGGTGAAGACGGCAAGCTGATTTTTACTTCCATTTTAAAATGGCTTGAAGGGGGTGGCAGCCGTGACTGAGGTGTGGCAGGAACTGGGCCTGACCGATGCGGAATATGAAAAAATTATCGAACTGCTGGGACGGGAACCAAACTATACGGAACTTTCCATGTTTTCCGTCATGTGGTCCGAACACTGCAGTTATAAAAATTCCCGGCCGGTGCTAAAGAATTTTCCCGGCGGCGGGCCCCAGGTGCTGCAGGGACCCGGTGAAAATGCCGGCATTGTGGACATTGGCGACGGCTTGGGGATTGCGTTTAAAATTGAAAGCCATAACCACCCCTCGGCTATTGAGCCTTTTCAGGGAGCTGCTACCGGTGTCGGCGGTATTATCCGGGACATTTTCACCATGGGCGCGCGGCCCATCGCACTGTTAAACTCACTGCGGTTCGGTTCTTTGGAAAGTGACCGGGTCAAGTTTCTCTTTAACGGTGTTGTTTCCGGTATCGGCTGGTACGGCAACTGTATCGGCATCCCCACTGTGGCCGGTGAGGTATATTTCAATGACTGCTATGCCGGCAATCCCCTGGTCAATGCCATGTGTGTGGGGCTTTTGGAACACAAGGACATAAAGCGGGGCACTGCTTCCGGCGTGGGCAACCCGGTAATGGCAGTGGGGACCCGTACCGGCAGGGACGGCATTCACGGCGCCACATTTGCGTCAGAAGAACTGGGGGATGAATCCGAGGATAAAAGGCCGTCGGTCCAGGTGGGCGACCCTTTTATGGAGAAACTGCTGTTGGAAGCCTGCCTGGAATTAATAAAGTCCGGTGCCGTAGTGGGTATGCAGGATATGGGGGCTGCAGGCCTTACCAGTTCATCCTGTGAAATGGCTACCCGGGGCGGCAGCGGCATGATTATTGACGTGGCCAGGGTACCGCGGCGGGAGGAAGGAATGAAGCCTTACGAAGTACTGCTTTCGGAATCCCAGGAGCGGATGCTGGTAATACCCAAGAAAGGCAAGGAAAAACTGGTAGAGGAGATTTTTGCCAAGTGGGGTCTGGAAGCAGCGGTGATCGGTGAGGTCACCGACGACGGCAACCTGACCATTAAAAATGGGGAAGAGACTGTTGCCGTTGTTCCCGCCACTGCCCTGACCGAGGCCTGCCCGGTTAACGAGCCGGACAGCAAAAAACCTGAATACCTTTCCAGGGCAACTGAATTTTCCGTGGAAAGTTTGCCGGAACCGGCAGATTATAATGAGACGCTGTTAAGGTTACTGGCGGCACCAACCATAGCCAGCAAGGAATGGGTTTACCGGCAGTATGACTACATGGTGCGCACCAATACCGTGGTGGGCCCGGGGTCTGACGCGGCGGTGCTGAGGATTAAAGGGACCAAGAAAGGCGTGGCAGTGACTACCGACTGCAACTCCCTGTACTGCTACCTGGACCCGTTTACCGGCGGTGCCATTGCCGTTGCGGAAGCGGCCAGAAACCTTGTCTGCAGCGGGGCCAAACCGCTGGCGGTTACTGACTGTTTGAACTTTGGCAACCCGGAAAAGCCGGAGATATTCTGGCAGTTTAAAGAAGCTGTGGCGGGGATGAGTGAGGCCTGCCGGGTTTTATCAACTCCCGTAGTAAGCGGTAACGTCAGCTTTTACAACGAAACCAGCGGCAGGGCAGTTTACCCCACGCCGGTGGTAGGGATGGTCGGCCTGGTGGAGGATATTGAACAGCGGTGTACTATGGGCTTTAATAGTGAAGGTGATTTGATTTACCTGCTGGGTGAGACAAAGGCGGAACTGGGTGGTTCCCAGTACCTGTCGGTCATCCACGGCCGGGACGCAGGCAAGGTGCCGGAACTTGACCTTGGCCGGGAAGCCAGGGTACAGCGCTGCTGTCTGGATGCCATCAAGGCCGGCATCATCAACTCAGCCCATGACTGTGCCGAAGGGGGAATGGCAGTTGCCCTGGCGGAATGTGCCATTAGCGGCGGTAAAGGTTTTGTGGCAGATTTGGAAGGCAATCTGACTGTCAGGGAACTGCTGTTTTCCGAAAGCCAGTCAAGAATCGTGGTTTCCCTGGCGCCCGCAGAAGAAAAGAACCTGCTTACTTTAGCCGAAAAACACGGTATACCTTGTGAAAAAGTGGGGCGGGTGACCGGAGAGAGCCTGCGCATCAGCGTCAGGGCTAATGAAGTTATTGGTATACCTCTGGGTCAGGCAACCACTACCTGGCGGGAGGCGATTGAATGTATGCTGAGTTAGACAAAGTCAAGGACGAGTGTGGTGTTTTCGGTATTTACGGCCCGGGTATGCAGGTGGCAAAACTCACCTATTATGGTTTGTATGCCCTGCAGCACCGCGGTCAGGAAAGTGCCGGCATTGCTACCAGTAGCGGCCGGGACATACAGCTGCACAAAAACATGGGACTGGTAACGGAAGTATTTACCGAGGAAATCTTAAACAAACTGCAGGGAAAAATTGCTATCGGCCACGTGCGCTATTCCACCACCGGCTCCAGTCTGCTGGCCAATGCCCAGCCGCTGGCGTTCAGTTACTGTCGCGGCAGGGTGGCCCTGGCCCATAACGGCAACCTGACCAATGCCAATGAACTGCGTAACAGCCTGGGGGCTACCGGCTCGGTGTTCCAGTCCACCACAGACAGTGAGGTAATTGTCAATTTAATTGCCCGTTACGGGCAGAACCCCATTGAAGAGGCATTGATGAAGTGCATGATTGATATCAAGGGGGCCTATTCCCTGCTGGTAATGACCGAAGACAAATTAATCGGCGTACGCGACCCCCACGGTGTCCGTCCTCTTTGTATCGGTAAATTGGATGACGGCTATGTGATTGCCTCGGAAACCTGCGCGCTGGATACCGTAGGTGCGGAATTCATGCGCGATGTGGAACCGGGAGAAATTGTTATAATTGACGAAAACGGCATTCATTCCGTTAATAGTCTGCGCAGTCTCCGGCAAGCGCTGTGTATTTTTGAATTTGTCTACCTGGCCCGCCCGGACAGCAACATTGACGGCCAGAATGTGGTTATTACCCGGCGCCGGTTCGGGCGCCAGCTGGCCCGGGAATGCAAAATAGATGCGGATATGGTTATCCCCGTGCCGGACTCCGGTACCGCGGCAGCAGTTGGCTATGCCGAAGCATCCGGAATACCTTTTGAGGAAGGATTGATGAAAAACCGCTATGTGGGCCGGACCTTTATTCAGCCTTCCCAGGAGATGCGGGACCTGGGGGTGCGGCTGAAATTAAACCCGGTGAAAAGTGTGCTGGCCGGTAAAAGGGTGATTATGGTGGATGACTCCATTGTACGCGGCACCACCAGTAAGAAAATTGTCCAGATGCTGCACAGGGTCGGCGTCAAGGAGGTACACATGCTGGTCAGTTCACCACCTATTTTACACCCGTGTTACTACGGTATTGATACCTCTGCCCGGGCTGAACTGATTGCCGCCCGGTATAACTTGGGCGAAATAAAAGAGCATATCGGGGCGGACAGCCTGCATTACCTCAGCTTGGAGGGAATGCTCAAGGCAGCGGGTAAAGAACCGGACTATTTCTGCAGCGCCTGTTTCAGCGGGAAATATCCAATAGAGATTCCTGATTTCAAACACACGGGCAAGTACATTTTGGAAACAGGTGGTAACCATGTCTAAGTCCAAGAGTATTTCTTATCAAGACGCGGGTGTAGATATAGATGCGGGAAACCGCGCGGTGGAATTGATGAAAGGCGCGGTTAAAAAGACCTGGCGTCCCGGGGTGCTGACCGGTTTGGGCGGTTTTGGCGGCCTGTTTGCCCCGGATATCGGCAAGTACCGGCAGCCGGTGCTGGTTTCCGGCACCGATGGCGTGGGCACCAAGCTGCGTATTGCTTTTGCTCTGGATATGCACGATACGATTGGGATTGATGCAGTGGCCATGTGTGTCAATGACATTCTGGCCCAGGGAGCGGAACCGCTGTTTTTTCTGGATTACCTGGCAGTAGGTAAGCTCATTCCCGAAAAGGTCAGTGAAATTGTCACCGGTGTGGCCCGGGGGTGCCGGCAGGCGGGTTGTGCGTTAATTGGCGGCGAAACCGCCGAGATGCCCGGCTTTTACAGCGAAGAGGAGTATGATATTGCCGGTTTTGCCGTGGGCATAGTGGACCGGGATAAACTTGTGGACGGTAAAGAGATAAAGCCGGGGGATGTGCTGGTCGGTCTTTCCAGTTCCGGCCTGCACAGTAACGGTTATTCCCTGGCCCGGCGGGTACTGCTGGCGGATGATTTGAGCAACTTGACCGCTTTTGAGGAGGAATTGGGCTGTACTCTGGGAGAGGAAATGCTTAAGCCCACAAAAATTTATGTTGCCCAGGTGCTGCCCTTGCTTGAGAAATTTCATATCAAAGGTATGGCTCATATCACCGGCGGCGGTCTGGTGGAAAATGTTCCCCGTACCCTGCCGGAGGGGTTAGTCCCCCGGTTTGACTATGGTTCCTGGCCTGTGCCGCCGGTTTTTAAGCTTGTACAGCAGCGGGGCAATGTTGCCGAAAAGGAAATGTACCGTACCTTTAATATGGGTATTGGTTTTGTGCTGGTGGTTTCCCCGGAGGAAGCAGATGCGGTAATGGACGCTATTCACGGTGATTGTTACAAGATTGGTACGGTTGAAAAGGTAAAATAGGGGGGTGAAAAAATGCGGGTAGTGGTACTGGCCTCAGGGAGAGGTTCCAACTTGCAGGCCATTATGGACGCGGTGGAGAATAATGGACTGGATATAGAGATTGTCAGGGTTATCAGTGATAACCCCGGCGCCAAAGCGCTGGAACGGGCAGGGGAAAAAGGTATTCCTGCCAGGGTGCTTTTGGCGGCTGATTTTTCAAGCAGACAGGAATATGACCGGGCTTTGGCAAAAGCAGTTAAAGAGGCGGCGGCGGACTACGTTGTTCTGGCCGGCTTTATGCGGCTGCTGGGGGAAGAGTTTATCCGGCAGTTTCCCAACCGGATTATCAATATTCATCCCTCCCTGCTGCCGGCTTTTCCCGGCTTGAATGCCCAAAAACAGGCTGTGGACTACGGGGTGAAAGTTTCCGGTTGCACGGTGCATTTTGTGGACAGGGGAATGGATACGGGACCAATCATTGCCCAGAAAGCAGTACCGGTGATGGAAAATGACACCGAGGAAAGTCTGGCAGCACGTATTTTGGAACAGGAGCACAAGTTGTATCCGGCGGTACTGGAACTTCTCAGTAAAGGACTGGTGGAAGTGGAGGGCCGGAATGTAAAGTTGAAAGGTGAGTAAATTAAGAGAGGATGGTGAAGTAAATGAAAAGAGCGTTGGTGAGTGTGTCGGACAAGACGGGTGTCAAGGAATTTGCCAAGGGTCTGGTGGCTCTCGGGTACGAAGTGGTTTCCACCGGCGGTACGGCCAAGGTGTTGCAGGAGGCAGGAGTACCGGTAACCTACGTCAGTGACATCACCGGTTTCCCGGAAATTCTGGAAGGCCGGGTGAAAACACTCCACCCCCATGTGCACGGGGGAATCCTGGCCAAGCGCAGTTCCGAACATCTGGCGCAGCTGAGTGAGCATGGTATCGTACCCATTGAT
>CAZGXM010000021.1:0-37332 GCA_964529795.1 uncultured Thermoanaerobacteraceae bacterium
TATTGTTTTGGCGGTGGCGGGAAATGTCAGTCATGATGAAACTGCCCGCCTCCTCTGAACTTTTCTGAAGGGCAGATGTTGAACCGCAGCGGGAACAGGGTTATCTTCGGCGCTGTGGGGGTTGGTGCCACCAGCGGCAAAATCCTGAAAAAAGACCTGCACTTTGTCAACCTGCCCGGTGTTCACAGGCTGACTGAAAAGGAGAAGAAGGTGAGGGGATCACTGCGTGAAGCGCCCGGCGGGCTGGAATACGGCGAGCGCCGCCTGGTGGTTGCAAAAAACGAGGATAACGAGTTCGGACCAGTGATAACTTCTCTAAAGGCGGTGTATGGAGGTGGCAGTCCACGTGTACTGTGGGAGGGCAACAGTCTGATATGGGACCTTTCTGAACAGGCAAGCCTGTACCAGGTGCGGTGGTCTCCCGGCGGACAGAGGACCTATTTTTCCACCGCCTCCCCGGACCTTGGTTACGGTGACTGGTACACCCACGGTAAACTTTGGGAATATGACTGGGAGAAGGACCGCCTTAGCCTGGTGGCCTACATGCGGGATACGGACTTTTTTCTTCCCGAGAAAGCAGACGGGGTTTACTTTGGTGATGTGGTGCTGGATTTGAGTGCCTGGCGTCAGGCAAAGAAACAAGATTTCAGGGCGGGGGAGACGGTGGCGCTGCGGCCCGGACCGGGTTCGCAGACCCTGCTGGGGGGTCCAAGGTTATTCACCCCCGTGAGGGGCTGCAGGTGCTGCGGGACACCGGCTACTGGTCTTACGTCCAGCAGGAGGGGGTGCGGGGCTGGCTGCCTTCCTGGTACCTCCAGGAGCCCGGAGATATGAAGGTAGAAAGGACAGCGCCCCGGTCACTGGTGGTAAAGGAGGACCGGACTGCCGTTTATCTTTACCCTGAAAGGTCAGCGCCCCAGGTGCTGGAGCTTGAGCAGGGACGGATAGTACGGGTGCGGAAGACCTATGGTGATGGCTGGTACCTGGCGGAAGTGACCATGTATGACGTACCCGGGGCACCTTGGGGCTGGCTTAAGAAAGAGTCCCTGGCAGCGCCGGGCAAAGCAGGACCAAAAGAAGGCACCCTCAAGAAGGGCAGTGTTGTTTATACCGGGTGGGATTACAGTCAAATCAGCGAGTAGCGTACTGAAACCATCCAGTCTGACATGACGGTAATGTTGGGAAAACGCCGGGAGGGCCTGGTGCGGGTAAGCGGCGCTGCCGGTTGGGAGGCCTGGGCAAAGGAGGAGGATGTTGTCCCTGACCCCTGGGTGACGGTGCGGCTACGAAGTTTATAGTAACCCAAGTTTGGCGACAATATTTTCCAACCCCTTATAAATCAAGGAGTATAACCCATTGAACCAGCGTTATGTAGTAGAGAAATATGCCAATAAATTTTCAATCAACTTCCGATTTTCCTTGATATTAAGCGCTTCCTGCGGTATAATTGTGGTAGCCAATAATCTGCGGGAGGCCAGTGATGTTCCTTAAAAAAGCCAGAAAAACTTATAAGGGTAGAGTTTACGAAACCTACGCCTTAACCGAATCTTATCGTGAAAACGGTAAAGTAAAACACCGTCATATCGCCAATCTGGGATCCTTGACCACAGAACAAGCCCAGCGCATTAGACTTGTGCTTAAGGCCCAGCAAATTGAAGGCGCATTCGTTGGTCATTTGTCTGATGTAGTAGCCAAAGAGCATTATCGTTTTCTCGATGTGGCTTTGCTGGACAATATTTGGCGGCAGTTTGATTTAGATCAATTCTTTGCCAATCTGCCTTATGCCGAAGCAATGGCTGTTAATCGTTGTTTGGACCCCAAAAGCAAAATTCAAATTAAAGACTGGACGCAGCAAACCATTTTACCCCGTTTATTGGAATACGACTTTGGTGCTGACAGTGAATACAGCATCTACCGTACTCTGGATAAAATCGCCGACCAAGAAGTAGAGTTGCAAAAACATATTTACCAAAAATGCGAGCAGTTAGGTCATACTGATGAAAAGGCTATCTTTTACGATATCACCTCCAGCTATTTTGAAGGGGCAAAATGCATTTTGGCTGCTCAGGGTTATTCCCGCGACCACCGGCCTGACAGACTTCAAATCACTATCGCCCTGGTGGTCACGCCGGATGGCTACCCTTTTTACTGGCGGGTGATGCCAGGCAATACCCAGGATGTTACCACGGTAGAAGATTTGTTGACAGTCCTCCAAGAACGCTTTGGCGTTAAACGATGTCTGCTGGTGTTTGATCGCGGCATGGTTTCCGGGGATAATCTTAAAGCCATTGCTAACAAGAAACTCACTTATGTTTCTGCCCTTGATAAAGACGAGGTGCCCGGTCTTGGGCTTATAGAAACCGAATTTCAAAGTCTGGTGGCTGATGAACGTCACTGGCGAGATAACCTTTTATCCCTTGGTTTTAATCTCTATGATGAAAACTTTCTTTACCGTGAACACGTTAAAGGTGAGATGCGATATATCCTGGCCTTTAACCGGCAAGCGTATCAGGACCAACAACGAAACCGGCAGGAACGTTTGCAAAAAGCGAAATCATATTTGGCAGTTTGCAACAAAGAACTCAATCAGGCCAAAAAGAGCCGGAACAAAGAAACAACTGCGCGCAAGATAGAAAATAGGCTCAGAAAATGGAATATGCATAAAGTATTTGTTTGGGAACTGGAGCCTGTTACTGTTATTGCTACTACTAAAAAAGGCATCGAAAGGAAGATTGACTCCTTTCGAGTAGTTCACACCATTAATGAGGACAAACTCAAACAACAAGCGCGCCTGGATGGAATTACTTGCTTTGTGACCAATGAGCCCACAGGTAAACTTTCTGCTGGGCAGGCAATCCGGTATTACCGCCGTAAAAGCAAAGTGGAAGAGGCCTTTCGGGAACTCAAGGATTACCTCCATTTGAGGCCTTTCTACTTGAGCCGTGAAAAAAGAGTCAGGGCTCATGTCACCATTTGTGTGCTGGGATACCTTCTGCTAAATACATTAGAAGAAAAACTACAGCAACAACACTATCCATGCAGTGCGGCAACTGCTCTGGAAATATTGGGCAAGTGCCTGTTAAATCGTATCGGGCTTAAAAACAGTGAACCCTATGCAGAAAGTATTACCGAAGTCACCACACAGCAACTGGAAATTCTGAAAAAGTTAGGTTTTGAACATCTCATAGCTAAGAAGTATTTAAATCAGATCATGGAACATTCTACCAAGTAGCAGCGAAAAGTTGGTTTTCAACTCTTGAAACCCTTGCTACTACTTGGCAGGAAATTTTTAACGCCAAACTTGGGTAGAGAAAGAATATATCTTAAGCGGTTATTCAATATTGTACAAGAAGCAGGTTCGGTAAAATAAGATACAGTGAAAGGACAGTTGAACGCATACCCCGTGCTGATGATTCAATGCACGAAATTTTCAAGTAAGGCAGGCGATGAAAATGAAAGAGTACTCTGATGCCCAAAAAAATGAAATCCGGAACACGGTCCTGGCATGGGCGGAGGAATTCAAAGGGGACAGGCGGTACCAGGCCCTGACGGACGGTGAGAAGCAGGAAAGCGGGTTCATCATCGATATTTTTGCGGATTTGATGTACGGGTACTTTCTGCAGGAGCCTTCCGAATGGACTGCGGCGGCATTGGAGGAGTGCTGCCTGGATTTGCTGCCCAGGAAGGTTTCCGCCGGCCCGGAGTTTTATCAGAGTGTCCAGCCGGTGCTGGCGGGTTTCTTCGGGTTCCTCCAGGACAAAGGCCATATAAACGGCGCGCAGCGGCTTATCTCGAGCCTCAATAAGGTGTCCGGCACAATGGTCGAGCTGGCGGACAACCCGGATAACTGGGGGCCTGCAAAGCAGCTCCTGATGGGAGCGATGAAGGCAGGCGTCGATTTGGAGGACCGGGCGGCGTTTGACAGGTATGTCCAGAAGTTTAATATGCTGCAGTCCGATCGAAACAAGGCCCCGGCTGCGAAGGTAAAAGTCGGACGCAACGAGCCCTGCCCGTGCGGCAGCGGGAAAAAGTATAAAAAGTGCTGCGGCAGGGGGAATATTGTACCGTCTCAAACAGCAGGCAGCGCGGCAGCCGGTGAAGGGAATACTACGCATGCAGCAAATACAGATACCGAAAATGTAGTATATCAGTTTAAAATTACCTTGAAGGGAATCAAGCCGCCCATCTGGAGGCGGGTCCTTGTACCGCAAAATATTACATTTTACAAGCTGCATAAAATCATTCAGGCCGCATTCGGCTGGCAGGACTACCACCTGTTTGATTTTGACTTTGGCTATGTGGCGGTTCATATTCCCGACCCGGATTATGCTCCCGGAGAACTGCATGGAGGTATAAAGGAACTGAACGCCAAGAGAACCAGGATCGACGGCCTTCTTGTTGAGCGCAGGAAATGCATCTATACCTATGACTTTGGAGACGACTGGAGACACGACATTGCCCTGGAGAAAATACTGCCTGCCGAAGAAGGGAGACACTATCCGGTCTGTATTGGCGGCGCCCGTCACAGGCCGCCGGAGGATGTGGGCGGTGTCCCGGGATATAAAAAATTCCTGAGCATCATCCGCAATCCGCAGCATCCGGAACACGACGATTATCTTGTCTGGGCAGAGAAGGACACGGGTGGCAGAAAGTTTGACCCGGAATATTTCTACATCAATGAGATAAACCGGGCACTGGCGAAGATTAAGTAGATGGCGTGGATGGGCACAATGACGCTTTATCAATAAAGAAAAATTGTGGAAAGGAGTTATAAATGTGCTTGAGCATGGTTATATCAAGAAATTTATACTGCATCCCGAGCGATGTGTGAGAGATTATGCGGCGGAATATTTTGCGAAAGGATATGTTGGGGATCCGGAAACGACGATATTTCTTCTGGATGCGTATGAAAAGGAGCCAGAAACGGAGGAGCAATGGGGAATTTTGTGATATATCTCCATGCTGCCCCAGTCGGAAGCATCTCTTACAAAACTCATCAACATTAAAGCATCAGATTATAACAGCATATATCATATCGATAAAGCTATTCTTTCCGCTGATCTCGGTTTGCTGCGCAAATTTCCGGATATCAGACCCAAACTGCAGAAAAACATGGATGTCCTGGATACCAGGGTTCGGGTAAGTACCATGCAGACCGGCGAGCTTTGGGAAGCGCTCTGGCAGCATAGCGCTTCAGGGGAGGGCAAGGGCTTTGACGGCTTTGACTACAGCTATGGGAAGTGGATTATAAAAGAATTAAGCAGCCGCAAGGACTTTCCCTGGGACCGGTTTTTTGAAAAAATCAGCCGTGAATACCCGGTTGACTACAGCGGCTGGGATGACACCTATCTTTGCGTTATGGCTGGAGAATTGAAGGCCGAGGACGCCATTCCCTTTCTGATTCGCAGCCTCAAGATTGACGGAGACTTTCTCTGCGAGAGGGCAGCTGAGGCCCTGTCCAAAATTGGAACAGAAAAGGCGGTAGAAGCCATTGCCAGGGAATACTTGGATGAAGACTTCCATTTCAGGATATATTCCATTAGTGCACTGGAAAACATCAAGACAGAGGCCAGTGAAGTGCTGATGATGGAATTGCTGCCGAAAGAAAAGGATGTATCTCAAAAGACGGGCTTGGCGCATGGTTTGTGCAAGCTTTTTTCTGCCAAAGGCCTTCCTCTTGTATTGAGCCTTTTGAAATACGGATATGACACCACCATGTTGAACCTTGAGACAGCGGTGTATGTGAACCATGTGGTCAACGGGCTGGAGCATCCGGATATGCAGCGCTGGAAAGACAGCATTGCCAGGGATGAACAGAGAATGAGAGAAAGCAGAAAAATGATGGCAAGCGGAGATTTGGACATTTCGCAGATACGGGAAAATTTCCAGGATTTTATCAATCGCATGGAAGCGGTGAAGAAATTGAATGAGGCATATGCAAAAGGCTTTAAGACCGGACGCAACGCCCCTTGCCCCTGCGGCAGCGGGAAAAAGTACAAGAGGTGCTGCGGCAGGTAATTTCTTGACTTACCAAGAAACAGGGTAGAGAGCCGGCTGGATGACTCCGCATAACCTGCAGCAGCCTGCAAGGCGGAAAAGCCGGCGTCATGGGCCGGTGGCCATATTGCTTGGCGATTGGGGCCTTCTTGTTCTGGCATGGATAGGAAGATGCACGTAAGTTAAGAAAAAAGAAATGCGAGGGGAGATAACAAATTGGGCCTGGCGATTAATATTAACTTGGCTGAATATACAAAACCCTTTATAAAATGGGCTGGAGGAAAAGGGCAATTACTTAGCACTTTTGAACAGTATTATCCTGTGTTACTCATTGAAGGCAATATAAGACGATATATAGAGCCTTTCGTAGGCGGCGGCGCAGTGCTATTTAACATTTTGCAGAAATATAAAATCGAAGAGGCTTTTATTTTTGATATTAATGAGGACTTAATAAATACTTATATTGTTATAAAAAATAATGTAGATGCCTTAGTGGAATATCTTTCAGGTTTGGAGCACAGATATTTGAAATTTAATAATGAAGCCCGCAAGGAGATGTATTACGAGGTAAGAGAAGCATATAATTCACGTACTCTCAATAACAATCAACCGGATATTGAACGAGCGGCACAGTTTGTTTATCTGAATCGCACCTGTTTTAACGGGCTTTATCGCGTTAATCGTGCAGGACTGTTCAATGTACCGCCGGGGGATTATAAAAAGCCGACTATTTGCGATGCGAAGAATTTATATGCTGCAAGCTCTTTACTTCAGAGGGTACATATATTTCCCTGTGACTATAGGGAGAGTATTAGCTATGCTGACAGGGATAGCTTCGTTTATTTTGACCCGCCGTACCGACCACTCAATATTACGTCCAAATTTACGTCCTATAGCAAGTTTGATTTTACAGATGAGGATCAGGTACATCTTGCACATTTTTTTGCAGAAATGAATGATACAGGTGCCCTGCTTATGCTCAGCAATTCTGATCCTAAGAATGAAAACCCTGACGATAATTTTTTTGATGAACTGTATGGACAATTCTATATTCATAGGGTAAAGGCTAAACGGGCAATCAATTCTAATGGTGGACGCAGGGGCTTTGTAAGTGAGATTCTTGTTACAAATTATAGGGTAAAATAGTTGGAGGGTAACATGAAGTATACGGATATATTTAAAAAACGGATTGACTGTGCTAACACAGATGAGGTGTTTGAATACCTACTTGACCATCTGAAGGAAACCATCCGCGGATGGGATTTTTTTGTTGCTTGGGAAAAGGTAATGAATATGGAGCTTTCCCGACAGGGGTAACTGGGCTACTCACAGCGGAAAATACAGAAGTAACTGGTCACCTTATATACGAAGAAATATTATTTTACGCTATTCAAAGGAAGGTGAAACTGTACTGGATCAATTTGTGGGAAGTGGGACAACGCTTGTTGAAACAAAGCTTTTGAGGAGAAAAGGCATCGGTATTGATATAAACCCCAAAGCTGTAAATCTGACCCGTCAGAACATAAGCTTTAAAAAAGAAGGTTGCGGAGAAGTTGAAGTGCGTGTTGGAGATGCAAGGAATCTTGAATTTATTAGCGATGAAAGCATAGACCTTATCTGTACCCATCCACCGTATAGCAATATTATAAAATATAGCGAGAACATTCAGGGCGATCTTTCGCACTATGATATTAATGACTTTCTTAAAGAGATGGAAAAGGTGGCACGAGAATGTTACAGGGTACTGAAAAAAGGTAAGTTCTGTACAATTCTTATCGGGGATACTCGTAGGAAGGGACGTATGATTCCTATTGGTTTCAACGTAATGCAGATTTTCCGGCGGGCTGGCTTCAAGCTAAAGGAGATTGTAATAAAGGAGCAGCATAATTGCAGTTCTACAGGCTATTGGAGAAGTCAGAGTATAAAGTACAATTTTTTGCTAATTGCCCATGAGTATTTGTTTATATTTGTGAAATAAGAAAATATTTCAAGGGTGTGTGTCAAAACTTGTGTAGACGGAAATGTTAGTAATATAGCTAATTTTCGTTATTTTTTATCCGCATTAAAATCTGACAAAAATTTTTTGACTTGAAAATTAAATTTTAATGTGATGTGGCATATAATGAAAGTGAAGAGATGTATCTTGAAAGAGGGTGAAACCAATGGCAACTGTTTCCTTTGATAAGAACATTGTTATCAGGGAACCGGAAGCAGTTGTGAAGTTGGTGGAGGTGCTTTCATCCAAGGATGTGAAGCCGGTCAACAGAAAACTTGCTTCCGCTAAGGCGATGGCAAGGGGTGAAGAAGTATTAAAACGTTGCTTATCGCGCTCGAAAAATTCTTAGAGATGGCTTCCGAGGAAAAGGAGGTGTTGGCCAAAAGCAGGAATTAAGGCTTATTGTCCAAAATTAGGGGGTCAATCCGCACATAATTGACTGGTCAAAGGAGTCTTCGAAAATGGGCCCGCCGCTGGCGGACAGGCTCAGTGCCGGAGAAGTGGAGGA
Source organism: uncultured Thermoanaerobacteraceae bacterium (assembly GCA_964529795.1). Lineage (GTDB taxonomy): Bacteria > Bacillota > JADQBR01 > JADQBR01 > JADQBR01 > CAZGXM01. Next base: position 8,502 of record CAZGXM010000021.1, read on the forward strand.
TTACTGGCGGCAGGAGGAAATAGAGGTTGCTGGCGTGGAGAAGGTGGGCATAAACCATTATATTTCAGGCAGCTTTGGCATCTTGCCTGAAGCTTGAGGAAGTGCTGTTGACCATGTTTTGGGTTGTGATATGATAGTGTCTGTACCAGGCTATCTATAACGGAGATGATGATTTGAATGCAAACCTATTTGCCGTACCTGGCCAGCCTCGGCGCGGCTGTGATTTTTGGTTTTTCCTTTATGTTTACAAAAGAAGCATTAAATGTTCTTGCGCCCTTTCAGCTTTTGGGCTTTCGGTTTGCCATCGCGGCGCTGCTGCTGACATTGCTCCGTGTCGCAGCTCTTATAAAGGTCAGCTTCCGTGGCAAAAAGGTGGGAAAGTTGCTGCTTTTAGCGGCGTTCCAGCCGCTTTTATATTTTACCTGCGAGACCATCGGCGTGAAATTGACTTCCGCCAGCGAGGCGGGCATGATGATTGCGGTGATACCCATTGTTGCTGCCGTGCTGGGAGTTATTTTTCTCAAGGAATATCCCACCGCCAGACAGGCGTTTTTTATCGGGTTGTCAGTCTTTGGTGTGATATTTATTATTTACATGCGGGGCAGCGCCGCAGCCGACGGTCATTTTACCGGTATTCTCATTCTCATGGGCGCCGTGCTGGCGGCAGCGGCATTCAATGTCCTGTCGCGTATCAATTCCCTCCAATTTAAACCGGTGGAAATCACTTACCTGATGATGTGGGTGGGGGCCATCGTTTTTAACGTAATAGGTTTTGGGCAGGCGGTCAGTGCCGGGGTAACCCTTAAAGACTATTTCCTGGCGTTGAGCGATTTTCGTGCTTATACTGCCGTGCTATATTTATCCATAATATCGTCGATACTGGCTTTTTTCCTTTTGAACTACAGTCTTTCCAAAATTGAGGCGGCAAGGGCCGCGGTTTTTACCAATTTGACTACGGTAATATCCATTTTAGCCGGAGTTTTTATTTTAAAAGAGAATTTTTACTGGTTTCATGTTTTGGGGGGCGCAATGATTATTCTCGGTGTATGGGGGACCAACTACTTTTGCCCGGATAAGAAATTCCTCTCAAAGGCAGGCTATTTTACAGAACTGCCAAAAAACAATCCAGGAGGGTGAAATAATGTCTTTTTCACGGGTATCTAACCTCCTTAAACTTAAAGATAGGTTGCCCTGTGAGCCGGAAATTATTGCTGAATAATTTCATATACCGGTGCCCGGCGGGCAAAATAAGGTTATGTGGCAGAGATTTTTTCTTTACGGCTTGCTGGGTTGGATAACGGAAATAATTTGGACCGGGTTGGGTTCAATGCTGCACGGTGATTGGGCGCTGCGGGGGTACAGCTACCTGTGGATGCTGCCCATCTACGGTGCTACCGTGTTTTTTGAGCCGGTTCACGACCGTGTCCGTGCCTATCCCTGGTATTACCGGGGCTTGATCTGGCTGGCGCTGATTTGGGTGCTGGAGTATGTATCCGGTTGGTTTCTTTCCCTGCTTATCGGCCAGGCACCCTGGAATTATGCTGCAAAAACAAAGCTCCACATTAACGGGTTTATCCGCCTGGACTATGCGCCGGTTTGGTTTGCCGCCGGTCTTATCTTTGAGCGAATTCATGATTACCTGGACAGCCTGCGCGTGCTGAAAGTAAAATGAATGTTGCTGGCAGTGATTACATCCATTATTCCTTTCTTTTTGCTTTTACAGGGCATTAAACTGCTGGGCGCGGCAAAAAACGCGGTTATCAGTACCTCTGAACTGCCCATGACCATGCTGTTGTCTTTCCTGTTTCTCAAGGAAACCATCAGCGGCCTGCAAATGGTTGGCGCCACGCTGGTGCTATTTGGTATAATGATATTGCAAGGCCCTGAAGGACCTGCCCAAGGGGTTAACCAGATAGCGCGGGGGTGAAAGTATGGATTTTTATGACCGGTTAAGCAGGTATTATGATTACATTTTTCCCGCTGCTGATGAGACTGTCAAATTTTTGTGCGGCAAATTTGGTGCGCCGCCCAAAAAACTTCTGGATGTGGCCTGCGGCAGCGGCAGCTATGCCCTGGCCCTGGCTAAAGAGGGCTACCGGGTGACCGGCGTGGATTTGAGCGCGGAAATGATCAGGGCTGCGGCAAGGAAAGCGGTGGGACTGGAAGGGGGCAACTTTCATCAGGGGGACATGCGGGAACTGGACGGGGTAGGAGAAGACTACCACGGCGCTTTTTGCCTGGGTAATTCGTTTGTGCACTTGCTGACTGACCGGGATATGCGGCAGGCCCTTGAAGCGATCAGGAGTAAGCTGGATAAATCAGGACGCTTGATTATTCAAACGGTCAACTACGACCGTGTTCTCAAGTTTCATGTTACCCAGCTGCCTGTGATTACCAGCGATGTTGCACCGCTGGTATTTAGACGTTACTATGATTTCCGGGAGGATGGCTTGATTGACTTTCGCACCGTGCTGGAAGTACCTGAAGGGGAGTTTACCGATACCGTTACCTTGCGTCCGCTGCTGGTAGGAAAACTACGTAATTTATTATCCGACGCCGGGTTCCGGCTTGATGCCATTTACGGTGGTTTTGACGGCCGGGTACACGATGCAGAGGCCCCGGCAACTGTGGCGGTGGCGGCGAAGGCATGGTAAAAAGAGATTGTGCCCGGGAAATATTGACCGCGTTGGAGAAAGAATATTCCCGGGCCACCACGGCGTTAAACTACCAGACACCTTTTCAGCTGCTGGTGGCTGTGATTTTATCTGCTCAGTGCACTGATGAACGGGTGAACAAGGTGACCGGCAAGTTGTTCAAAGAATTTCCCACTGCCTCTCATTTTGCCCGCTTGACCCCAGGGCAGTTGGAACCTTGGATTCAAAGCTGTGGACTGTTTCGCAACAAGAGTAAAAATATCGTTGAGGCTGCCAAAAAGATAGTGGCGGATTTTGGCGGGCAGGTGCCGGGTACCATGGAAGAGCTGCTTATTCTTCCCGGGGTCGGGCGTAAAACCGCCAATGTGATACTCAGCAATGCCTTTGACCAGCCCGCCATTGCGGTGGATACCCACGTTTTCCGGGTGGCCAACCGGCTGGGACTTGCCTGTAGCAACACTGTGCTGGGCACCGAGCGGGACTTGCAGCAGGTAATACCCCGGGATAAATGGGGTCGTGCGCACCACTGGCTGATATACCACGGCCGCAATGTCTGCAAGGCGCGGCGCCCGCTGTGCCACAAGTGCTGTGTCAGTGAGTGGTGTGAGTTTCGTCGGGGGATGAGGGTAAAATAAATGCGGGTGAAGGGCCATCCCATCCTGGGGCCCTTTTTTAAAGCGTGTTCGAAAATTCGAAAAGGAGCTTATTTTAAGGGACTTTTTGAACATCCTCTGGCAGCAAAGCACCGGCTCCTATATAAACACCCGCGAGCAACGAGCTGAAAATCATCAAGAACCGGAACAGCATGCTTTTCTCTCCTCTCCAAGTTACATCTTCTAATATATCATTTCTAAACTTTACAACAAAATGACGGTTATGCTAAAATGAAAACTGACAACTGAAAGCTGAGCTGAGACGAGGACGATGAGTAAAGAAGAGCAGAGACGACTCGGAGAAACGGGGTGAGCACCGGTCTATTAAGGCTGGTGTTTTTTATTTGTATGGCGGGAGGTGCCGGTAGTGATTTTAATGATTGATAATTACGATTCTTTTGTCTTTAACCTGGTGCAGTACCTGGGAGAGCTGCGCCAGGAAGTAAGGGTGGTACGCAATGACCGTATCACTCTCAGGCAGATTGAAGCGATGGCGCCCCGGCAAATCATCCTGTCGCCGGGTCCCTGTACACCGGATGAAGCGGGTATTTCCCTGGCGCTGGTGAAATATTTTGCCGGCAAGATTCCCATTTTGGGCGTGTGCCTGGGACACCAGACCATCGGCCAGGTGTTTGGTGCCAAGGTGGTTCGGGCCCAACGGCAAATGCACGGCAAAACTTCCGCAGTTTTCCACAGCGGACACAAATTGTTTGCCGGGATGCCCAACCCCTTCACTGCCACCAGGTATCATTCCTTAATTGTGGATCCCGCCACTGTTCCTTCCTGCCTGGAGGTGATAGCCCAAACGGACCGGGGGGAAATCATGGCCCTTGGTCACCGCCGGTATCCGGTGGTGGGGGTGCAGTTTCACCCCGAGGCAATTTTAACCGAAGGCGGGCACCGGTTATTGAGAAACTTTTTGGAAATGTCGGCTGCTGACGGGGGTGAACAGGTTGGCTAAACTGCCGCTGGTGGCCAGATTGCCCTATACGGACCCCAAACAGATAGTGGAAAGGCTTCCCGGAGCGGACAAGTTTATCCTTCATTCAGCCCTGGTAACCGGGGATATCGGGCGTTATTCCTTTCTCGGCAGTGACCCTTTTTTGGTTTTTGCCGCTAAAGGGAAAACGGTTACCTTCAGGGAAAATGGAGAAGAAAGACGGGTACAATCCAATCCCGTTGCGGCGCTAAAAAAATTGATCAATAAGTTTCACCGGCCGCCGGATGCAGCGGTACCCTTTACCGGCGGTGCGGTGGGCTATTTTGCCTATGACTTGGGCTGGTTGTTTGAAGAACTGCCCCACCGGGCAGAGGATGACCTGCATTTGCCCGACCTTTACCTGCCTTTTTATGACCGGGTAATTGCGGTGGACCATGTAAACAGGGAAATTCTGGTTTTCAGCCATGGTTTTCCCTTTACCGGAGAAGCGGGAGTTGCCAGGGCAAGGGAGAGGCTGCAACAACTGCTGGATTTACTGGCGGGCACTAAAACCGCCGGGGAACGATTCCGCCCGGGGGTGGTTGCCGGTGAACCAGAGAGTAATTTTACCAGGGAAGAATATTTACGTATGGTGGAGAGAGGAAAGGAATATATAGCTGCCGGTGATATTTTCCAGGTCAACCTTTCACAGCGATTTCAGGCGCCGCTATACATTTCACCGTGGGAGCTTTACCTGCGGTTGGCAACTGTCAACCCGGCCCCCTTTGCCGCCTACCTGGATTTTCGCCCGGCAGCGGTGGTCAGTGCTTCGCCGGAGCGCTTCCTGCGTTTAAAAGGAGACCGGGTAGAAACCAGGCCGATTAAGGGCACCAGGCCCAGGGGCAAAAACAGCGCGGAAGATGAACGGTTACGCCGGGAATTATATCACAGTCCCAAAGACCGGGCGGAACTGGTCATGATAGTGGATTTGGAAAGAAACGATCTGGGGCGGGTATGCCGTACCGGGTCGGTGAAGGTGCCCCGGGTGTTTCGCCTGGAGGAGTATGCTACCGTTTTTCACCTGGTATCCACGGTGGAGGGATGCCTGCGACCGGGACTGGACATCTGCGACCTGCTGGCGGCATCTTTCCCCGGCGGCTCAATTACCGGTGCGCCAAAAATTCGGGCCATGGAAATAATTGAAGAACTGGAGCCTACCAAACGCAGTATCTATACGGGGTCGGTTGGATATATCGATTTTTCCGGCGATGCGGACTTGAATATTGTTATCCGCACATTTTTGGTAAAAGACGGTATGGCTTATTTTCAGGTGGGCGGTGGCATTGTGGCGGATTCCCAACCGGAGGCGGAATACCAGGAGACCCTCGATAAGGCCAGGGCCTTGCTAACATCACTGGGAAAAGAGAGGAGGGGCTAAATTGGCATACGGCTATTTAAACGGCAAGTTTCTTCCCCGGGAAGAGATACTGGTTCACTGTGACGATACCGGCTTTCAATATGGACTGGGTGTCTTTGAAACAATTAAAGTAACCGCGGGGCAGCCGGTTTGGCTTCAAGAACATTTGGACCGGCTGGAGGCGGGCATGAAAGTGCTATACATAGCGCCGCCGCTGGGGCGGCAGGAAATTTTCCGGGTTGCGGAAAGACTTATCAACAGCAACCGTATGACTGAAGGCAGTATGAAAATAACGGTTACCGCAGGCAGCGGTGGGTTGGTTTCCGGCGAAGGTCAAAACCGGGGTAATGTAGTGATAACCGTGAAGAAGGGATGCAGCTATTCCGAAAGCATGTACCGTACCGGTTTCCACGTGAAAACCGTGTCCAGCTTGAGGCGTAACTGGTATTCTCCTTTTAACCGTATAAAAAGTATCAATTTTGGTGACAACGTTTTGGCCAGAATGGAAGCACTGAAACAGGGTGCCGGTGAAGGCTTGCTGGTCAACAGCGGCGGTTACGTTGCCGAGGGGTCCGTCAGTAATATCTTCTGGTATGACGGGGAGTTATTAAAAACGCCGGCGGTCAGAGCCGGCATCCTGCCGGGAATAACCCGCGGAAAAGTGATTGCACTGGCTGTCGAAGCTTTTTTACCGGTGCGGGAGGTGCTGGCGGAAATTGATGAACTACATGCTGCCCGGGAAATATTTCTCACCAACTCGTTGATGGGCGTGATGCCCGTTACCGTAATTGACGGAAAAACCGTGGCTGACGGTCTGCCGGGACCGGTTACCCGGCTGTTGGCTGAGCGTTTAAAAAACTGTTGACCGTATATATGGTATGTATGTGGAAAAATACCAACAATATCTTGAATATTTTAGTATTTTATGCAGGAATTATCTTGTTTTTGTCGAAATGAACTGGTAAAGTTATCCGTTTGGCGGGAGGCGGGGGCTTTGCAACAGTTGGGGCGTATTTTACGTAAGCAAAGAGAGTCCATGGGCATATCTCTCTGGGAAGCTCAGGAAGGAACCAAGATTGCCATGCACTATCTATCCTCCATGGAAGAAGGGAATTTTCGGGATATTCCCGGCGGCCAGTTCTACCTGAAGGGCTTTTTAAAAAACTATGCTGATTTTATCGGCTTGGACGGCCCGGCGGTGGTAAGGTACTACCAGGAGTTGAGCGACCGGGAAGCGGCCCGGGATGAGGAGATGTGCGTGAGGCATCACTTGCTGTCCCAAAAGAGAGGCGGTATCTTTAAAGCAATTTATCGCACTTTAGTTTCATTTATGTAAGAAAGCACCGGTTGGTGATAATCCACCCGGTGCTTTTTCTCTGTGAGTATTTTTAGTTTTGTTAGGCCTGGTGGTTCCTGGTATAGTTCAACAACCCGCCTGCCAGGATGATATCTATCTGTCTTTGGTCCAGGTCATGGGTTAACTTGATTTCTTTTCCGGAAGTTTTGTTTACTGCCGTTATTGGCGTGCCGGGATTTAAACCGGCACGAATGCTGTCAAGAACAATAGTGTCCCCCTGACTAATTTTTTCATAGTCGTTTTCAAAGGCAAAGGTAAGGGGTAAGATACCGAAATTAACCAAATTGGCCTTGTGAATTCTGGCAAAAGATTTGGCAATGACAGCTTTAATACCCAGGTACATGGGGGCTAACGCCGCATGCTCGCGACTGGAGCCCTGCCCGTAGTTGATACCGCCTATAATAATGCCGCTGCCGCTTTTTTTGGCCCTTTTAACAAAATCAGGGTCAATACCGCTAAAGACAAATTCAGATATGGCGGGAATATTCGAACGCAGCGGCAGTACTTTTGTCCCGGCAGGCATAATGTCATCGGTGGTAATATTGTCGCCAACCTTGATAACCACCTTGCCTGTAATTTTTTCCGGCAGCGGTTCTTTCACCGGTACCGGTTTTATATTGGGGCCGCGCCGGACAGTTATTTCTTGCGGATTGTCCGCCGGTGGAATGACCATTGAGTCATCCACCGGGAAAGCTTTGGGTTGTTTGATGATAACCGGTCCCCCCAAACTGCGGGGGTCAGTCAGGTGGCCGGTCAGTGCCGTGGCCGCAGCGGTTTCGGGGCTGACCAGATAAACTTGCGCGTCAGCGGTACCGCTGCGCCCTTTAAAGTTGCGGTTAAATGTACGCACGGACACTGCACCGGAGGGAGGTGCCTGTCCCATACCGATACAGGGGCCACAGGCGGATTCCAGAATGCGGGCGCCGGCGTTAATCAGGTCCGTAAGGGCGCCGTTTTCCGCCAGCATCCGGAGCACCTGGCGCGAACCCGGTGAAATCACCAGGCTGACGTCGGGATGGACGGTTTTATCCTTTAAGATTTGGGCCACCCGCATCAGGTCTGTATATGAGGAGTTGGTGCAACTACCGATGGCGACCTGGCGCACTGAAACAGCAGTTAAATTACTGACCTCCGTGACCGCATCGGGACTGTGGGGCCGGGCGGCCAGCGGTTCCAACTCACTTAAGTTTATGGATATGCGGGAAGCATATCCCGCATCGCTATCTGCAATGATTTCCTCCCATACTTCTTCCCGACCCTGGGCCCGCAAGAATTCCCGGGTAATCTCATCACTGGGAAACACCGACGTGGTGGCGCCCAGTTCTGCACCCATGTTGGTGATGGTGGCACGTTCGGGAATGGATAGGGTTTTTACACCGGGGCCGGTGTACTCGATAATTTTGCCCACACCGCCTTTAACAGATAAGCGGCGCAGCACTTCCAGAATAATATCTTTGGCAGTTACCCAGGGCGGCAGCTGCCCGGCAAGTTCCACAGCCAGAATTTCCGGCATGGTAAGATAAAAAGCCCCCCCGGCCATGGCAACGGCTACATCCAGACCGCCGGCGCCGATGGCCAGCATCCCCAATCCCCCGCCGGTGGGTGTATGGCTGTCGGAACCCAGCAGGGTTTGCCCCGGTCTGCCGAAACGTTCCAGGTGTACTTGATGGCAGATGCCGTTTCCCGGGCGGGAAAAGTATACGCCGTGCTTGGCGGCAACCGTCTGCAGGTATAAATGGTCGTCAGCATTTTCAAACCCCGATTGCAGGGTGTTATGGTCCACGTAACTGACGGACAAACTGGTTTTTACCCGGGAAATTCCCATTGCTTCAAACTGCAGGTATGCCATGGTACCCGTGGCATCCTGAGTTAATGTCTGGTCAATCTTCAAGGCAATCTGTTCGCCGGCCACAGGTTTTCCGGAAACCAGGTGTTCAGCAATGATTTTTTCCGCAACGCTTTTTCCCATGGTGGTCCTCCGTTTTTTCTCATTTTGTCTAATAATGTATCAGAAACAGGGGATGGTGTCAAATTGAGATTATCACTGAAAAACAGGGTAACCGGCAGGGAAAATACCTTGATCAAGCGCTATCGTGGTTTAAGCTCGCAGGTATATCCCGGAAATCATGGCAGAGATGATTGGGAAATATTCCTTAAAGTGATATAATTTTTTATAGCTATTGCCGGGGAATATGTCCCGGGTAACTGTTTAAAAAATAAGGTAAAAAGGAAATCAGGTATGATCAAATTTAATAGTGCTGGGGGAGAATTGAGTGGTAATCGGCGTGGCTGTTTTTGAACTGCGTATTCCGGGAGCATTTAGCCTTAAAGATAAAAGAAGGGTTTTATCCAGTTTGTTGAACCGCCTGCGGTCAAGATACAATGTATCGGTAGCGGAAATTGGGAACCAGGGTGTCAAGCAGCGTGCAACTGTGGCGGTTGCCGCTGTGGCCAACAGCACGGCACATGTTTATTCCGTTCTTTCCACCGTTACCAGTTTTGTGGAAACACACCGGGGGCTGGAGTGTTTGCATGTCAGTACGGAAATTCTTTAAGCATAAAGGGGTATCATGCGATGAACATTGTACTGGTTGAACCGGAAATACCGCAGAATACAGGCAATATTTCCCGTACCTGTGCCGTAACCGGTTCCACCCTGCATCTGGTACGCCCGTTGGGGTTCTCCACGGATGACAGGTATTTAAAACGGGCTGGTTTGGATTACTGGCATTTATTAGATATCTATTACTATGATAGTTTTGCTGAGTTAAAGGGGAAATACCCCCGTGGCAATTTTTATTACGCCACTACCAAGGCCGGTAATCGCTACACGGCAATGCGTTACCGGCCGGATGATTTTTTGGTATTCGGCAAAGAGACCAGGGGGTTGCCGGGAGATATTATTGACAGGTATCCCGGGCAGTGCATCCGTATTCCCATGGCCAATGACGCCCGCTCTATGAACCTGGCCAACGCCGTGGCGGTAATTCTTTTTGAGGCACTGCGGCAGAATGGTTTTCCGGGCATGAAGTAGTAGCAAATAGGAAAATTTTGGTAATTACACCGTGAACCTTACAATTGACTTTGGTCGTTCTATCAATTATAATAAATTGCGTACCGCTTTTCGGGGTGTGGCTCAGCTTGGTAGAGCGCTGCGTTCGGGACGCAGAGGTCGTAGGTTCAAATCCTATCACCCCGACCAGTAAGACAAATATTCTTAATAGAAATAACTTCGGTCACGGGCCGGGGTTATTTTTTTTCCAAGAGAAGTAAGTATGCCGGGGTAAGGGGTTTGCGGGCAATTTTGCTTGCGAGGTGATTATCTTGTTGGCAGTGGGAATAATAGGGACAGGACGGGTGGGCTTTGCCCGTCAGGTTATTGAAGAAATGGAGGGGGAAATGACGAAGGTTAAAATTATGGAAATTAATACTGAAAAGATGCCACGGAGTAAGAAAAGCAGAAAAAAGAGTAAATATCCCACGGAAGCAGAAGCATTCAAACTGGAAGTAGCTGCGGAAATGGGGATACTGGAAAAAGTAAAGAAATATGGTTGGGACAGTCTCAGCGCCGAAGAAAGCGGGCGCCTGGGTGGTTTAATTGCGAAAAAGAAAAGGGAAATGGCCGCGGAGTTTCCGCAAAAAAATAAGCGGTAAAAAAACGAAAGAATAAAAGAATAAATAAGATGGAAATATGAGAGGTGCTGCGCCAACAACACCTCTTTCTTGATGGTTTCCTTTAAAAATTGCCTTGCTCATTGATCACCCTGCTGGGTTTGGCCAGGACAAAGATTTTTAGCTGCTGACTGATAATTACCGTTTGCACCTGCAGGTAAAAATCCCGGTTTTCCACTGTCAATTTACGCCCCTGGACAATTTGGGGCACCAATTCGGGCTCTATTTTTTCTATTTCCTTCCCGTTCAACGGCTGCAGCATTTCTACAATTCTTTTTTCCAATTCCATCTGCAGGGAACTGCCTTCATATTTACTGAAAGTATCCTTGGGAAATGTCACATTGGCTTCAATACGGTTGACGGCGGCTGCCCGGCGTTTTTTCAGGTTTTCGTTTATCTGTTTTAATTCCTTTTTAACAGAGCTTAGTTCATTATGCAGGTTTTCTTTTTCAATAGTCAACTGGTCAATTTGATGCCCCATGTACACGGTGGCTGTCACTGTGCCGAGGATAAAACCCAGGCAAAGGGCGGAGAGGATTTTCAGCAGAAGAGTCCGCCTGATAACGCAAAAGCGCGCCATTATTGTCCACCAGCCAGATTGGAAATGATAAAGTAACCCAGTTGGGCCCCGGCGAAAGCGCTGATGATGTAAAGAATTTGCTTGATCAGGGTAATCAACTCTCCTTCAAACAGTCCCAGTTCCAACACTTCAATTGTGGTGAATGTGCCGCCGATTGCAGCCACTATGGCCCAAATTTTTATTTCGTAGGCCAGTTTGGCCATGGCGCGTAAGGGAGGTCCCCCGGACAACACGGCAGCCAGTGAACCGACCAACGAGGCCCCCAGTTCCACACCCAAAGCGGTAAACAATATCAGCAGCATTTTTTGACTGAAGCTCTCCATGTTGCTGTCCCCCCCAACAATAAGGCCAGGCATATAAATATTTATTAGCCCCGAGTGCGGGCTATTACTATTTTGGTACTAAAAGTTATCAGAGATTGGACCGGACAGGCAGGGTATCGCGGGGTACGTCTTGAATTTATGTTGGTAATTCCAACTTGCATCCAGTGAGGGGAGGAACCAGCGGTGGGTTTTAGAGACAGCAAAGCAACCGGCGCCGGCAAAAAACCATTTGTCCATCTTCACGTCCACTCGGAATACAGTCTTCTTGACGGTGCCGCACGGCTGGAAAAGTTAATTTCCCGTGCTAAAGAACTGGGCATGACGGCACTGGCATTGACTGATCACGGGGTAATGTACGGCGTGGTACAGTTTTACAAACTGGCTAAGAAGCACGGGATAAAACCGATTATCGGCTGTGAAGTATATCTGGCCCGGCGCAGCCGGCTTGATAAAGAGGCCAACAAGGATGATTCCCCTTACCACCTGGTTTTACTGGCGGAAAATATGACCGGATACAAAAATTTAATGGTCCTGGTTTCCAAAGCATTTATTGAGGGGTTCTACTACAAACCCAGGGTGGACAAACAGTTGTTGCGGGAGTACAGCGAGGGATTGATAGCTTTATCTGCTTGCCTGGCAGGGGAGATACCCTTACTTTTGCAGGACGGCCAGATGGAGGTTGCAAAACAGGTGGCCAAAGAAATGCAGGAGATATTTGGGCCGGGGAATTTTTTCCTTGAACTGCAGGACCATGGTTTGGAAGGCCAGGCGTCGGTTAACCGGCACCTGGTGCAGTTGTCAGAGGAATTGAATATTCCCCTGGCAGCGACAAATGACGTGCATTACGTAATGCGGGAAGACACGCGCATCCATGAGGTGCTGTTATGCATCCAGACGGGCAAGACCTTATCCGATACCGGCCGGATGGATTTTGGTTCCGGGGAGTTTTATTTAAAAAGCCGCGAGGAAATGGAAATGCTTTTCGGAGAGCACCCGGAAGCGTTGGACAACACCACTTTGATAGCCGGACGCTGCCAGGTGGAATTTGATTTTGGCTCCCTGCACCTTCCCTACTATCAAGTTCCCCAAGGCTACGATTTGGACACCTACCTTTTAAGTTTATGCCGGAAGGGGTTGGAGGAAAGGTACGAGCGTGTCCGTGAAGAACACCGTGCCCGGCTGGAATACGAATTAAAAATCATCAAGGAGATGGGCTATTCCGGATATTTTTTAATTGTTTGGGACCTGGTTAATTTTGCCCGGAATAAAGGTATTCTTGTCGGGCCGGGACGGGGGTCGGCGGCGGGAAGTCTGGTAGCGTATTGCCTGGGAATAACCGATATTGACCCTTTACAGTACGGCCTGTTGTTTGAACGTTTTCTCAACCCGGAAAGGGTAAGTATGCCCGATGTGGATATAGATTTTTGCTTCGAACGCCGGGGAGAGGTAATTGAATATGTTGCTCAAAAATACGGTAGTGACCACGTGGCTCAAATCATTACCTTTGGTACCATGGCTGCTAGGGCGGCGATCCGCGATGTGGGGCGTGTGCTGGGCATGTCTCCGGGGCAGGTTGATAAAGTGGCCAAATTAGTACCCAATGAACTGGGTATTACCATCGACCGGGCCTTGCAGGCCAACCATGTTCTCAGGGAACGTTATGAGACTGAAGAACAGATCAAGGAACTTGTGGACCTGGCCAGAGCCATTGAAGGGATGCCGCGGCATGCTTCCACTCATGCCGCCGGTGTTGTGATAGCCAGGGAACGGTTGACCAATTATGTACCCTTACAAACTACCAGTGAAAAAGGGATAACCACCCAGTTTCCCATGAATACGGTGGAGGAACTGGGGCTGCTAAAAATGGATATCCTGGGCCTGCGTACCCTTACCGTCATGAACCATACCCTGCGGCTTGTAAAAGAAAACCGCGGTATGGACCTGGACTTAAAAAGAATACCCCTTGATGACCGGGCCGTTTTTGACCTGCTGTCCCGGGGTGACACCATTGGTGTATTTCAACTGGAAAGTTCGGGTATGCGTACCATCTTGAGAAGCTTGAAACCGGAGCAGTTTCCAGATGTTATTGCTCTGGTTGCCCTGTACCGGCCCGGTCCCCTGGGCAGCGGTATGGTGGATGATTTTATCGGCCGCAAGCACGGTGAAACACCTGTGAGCTACCTGCATCCGGCTTTGGAACCTATCTTGAGGGAGACCTACGGGGTAATTTTATACCAGGAGCAGGTTATGCATATCGCCAGCAGTTTGTCCGGGTTTACTCTGGGGGAAGCCGACCTGCTGCGCCGGGCTATGGGTAAAAAGAAGCCCGAGGTTATTGCCGGGCTGCGGGAAAAGTTTATCCAGGGTGCGGAAGCCCGGGGTATTGCCCGGGAAACTGCGGCAAAGATATTTGACCTGATGGAATACTTTGCCGGGTACGGCTTTAACAAGTCCCATTCTGCCGCATACGCCCTGGTTGCATACCAGACCGCTTACTTAAAGGCACATTATCCTGTGGAGTTTATGTGCGCGCTGTTAACCAGTATCATGAACAATCCGGATAAGGTTCCTTTGTACATTGAAGAATGCCGCCAGATAGACATAGGAATACTGCCGCCCGATGTCAACGAAAGCCGGGCGGACTTTACCGTGGTGGATAATAAAATCCGGTTCGGCCTGGCAGCGGTGAAAAACGTTGGCCGGGGAGCAATTAAGTCTATTATCCAGGCCCGGGAAAAAGACGGGCGCTTTAAAACGCTTACTGATTTTTGCCAGCGGGTGGACCTCAGGCAGGTTAACCGCCGGGTATTGGAAAGTCTGATAAAATGCGGCGCTTTTGGTTCACTTGGCTTAAACAGGGCCCAGTTGCTCGCTATCCTGGACAGTTGTCTTGAAGCTGCCCAGCGCTACCAGCGTGATAGGTCTCAAGGCCAGGTTTCCCTGTTGGATTTGGTGGGTGGCCGGGATACGGGAGACTATGCTGTGGAACAGGTGCCGGATTTACCCGAGTTCTCCGACAAGGAGTTGTTGGCAATGGAAAAAGAAATGTTGGGTTTCTATGTCAGCGGTCACCCGGTGGCCCCCTATGCCAGGCAGATCAAATCTCAAGCATCTCATGATATTTCCCGGCTTTCATCTCTGGAGGATGGGGCACAGGTTACCGTGGGGGGGATTATCACTTATGTCAGGCGTACGGTCACCAGGCGGGGCGAGGCCATGGCATACGTGACGCTGGAAGACACCAGCGGTGTGGTGGAGGTCTTGATTTTTCCCCGGGTGTATGCCCGGTTAAACCCTTTGCTGGAGGAGGACCGGGTTGTCGTTCTTAGCGGTAGACTTTCTCGAAACGAAGATGAATTCAAGATTTTTGCTGACAAAATTCAGTGGCTGCCGGAAATTAACAGCAAGAAACTATACATTCAAGTATTTAACCGGCAAAAGACGCTGGAAAAAATCAAGCCGCTTTTGGACGAATACCCGGGGCAGACACCGGTCTACCTGTATTTTCCGGACACGAAAAAATGTATTATCGCGGATAGGAAATACTGGGTAAACCCGGAAGAGGCCCTGTTGGCACAACTCAAAGAAATTTGCGGGGGGGACTCTGTAAAATTGGTTGGCGATTAGCACCGGACTGCCGTTGCTGGCCTGACCGGCTTTGGCTATTTGGATAAGGAAAAACCGGGTATGATCGGGCAGTTACATGCTGCCAAACAGAATCAGGTGAATATATTTTTGGACGACTTGATTGCGGGAATTGCCCGCGGTGTCAGCCAAACTGACGCATGGGACAAAAAAATAACCTCAATCTTGCTACCGGATAATACCGGTAGTTTTTTGTATAATTTGATTTTATCAGGAAAAAATAACATTCGAAATTACATATCAGACCAGTTGGAGGAGGTGAAAAGTATTGCAAAAAAATTTAAAAGTGTTGTTGGTATTCTGTTTGCTGGTGGGATTGACTTTTGTCCTGACTGGTTGTCCCCAAACCCAGGTACGACAAAACGGTAACGATACCGCAAAGGAGCGGGCGGAAGAGAAACAGGAACCCCAACCTGGGGGAGAGGCACCTGAAGAAGAAGCCAACTTCACCAAATACACCGACCAGGCCCCCGACGGGTGTGCAAGCTGCCACAGGAAGGTATCTGAGGAAAAGGACTACCGACTCAGTGCCGAAACAGAGAATATTGAGGGACACCCTGACGTTCCGGAAAATGCCGAAATAAATGATTGCATCCAGTGTCACGGTACAGACAGCAAAAGGCCTTTTGCCAGGATACTGCACCGGGTACACATTGTGGAAGGCGATCACTATCGCGAGAAATATGATAAGACCTGTATCAACTGTCACAGAGTCGCCGATAACGGAGTCGTTACCATTAAAGGGTTACAGTCTACAGACACCGAAACGGATGATAATCCGGAAACCAATACTGGTGAAGGCCAGTAGGGGCAAAGTTACTAGTGGCACCCGAATTGCGGGTGCCATTTAATTTTGGGCTTTTGTCAAAGACTTTGAAGGAATTCGTTGCTATTGGTGGAAATACCAGAAGTGAGGGTAAAGAAGTTAAAGGAGGCATTTGTTTTGACCACTGCTGTTTATCCTGGCACTTTTGACCCGGTTACCAACGGGCATCTGGATATCATCAAAAGGGCCAGCAATTTATTTGATGAACTGTTTATTGCCGTTGCCGCTGTTAATTATAAGAACACACTGTTTACGTTAAAAGAACGCACTGATTTGTTGATCGCGGTTACTGCCGATATGAAAAACGTCAAAGTCAGGTCCTTTAAAGGGCTGCTGACTGATTTTGTCAAAGACAACGGGGCAAGCATTATCATTCGCGGACTGCGGGCGGTATCGGATTTTGAATACGAATTTCAGATGTCCCTGATGAATAAGAAGCTGGCTGATGACGTGGAGACATTGTTTCTTATGACCGCCAGTGACTATTCTTTTCTAAGTTCCAGCATTATCAAACAGGCAGCATCCCTGGGCGGGTGCATACGGGGCCTGGTTCCCCCGGTTGTGGAAAAGGCTTTGGTGCAAAAATACAATACAAAGATTTGTAAGTAGAACAAGTGAGTTGGGAGGAGCATGAAAATGGCGAGTATCGGGGAAAGTATCTATTGTAAAAAAAGCGTACGAGGTGAAATTAGGTGAATAACAGCGATATTCAAGGGGATTATGTTGTGGTGAAAGCTTTGGAAAACGGGGTTACTCTCATCGGCCTGACCAGGGGTCAAAACACAAAGTTTCATCATACGGAAAAGCTGGATAAAGGGGAAGTAATGATTGCGCAGTTTACGGAACATACATCTGCAATTAAGATTCGCGGTCGGGCAAAGGTCTATACCAAACATGGGCAATTGGAAACCGGAGACTAGCGGTTCTGGGTCTGATTGAACTGCCGGGAGTTTAAAGGAGGCTTCATTTATGTGGACTGTTGTCTATATTGCACCAAATTCTTTCACAGCGGAAAAATTACGTGAAAGGCTCTCCCAAGAAGGGGTATTGGTCACGCTCCGGACTGTGGGTTCTTCCCAGTTTGGTGAATCAAAGTCTGTGGAGATACTGGTGCCGGAAGCTGAAATTGAGGAAGCCCATGAGATAATTAGCGAAACAATCGGTAA
Organism: uncultured Thermoanaerobacteraceae bacterium; assembly: GCA_964529795.1. Lineage (GTDB taxonomy): Bacteria > Bacillota > JADQBR01 > JADQBR01 > JADQBR01 > CAZGXM01. Next base: position 25,714 of record CAZGXM010000021.1, read on the forward strand.
ATGACGAAAGGAGAGCTGACAGGTGAACACTATTGCGGTCCTTACCAGCGGCGGTGATGCTCCCGGTATGAATGCCGCGATCAGGGCGGTAGTACGTACGGGTATTTACTACGACTTGACCGTATTTGGTGTTATAGAAGGTTATGCCGGACTGATTGCAAATAAATTTCAACATTTAAAGGCCAGCTCGGTTGCGGATATCATCCACCGGGGCGGGACCAAGCTTTTGACTTCCCGCAGTGAAGAGTTCAAGACTGAGGCTGGGAGAGAGAAAGCGCTGCAAAATCTTCGTACCCACAGGATAGACGGTTTGGTGGTCATCGGCGGCGACGGCTCCTTTGCCGGTGCAGCCAGATTGGCCAAAATGGGGATGCCGGTAATCGGTGTCCCGGGTACCATAGACAATGACATTCCCTTTACTGAAGCTACCATTGGTTTTGATACCGCTGTCAATACAGTGGTGGATGCCATCAATAAAATTCGTGATACCGCCACCTCCCACCAGCGGGTTTGGCTGGTGGAGGTAATGGGTCGCTATGCCGGGCATATCGCTTTAGAAGCAGGCCTTGCCGGTGGAGCGGAAACGGTGTTAATACCGGAAGTGCCGTTTGATTTGGAAAAAACCGTTGATAAAATAAACAGGGGCAGGCGCCGGGGCAAGTTGCACAGTATTATTCTGGTTGCCGAAGGAGTGGGCAGCGCGCTGGAGATAGGAAAAGAACTCGAACGTATTGCCGGATTTGAAACCCGGGTAACTATCTTGGGGCATATTCAACGCGGTGGCACGCCCACTGCTTTTGACAGGGTGCTGGCCAGCCGCATGGGCGCGGAAGCGGTAAAACTATTACTGGCAGGCAAGAGTAACCGGATGGTGGGCCTTGTCCACCGGCGCATGGAGAATTTTGATATCGATGAAACATTGTCGCGAAAAAAAGATATTGATTTGGATATGTACCAGTTGGCGGGAATACTATCCATATAGTGTAAGGAGGAGTATTTATGCGACGTACTAAAATTGTAGGGACTATCGGGCCTGCCAGTGACAGCGCGGAAACCTTTCAAGAGCTGGTTAAAGCGGGGTTGAATGTGGCCCGGCTGAATTTTTCTCACGGCACTCACGATGAACATGCCGCCCGGGTGTCGACAATTCGGGAAGTGGCTCGCCGGTTGGATAAAAATATTGGTATTATGCTGGACACCAGGGGCCCGGAAATCCGTGTGGGGAAATTGCCTGGTGACCAACTGCACCTGGAAGCAGGCCAGGAAGTCATCTTGGCCACGGGTGCCGCTGCGGGTACTATTCCCGTTACTTACCGGGATTTGCCCAAAGATGTACAATGCGGGAACACAATTTTACTGGATGACGGGTTAATTGGCCTGGAAGTCTTGGCAACGGGTACCGGGACTGTCACCTGCAGGGTGCTGAATGACGGTATTTTAAAAAGCAGTAAAGGAATAAACGTGCCCGGGGTTTTACTGGAATTGCCCGCAGTTACTGACAAGGATATTGCCGATATCAATTTTGCCATCGAACACAAGCTTGATTTTATCGCTGCATCTTTTATCCGCCGTGCGGCAGATATCCTGGAAATCCGTCGTATTCTGGAAGCGCGTAATGCGGATATGCACATTATTGCCAAAATCGAAACCCAAGCGGCGGTAAATAATATTGATGAGATTTTACAGGTATCAGACGGCATCATGGTTGCCCGGGGTGATTTGGGAGTGGAAATTCCTTCGGAAGAGGTACCTTTGGTACAAAAAGAGATTATCCAAAAATGCAATGCTGCCGGCAAGCCGGTAATTACTGCCACGCAAATGCTGGATTCCATGATCAGCCATCCCCGGCCTACGCGGGCGGAAGCCAGCGATGTGGCCAATGCCATTTTGGACGGAACTGATGCCATTATGTTGTCCGGTGAAACCGCTGTAGGAAAATACCCGGTGGAATCCGTTGCTACCATGCATCGAATAGCGCAGAGGGCCGAACAGGCCATTAAGTTTAAACAAGGCCTGGTAGAAAAACAGACTGCCAGTACCCGTTCCGTGACCGAAGCCATCAGTCATGCCAGCTGTGCCATTTCTATTGATTTGGATACGGCAGCGATCATCACGCCTACCGAGTCGGGTTCCACCCCGCGGATGGTGGCCAAGTACCGGCCGAAAGCGCCAATCGTTGCCGCGACGCCACACCGGCAAGTGCTGCAAAAACTCTCGCTGGTGTGGGGTGTTAACGGCCTGAAGGTACCTGCCTCCCAGGGTACTGACGAGATGATTAATGCAGCGGTAACCGCTGCACTGAACAAAAGGTTAATAAAGTGTGGCGATATGGTGGTAATTACCGCCGGACTGCCGGTAGGTATTTCGGGAACCACCAATCTGTTGAAAGTCCATATTGTGGGAGAGATATTAGCCCAGGGTACCGGCATCGGGGATGCAGTTGCTACAGGTAAGGTTAAGATAGTAACGTCCGGTGAGGAAGCCCTGGAGGAAGTTGAGGAAGGGGATATCATGGTTGCCATCAGTACTTACGGGGATTATGTGCCGGCCATGAAAAAAGCGGCAGCGGTAATTACCGAAGAAGGCGGGTTGACGTCCCACGCGGCAATTGTAGGCTTGAATCTTGGCCTGCCGGTGGTGGTGGGGGTGAGCGGGGCGACCACCCTGCTGGAGCAGGGGGCTACTGTCACCGTGGACGCTATCCGTGGCATCATTTATAAAGGTGTCACCAGGGTCCTCTAGCAACAAGTTTATTTTTGGATGGAAATACGGGCGGAGATAAAACGCAAATTTCTGCCCGTATTCATTTTATGTATAATGTATTCATCTGCCTGCGGGAAGGACTGGGACCTGCTTTATTGAATATATATTAATTATTGTCAGGGCCGGGAAGCTTTGGCGCTGTCCCGCCGTCATTTCCGCTTTCCAAAGGGATTAATTTATATTTATTTATAAAATACGCATACTTATTGGAGGTGAAAATATGTCAAGTAAAAAGTCAGTGGGAATTACCGATACCACCTTTCGGGACGCGCACCAGTCATTATTGGCCACCCGGATGAGACTCGAGCACATGCTGCCGATTGCGGAAAAAATGGACCAGGTGGGGTTTCATTCCATGGAAGTGTGGGGTGGCGCTACATTTGACAGCTGTATGCGCTTCCTCAACGAAGACCCGTGGGAACGCCTGCGGGAACTGCGCAAAACGCTGAAGAACACCAAGCTGCAAATGCTTTTAAGGGGCCAAAACCTGGTAGGTTACCGCCATTATGCCGATGATGTGGTGGAGGCTTTTGTTACCAAAGCCAGGGAAAATGGTATTGATATTTTTCGCATATTTGATGCATTAAATGACGTGCGCAACATGAAGAAAGCCATTGAAGTGGCAAAATCCGTTGGCGGCCATGTTCAGGCCACCATATCCTACACCACCAGTCCGGTACACAATATTGACCATTATGTGGAAAAATCTTTGGAACTGCAGCAGTTGGGAGCGGATTCCCTCTGTATCAAGGATATGGCCGGTATTCTCAGCCCCATGCACGGCTATGATTTGGTGAAACGGCTCAAGGAAGAACTGGATATTCCCATTCAACTCCACTGCCACTATACCAGCGGTATGGCTTCCATGACCTATCTAAAGGCCATTGAGGCGGGCGTGGATGTCATTGATACGGCCATTTCTTCGTTGTCAATGGGCACTTCCCAGCCGGCCTCCGAACCGATGGTTGCAACCTTGAGGGAAACCCCGTGGGATACCGGCTTGGATTTGGACCTGCTTTCGGAAATAGCCGACTACTTTAAAGAGGTTAGAGGCGAATACAGGCAGTTTGACCTGGCTGGCAACACGGTGGATGCCAATGTACTGCTTTACCAGATTCCCGGTGGGATGCTGTCCAACTTTTATTCGCAGCTTTCCCAGCAGGATGCCCTGGATAAACTGCCCGACGTGCTTGCAGAGGTGCCCCGGGTAAGAAAGGACTTTGGTTACCCGCCGCTGGTAACCCCGTCCAGCCAGATAGTGGGTTCCCAGGCAGTGTTGAATGTGCTGGCCGGTGAGCGCTATAAAATGGTTACCAATGAGGTTAAAAATTACATGCGGGGCCTGTACGGCAGCCCGCCTGCGGAAGTGGACCCTGAGGTAAGAAAGAAGATTATCGGTGCTGAAGGGCCCATCCAGGGGCGCCCGGCAGATTTACTGGAACGCCAGTTGGAATGGGCCAAGAAAGAAATTGCGCCGTACATGGAAAAAGAAGAGGATATTATCTCCTACGCGATTTTCCCCCGGGTTGCGGAAAAGTTTCTGGAAGAAAGGATGTCCAAAAAGACGAAGGTAGATTTCCGCATTGCCCGGGAAGGACCGGAAAACGGCCAATCCGCCTATCATCCAATTTAAGGAAGCCCTTACCGGGCTTTATTTTTTATGCTTTTTGCAGGAATATGGCCGGTGTGGGAGGAATTCGTTACTAAGGTAAAGGAGGGGCGCGGCATGCTGGAACTTTTGGAAACACTAGCACCAAAATTCAAACAGGAATTCAACCGGCAGGTTTCCCTAAACGAGCTTACAAAGGTCTCCCTGCAGTTGTCGCCCAAAGCGGCACTGGTCCTGACAAACCGGGCTGTCTACGTGCTGCGTAAAAAATTGTTTTCCTTGGTATGTGTAAAGTATGGCCTGGAGGAAATAAAGAAGGTTAGCTACCAGTCCGGTCAGGTGATTCTTGAACCCTTGGAGGGTAAAGGCTGCCCGCTGCTTTTGGATGTTTCGGACGAAAAGGAGGGTGTTGTTAAACACGGTGTGGCAAAAATCAGGCAGTTCTTGTCTGCCGATATGAAACGAATTAAATAGCTTTACAATCGGGGAATATTCCGGCGGCTTCGCTGCCGGTTTTTTTATGCGCGCAAAATGGTAAATATTGCAAGATATAAGACAAGCTACCGGTCAAATATTGATAGAAGTAGACAAGGTTACATTTCCCGGCAGTGATTGGGAATAATTGGTGCGCTATTTGGGAGACTAAAAGCAACCGGGACGTTAAAAGGTTACCGATTATTCCCGTTTTGGCTTGGGGGTAGGATTATGGGGTTCAAAGTTTGCAAAAGGTTCTTGCTACCGGCAGTTTTCTCGCTGATGTTATGTTTTTGGGTTTCCCCCGCTTTTGCTGCCCAGTACCGTTTAATGTCAGCAGAAGAATATTATTATCTTCCCACCACCACAAACGAAGTTTACCAGGGGAATTTACGCAGGCTGCGCCCACAGGAAAAATTTACCGCCGATGGGGTAAACTATTACCCCTTTGAAATATATCTGCCCAACGAACAAAACCCGGCAAGTTATCGCCTGCACAGCAATTATTCCAATGATACCGATGCCTGTGCTTCCTGTCATGCCATTCATAGTGCTGTTGGCCCCGGCCTTTTACAGTGGTATTCGGTATATGAGACGTGTATGGCATGTCATGACGGTACCGTCAGTACCACTTACAACGTGGTCAATGGAGAAATAATCACCGCTAGAGGTACACTGCCCGCTTATGGCGGTGCTTTTGGCACGAAAGAGTCCCGGGACAGGTCCAACCATCATATTACCGGCAGCATTAAAATATCCGCTGCCCCAGGTGGTTCCGATGACGGGGTAAAGACGGGTTTGACCCGCCGGGGTGAGGAATTAAAACAGTGGGACCAGTCTTTTACCTGTACCAGCTGCCATAGTCCCCATGGTCAGGGGGGGAATGCCCGCGCCCTTCATCCGGACCCTAACTTTATCCAGACAATAAATGAGCGGCGGGAACGGGTAAAACTGACAAAAGAGGATGAAGCCTACGTGGCCGGGGATGGCAGCAGGCGCTTGCAGATGATATTTGGGTACCCGTACCGGGTGCGTATATTTAAAGGGATAGACCGGGACAGTGCGGCGGAATTGACCTGGGCGGACTATATCCCGGATAACAGCCAGGGCTACACACGTATTTTTCCGCGGCCGGGTTTGCTGCAACCTGGTGATAATCTCTATGCATCTTTTGTTCCCGCCCTGAAAGTGGAAATGGAAATCAAAAATTACCTGACCGAGGATGAACTGGTCATTCACCAAAGGGGAATTAACGAGTTTTGTGGAGCTTGCCACACTGATTACAATACCGGGGATGAGGGACATCCCGGCTCTGAACACATGGTGGGAACTTATTCAAAGGCCTATCGCCATGCGGTAGGGGTATATTACGATATCAACAGAAGCAAACCCCGGGGAATAGGCAACGGTGAAAAGCGTTCAGAATGGCTGAAATTGGAGGATGACCGTATTACCTGCCTGACATGCCACCTGGCTCACGGTACAAATGAGGATTACTGGAAAAGAACCATTGGCAGCAGGCGCTATATCGGTGATATCCGCTGGGCGGGATACGGGGACTTTGTCGGTGATGACATTGAGGAACTGTCCGGCTCATCGGCACTGAAGAGGCTGCCCAATATGGGTGTCTGTGAGGTATGCCATGAAATGGGCCAGGCCAACGAGGGATACCTGGTAAACTCCGGGCAGGAGAGTGAATTTCCCGATTCACCCCGGTTGCCCGCCGCCATATTCACCGTGGGCGGGGGATTTACTGCCGGCAGTGGCGAAAACAAGCAATGCCTGAAGTGTCACGCGGCTTACAAGTTCTATAACCAGACCAAACACTTCAGCCAAAAAGATATGGGCTGCGAGGAATGCCACGGCGAGGCGGGAAACCACCTGCGGTTGCCGGGCGATGGTAATATCATCAATCCGGCCACCGATTTCAATACTCAGGAACAGTCTGACCGGTGCGGCAGTTGTCATCAAGGCATATATTTAAAATTCAAGGAGAGCAGGCATTATACCAGCAAGGTTGTTGACTGCAATACCTGTCATACCTCCCATGCATATTTACATACCCACCAACTACGCCAGGGTTTCAGCGAATTATGCGCTTCCTGTCATGAAGAGGTCAAGGCTTTCGGTGACCATGTTTTCCCGGAGAGTTAAACTTACCGCCGTTTATTGGGGTTATACCTTTCAATGATGATACCTTCCTTCTCGGTGGCGTAGGCCAGCTCCGGATAAGCGCGTTCGTTGAGACTTTTCGGAGAGCGGGCGATTTTGTCCGCGATGCGCAGCTGGCTGGGGTGCAGCTTGTAGGCCATAATTACGGCATTGATATCGCCTTTGCAGCCGGCGTGGGCAATTCCCCTCAACGTCCCCATCACCAGAATGTTGCCGGTGGCGGTAATTTCCGCACCGGGATTGACATCGCCCAGTAGGACCACGTTGCCGTCATAGGTCAATTCGTGCCCAGAACGTAAACTTTTCTGCACCAGCAGCGTGTCACCTGCAGGGTCTTTACTGCTCTCTTTTTCCTTTGCCGGGTGGATTTCCGCTTGCCTTTTTCTTCTTTTTACGGCTTTGGGCGGTATAATTTTATCCTCCGCCGGGACCAGGCCGTAACTTTTACAAAGTGTATGTAACTCTTTTTCAAGTTCCTGGTTTAGAGGAGAAACGGCATGCAGGGAATACCGGGCACCGTGAAAAAATCCCTTGCCGGCTTTTAGTTTTTTTTCCAGGTCTATTTTTAAAATTTCCCTGTCTGCCTGACCGTTACAGTATATCAGTAAACCATTTCTGGTACCTTTGATGCTAATTAATTCCCGAAGTGCTTCCCGTGGCATGATATCACCCCTTGATTTTGCCTAACAAAAAATTTCGAGTTTTTGTGACGAAATCCTTCTCCAGCCAATGGTATTTTGAGCAAAAAAGATTATATGTCGCCCTTGCGGTTACAAAATCGCTTGATTCGACGTAAATCTCCAATATTTCTATTAAAGAGTGTTTTTTCATTGCAGGAAGATTTGTAAAAGTGTTGAAAAGCAATACTTGTGTCTTTTAAGAGCGCGAGCGAAGGGGAATTTTTTCCAATGAATTTTATACACCGTTTTACGGTTAACCGCAGGCAGCTTCCGCAGCATGGACTGCTGGAGGTAATGCTTTTTTTTGCAATCTATCCCTTGATCGTGATTGGTTTTGGCGTTAGGGGAACAGAAGACAAGCTATTGCTTGCGGAACTGACAATCTTGCTCGGTATTTTTTTAGGGAGCCACCTTCTTGCTAACAAACGGCAAGATATTAATATTTGGGACTTTTGTTGTTTCGTTTCCGGATATGTCTTGCTGAATGTTATTATTTATAGCACCGGTGGTTATAGCAGTATGTATCATTTTTTATACTTAATTCCTGCGGGCATATACAGCCTCAGCGGTAAAAAGTCACTGGGCATGGCATCAGTCCACCTGAACTCTGCAGCTTTGGTTACGTTCACACTTTTACATACTGTCAGCAGCAAACTGATGATTGATGACCATTTCTTTTATGTTACCGGTATTATTATCATCATGTATTTGGAATTCCGCCTGATCAGGATCCTTTATGAGAAAACAGAGCAACAAATTGAGGAAGCTGAGACGCTTGCCAGGTACGATGAGCAAACACAATTGCTGCGATACCGGGAATTTGAATTATGCTTAAATGGAAAGATGGCTGAATGGAAAGAGAATAAGAAACCTTTTTCGCTCCTGGTAATCGATTTGGATGATTTTAATTATTATAACAGTAAATATGGCTATACAATGGGTAATAAAATTATTGCTAATATGGCTGCGGCACTGCGCAGCAATCTCAATTTCACTGACAAGGCATTTTCTTTCCCGGGAGTGCGCTTTGCCGTTCTCACCCATATGGCCAAGGAGGAAATTGACGACTTTATAAATCACATGCAAACAGATGCTGTCCGGCTAGCGGGAACTTTAAATGTAAAAAAACTGACTATCTCAACCGGTTATGCCTGTTTTCCCAAGGATGCCTCCAATGGTGAAGACTTGTTGGAACAGGCCATGTGGCACCTGGAAGAAGCCAAAGAAAATCTTCAAAGGGAACAATTGGAACAGCAGAAGCGGGCTGAAAAAATGGCTTTGGTGGGGCAGCTGGCTGCCGGTTTGGCGCACGAACTGCGCAATCCGTTGACTTCAGCAAAGGGTTTTTGTCAACTGGCCAAGGAAAATGCCGAGGGCTCTCTTGTAAAAACTTATTTGAAATATGCTGACGAGGATTTAGACCGGCTAATAAGTCTTATCGGGGATTTTCTTTTGTTAACAAAGCCTGGTGCGCCACAACTGGAACCTCTGGACGTGACGGTTCTTTTGCAGGAAATCATTGATTTTTTAGAAAGTCAGGCCAGGCTGCACGATATTTCGGTAGTCATGCAGATACCCAGCTATTTCCCCCATATCAACGGGGATAAAGAGCAACTGCGCCAGGCGATTATTAACGTAATGGTAAACGCCTTTGAGGCTATGTCCGAAAACGGGCGGTTAAATATCCGTCTTTACTCGACAGTGGATAAGGTGGCCATTGCTTTTGAAGATAACGGCAAAGGAATCACTGAGCAGGATTTGACCCATATCCTTAATCCGTTTTTTACCACAAAAGAAGAAGGTACAGGGCTGGGTTTGGCCATTACCCAAAGAATCATTACCGGCCACGGCGGCGATATAGTGGTTCGCAGCCAGGAAGGAGAGGGAACCGTTGTGACCCTGTATTTGCCGGTCGTAGCTGACAATGTTCAAAGCGAGACCGGTTAAGCAGGAAAGCGTCCGTTATTGTCGAATTAATCCCTTCGTGGGATTTTTTTCTTTATGAAGTAACTTTTTAGCTGGAATTTCGTCTGAATGTAAATGAGTGTTCGAAAAGTCCATCGTAGCAGAAGCAAGAAGTTCAAGGCCGCGAAGGCTTTGAGGCGCGGAGCGTACTGGCGACGTACGTGAGCAGCCTCAAAGACTGAGCAACGCAGAAATTCGCCGCTTACCTGCGGTGGACTTTTCGAACAACCTCTTTAAGTGTAAGAGATACTTGATCAGGTGGTGTTTACATGACAGGGAAGCTGAACTCTCAAACCGGTACCGTCCGTCGCAGGAGAACAAAAAAGAAAAGTGTCTGGAAAACCGTATTGACCACGTTTATACTGGTAGCTGTTTGGTCCGGTTTGGTTTATTCAGGTTACTGGTATATGGAGACCAGGATAGCTGAAAATTTCACAAAAACCAAAAACATGATTGAACAAGCGGTCAAGTCCGTCCAAGAGACTAATGCGCTTAATGTCCAGGAGTTGGAAGAGAAAGTGATACAGTTGGTTGGGGAGATGGAAGAAATCAAAGATGCCCTGGAGGATACGGATGATACTCTCAGTCAGTCCAATTCCAGTCGTGAAGAATTAAACGCGAGGATTGAAGAATTGGATAACCAACTGGAGGAACTGGAAAAGAGCCTGGAAATACTGAAGGGGAATGGTAATGCGAAAAATTAGTCTGCTGCTCGTTTTTTTGTTAGCTCCTTTACTGGGAGTTGCCCTGGGGTTTTCCCGGGGGATACCCGATGTTTCCATACATAAAGAAGATTTGCTATTGCCGGTAACCAGTTTGGAAAAGCACCTTTTGCACTATGAAGACAAAGTAAGAGCGCTAGAAAGCGGTATCGGTTTTATCCAGGAAAATTTGGAAGCACAGCAGCGCCAGTATGAACTGCAACAACGACTGCTGCGGCAACTGGCACAGAAAAGCCAGGCGCAAAAAGTCCTGTCGGATGAGATTTACGAACAAAAAATCCTGCGAAAATTAGGAACGCCTTTTGACACTTTTCGTTCCGACCGGGTGGAAATAAAGTTGTTTCGGATAAATGGGGATAATTACCGGGGTTATGCGGCAAAGGTAAAGCTTTTTGACTCCCGGGTAATGCAGGTGGTTTTGGCTAAGGATACCCTGGGAGAAAAGGAAACCACCAGCGAAGCAGTGGCAAGGACCGGAGCAATTTTCGGCGTTAACGGTGGCGGTTTTTACAGGGCTGTACAGGATGGAGAAGAAAAATTGCTTCCTATCGGCAACACGGTAATTGCCGGTGATTTGGTGGGCGGGTTTACACCTACGCATGATGACCTGTTTTTTTCCGGTTGGACCAAAAGAGGAATTTTAATTGGCGGGCTGTATACGGAAGAGGAAGAGCTGCTGGCGACAAAGCCCTGGTATGGGGTCAGCTTTGTTCCCATCCTATTTGATGACGGTCGACCGCTGCCCATTCCGGAAAAGTGGCAAAGGGAAAGACACCCCAGAACTGTGATAGGACAATATGCCAATGGCGATTTTTTATTTCTTGTCATTGACGGGCGCAGGTCGGGGTGGAGTGAAGGTATCAGTATCGAGAGCCTGCAGTTAAAGCTTTACGAACTGGGCATTGTGGAAGCGTACAATTTAGACGGCGGCGGGTCCAGTACGTTTGTCTTCAACGGAAAAGTTTTAAACCGCCCGTCAGATGGCAAAGAAAGGCCTGTAGCTACTAATATTGTGGTGTTTCCGTGAAAATTTACGGGCAAAAAGAACGTGCAAGGACCCGGCGAAGCGGTCGCCGGGTCCTTTTCACTCCTTATTTTAAAAAGAATTTCATAAGCTCCGGGCCCTTGTTAATGTGGAAACTCGCTGTCATGGCGGATTTTTCGTCATAATTCTGTCCGTTTGCTTCCCGGTTTGAACTGTCAAACATCATAAAAGGTACCGGTTCGGCAGTAT